>CAYFVE010000037.1:0-1198 GCA_964346605.1 uncultured Muribaculaceae bacterium | reverse complement strand
CAGTCGTTCTATTATATCAACGCCTATGCCCGGATGAAGCAGCTCTGCGTTGAGGACAACCTGGTAGTATGCGTGCCTAGCGGCAACTTCGGCAACATCTGTTCAGCGTTGATCGGTCGCAGGATGGGACTGCCGGTCGCTCGCTTCATCGCGGCAAACAACCGCAACAGCGTTTTCTACGAGTTCCTGCAGTCCGGTGAATATATCCCAAGGCACAGCATTCAGACCATCGCAAATGCGATGGATGTGGGAGCGCCGAGCAATTTCGCACGAATATGGGATCTTTACGGCAAAGACTGGAAAGCCATCAGGGCCGACATTTCCGGATATGTCGTCGATGATGACACCATTATGGCAACCATTGCTGATTGTTTTTCCAGAACAGGATATGTTCTGGATCCTCATGGAGCCTGCGGCTACAAAGCCCTCTCAGGCGGCCTGCAGGCAGGTGAGACAGGAATATTCTGCGAGACCGCGCACCCTGCCAAATTCAAAGAGACGGTCGAAAGAGCGATTGGAGAGGAGGTCCGGCTGCCAGCCCGCCTTGAAGCCTTTACTAAGGGAAAGAAACAGTCTGTAGAGCTCCCAGCCAGATTCAACACCTTCAAATCTTTTCTTCTTGAGCAGTAGTATTCATTGAATATCACTACTTTTGTGGAATGGAAGATAATTCATTTCAAACTCAACCCAAAGAAACGCCGAAGAAAAAAGTCGGGGTCTGGAGGTCATTTGTCAGGTTCTTCAGGAACCTGCTGATTGTAGCTGCAATTGTGATACCGACAGGATATTCGGTCAAACTTCGTTTGAAACTTGACGACAAGCAGCACACCATTGACAGCCTGAGACAGATTGTCCAGGAAGGCGCGAGTATTCTGGATTCATTGAAAGAGAAGGAAGATCAAGAACTTATAATGATCGATGCGATGGACCGCTATGTCGATGGACTGATTGTCAATGCATTTACACAGGCTATAATGGCTATCGATACGACAATTGATGCGGCAGTAGCAAGGAGAATCATTGAAGAGAATATGAATCTGGATGACAGGATCGATTCAGTCTGCACGGATCTCCCTGTTCGTATCGAGGAACACATAAGACTACGCTACATCCAGTCAGTAAACCCTCAAATAGAGAAACTTAACACGATTGTAGAGGAGAGGTTCGGTCATTTGCCAAGAGCTGTTCCCCAAAGCAA
>CAYFVE010000036.1:8743-19690 GCA_964346605.1 uncultured Muribaculaceae bacterium | reverse complement strand
GAAGGGGTGCAGGACTGGTTCAATGTCAATGCTGAGGTGGCAGTCACTGACGGCAAGCATAACCAGGTGAACACCCGCGAGGAACTCAAGGACTATGACAAGGGTCTATATGACCTTCTTTCAGAGTATTTTCCTGCGACTGACCATCAGATCAGCAAGCACAAGAAAGTAAACCTTTACGGACCGGACAAGAAGTAGGTTATGCAGACGTTCAGCAAAGAGACATATATCAGCAGAAGGGAGCGTTTAAGAAAGGATGTGGGCGGAGGCCTGCTGCTTTTCCTCGGAAACGGACTTGTCGGGATGAACTATCGCGACAATGAATATCAGTTCCGGCAGGACAGTTCGTTCCTCTATTTCTTCGGTCTCGACTACTCCGGCCTGGCCGCTGTTATCGATGTGGACGAAGGGAGGGAAATGATATTCGGCAACGAACTAACCATTGACGACATCGTCTGGATGGGTACGGAACCTACCCTTAGGGAGAAAAGCACAAGAGTGGGAATCAATGAGACCCGTCCCATGGCTGAACTTAAGGGTTTTCTCTCGGACGCCGCATCAAAGGGCCGTGAGATTCATTTCCTTCCTCCTTACAGAGGGGACCACCAGGTCTGGCTTCAGGAACTTCTCGGTCTGAACCCTTCCTTGCAGGCCGCGAAAGCTTCCGTCTCTTTCATCAGGGCCGTCGTTGCGCAGAGAAACCACAAGACCGGAGAGGAGATTGCCGCGATAGAAGATGCTGTCGATATCAGTGTCAGGATGCACTTGGCCGCCTACAGGATGGCCCGTCCCGGAGTCCACGAATCACGGATAGCCGCCGCTCTTCAGCAGGTGGCGAACGAAGTGCCGGGAGCAAGGCTCGCCTTCCCTACGATCGCGACCAATCACGGCCAGGTGCTGCATAATCACGGCTTCATCCACGAACTCAGGGAAGGAGACATCCTTCTTGTGGATGCCGGAGCGGAAAACGGCCTTCATTATTCAGGAGACCTGTCATCCTCGATGCCTGCAGGTGAGAGATTCACCGAGCGTCAGGAACTGATCTATAATATTCATTTGAGAAGTTTCCAGGCTGCGGTCGCAGCTCTTGGACCCGGCGTTCCTTTCCGCAACGCGCACATGGCCGCGGCGACCGCGATCGCTGAGGGGATGAAGGAGATAGGGCTTATGAAGGGCAATCCGGCAGACGCCGCCGAAAGCGGTGCGTACGCCCTGTTCTTCCCTTGCGGACTCGGCCATATGATGGGAATGGATGTCCACGATATGGAGAACCTGGGAGAGCAGTATGTCGGTTATCCTGAGGGGATGGCCAAGAGCACCCTGTTCGGTTTCAAGTCTTTAAGGCTGGCACGCCCGCTTGAACCAGGTTTCGTCTTCACTGTAGAACCGGGAATCTATTTCATTCCGGAACTCATCGACCTGTGGAAAGGCGGGAAGCGCTTCTCCGAATTCATCAATTACGACAAAGTGGAGGACTGGAAGGGTTTTTCAGGCCTGCGGAACGAACTGGACTACCTGATGACGGAAAACGGTCCCAGGATGCTCGGCCATATTAAAAAACCGATGACAATCGAGGAGGTATATGAGGCCAGGAACAGTAAATAGTTTTTATATTTGCAGACTATGAACTTTTCAATAAAATACCCTGAGTGTTACGGGGGGATGAATGACAGGATCAGAAGGCTTCGCGAGGAAAGCGTAAGCACTCCTGCCACATTGACCATAGAAAGGGCTCTGATTGAAACGGAGTTCTATAAAGAGAACTATGGCAAATACCCGATAGCGATCCTTAGAGCGAAGAACTTCTATGAAATCTGCAGGAGGAAGACCATCTACATAGGCGCCGGTGAACTTATCGTCGGAGAGCGCGGGCCTGTTCCCAAGGCCGTGCCGACTTTTCCGGAACTGACCTGCCACAGCGTTGAAGACCTGCACGTCCTTGACACCCGCGAACTTCAGACCTACCACATCAGCCAGGAAGACATCGACACCTACGAACGGGAAGTGATTCCATACTGGTCGGGAAAAACCCAGAGAGAAAGAATATTCGGCCACGTTTCGTCCGGATGGCGCGAAGCCTACGAAGCCGGCGTCTTCACTGAATTTATGGAGCAGAGGGCAGCAGGACACACTGCCATGGACGGGAAGATGTACCATCGCGGACTGCTTGAGGTCAAACGGCGGATAGCTGGCGTAATTGCCTCGCTCGACTACATCAACGACCCGTACGCAACCGACAAGCAGCAGGAACTCGAAGGGATGAGCATCTCCTGCGACGCCGCGATCCTTCTGGCCGAACGCCACGCCAGGCTTGCGGAAGAGATGGCTGCCGTGGAGAAGGATCCGAAAAGGAAGGATGAGCTTCTCAAGATAGCTGAAGTCTGCCATTGGGTGCCGGCGAACGCCCCAAGGAATATGTGGGAGGCCATCCAGATGTACTGGTTCGTGCATCTTGGAACCGTTACCGAACTCAACGGATGGGACAGTATGAATCCCGGCCACATCGATCAACACCTCTACCCTTTCTACAGGAAGGGACTGGAGGAAGGAACTCTGACCAGGGAAGAGGCCAAGGAACTTCTCAGCTGTCTGTGGATTAAGTTCAACAATCAGCCGGCACCGCCAAAGGTCGGTATAACTGCGAAGGAGTCAGGAACTTACAACGACTTTACAAACATCAATATCGGAGGAGTGGACCGTGATGGCAACAGCGCCGTGAACGATCTTTCATATATGATTCTCGAGATTCAGGAAGAGCTGCACGAACTGCAGCCCGGCTTGAGCATCCACATCGCCAGGAACACTCCGGACGAATTCCTGATCGAAGGCATCAAGGTCATCCGTCAGGGCAACGGTTACCCGTCCGTTTTCAATCCGGACATTTATGTCCGGGAACTGGTGCGCCAGGGCAAGACCATTGAGGATGCCAGGGAAGGAGGCTGCTCCGGCTGCATCGAGGTAGGCGCATTCGGCAAGGAGGCCTATCTGCTGACCGGCTACCTCAACACTCCGAAGATACTCGAGATCACCCTTCACAACGGTATCGATCCGGAGACCGGGAAAAAGATCGGCATCGAGACCGGGGATCCGCGCGGATTCAAGTCCTATGATGAACTCTACGATGCTTGGCGCAGGCAGATGACATATTTCGTCAATCTCAAGATCTCTGTCAACAACTACATCGAAAGGATGTTCTCCCTCTATGCTCCGGCGACTTTCCTCAGCCTGTTCATCGATGACTGCATTGAAAAGGGAAGGGACTACTACGACGGGGGAGCCCGCTACAACACCCAGTACATCCAGTGCACCGGTCTGGGAACCATCACCGACTGCTTCACGACCCTCAAGAAGCACGTCTATGAAGACCGCAGGTACACTATGGACCAGATTCTTTCAGCCATCGGGAAAAACTTCGAAGGAGAGGAGAAGATGCGGCAGTACATCCGCAACCACACTCCATTCTTCGGCAATGACGATGAATATGCCGACTCCATCGCAGTCAGGGTCTATGACGATCTCGTCAAGGCGATAGAAGGCCATCCGAACACCCGTGGCGGCAAGACTTACCTGAATATGCTGAGCACCACCTGCCACAACTATTTCGGATCAGTGTGCGGTGCCACTCCGAACGGACGTTTCGCTCATTTCGCAATCAGCGACGGCACGTCCCCGGCGCACGGAGCGGATCACAACGGCCCTACCTGCGTGATCAAGTCCCTGGGCAAGCTGGACCAGACCCGCAGCGGCGGAACCCTGCTGAATGTGAGGTTCGTCCCTGCTCTTCTGAGGAGAGACCAGGACCTGAAGAAGTTCGCAGAACTCATCCGTGGATATTTCCGGCTGGGAGGTCACCACATACAATTCAACATAGTTGACACCGAGACCCTTCAGGAGGCCCGTATGAATCCGGACGATTTCCGTGACCTGCTTGTCAGGGTGGCCGGTTACTCGGACTATTTCAACGACATGACAAGCCAGCTCCAGGAGGAGATCATAGCTCGCACGGAAAATGGGGAGATCTGACAGACAATGCCTTATATTTTTGACATCAAACGTTATGCGATAAACGATGGTCCGGGGATCCGGACCACTGTCTTTCTTAAGGGCTGCCCCCTGAGGTGCGTATGGTGCCACAATCCCGAAAGCTGGTCCCCTGAAAGGGAAAAGACATATAAGAAGAGCAGGTGTATCGGATGCGGCGGTTGTGTGGAAGCCTGTCCTGCCGGAGCTTTGACCCTGACTCCGGAGGGCATCCTGCCGACTTCCTCGGAATGCCTCGGTTGCGGCATCTGTGCCGAACAATGTCCCGCGATGGCGATTGAGATGAGCGGCAGGGAGTGGCCTATGGACGAACTGATGGAGGTAATTGAAAAGGAACGCGGGATAATGACAAACAGCGGCGGCGGGGTAACCCTGTGCGGCGGCGAGCCGTTGATGTTCCCCGAATATTCCTTTGCCATTCTGGACGAACTCGGACATCGTGGTTTCCATCGTGCGGTCGATACATCCCTCTTCGTCACAGAAGAGACTCTCCGCGCGGCGGTCAAGAGGTGCGAACTCTTCCTTGTGGATCTCAAGCTTATGGATCCTGCTAAGCACAGGTTCTGGACCGGTGTTTCCAATGAGAGGATCCTGAACAATATACGCCTCCTTGCCGAACTTGGGGGAGACTTCCTTATCCGTATTCCCCTTATTGAAGGGGTCAACGCTGACGATGCTGACATAGAGGCGTCCGCGGCGTTTCTTGATTCGCTTCCCTGGAGTCGCAGGACTGTCAATCTGCTCCTTTACCACGACATAGGGAAAGGCAAGCACGAGCGCCTCTGGAGTGTTTACAATCCTTCAGGCTTGAAGATGTCAACCCCGTCCGAAGAAGTTCAGAAGCATACTGCCGCCATTTTCGCCAAACACGGCATCACAGCCGTCATCGGCGGTTGACCGTCTCTGTTTTTTTCCACTTTGTGCTCACAAAGTGCAGGATATAAAATCAAAATCACTATCTTTGAAGGAGTATGCGGTCAAAAGTAGTGTAATGGACCTTGATTTTTTCCTGGAAATACTGGGCGTTCCATCCACCTCTGGTGGGGAGAGGCACATTGCGGAGTTCCTGAAGGAGCGTCTGCTGGTTCCGGGTTGCGGCGTCACCGGACACGAAGTGGGCGACGGCACCATTAATCTTCTCTTCGACTGGTCCGGAACCGGACGTCCATCATTCGTGTTCTGTACACACCTGGACACCGTTCCTCCATACATCAAACCATCTGTCACCGTCGAAAAGTCCGGGGATACGAAGGTGTCTGGCAGAGGTTCCTGCGATGCAAAAGGTCAGATCTTCGCTATGTACAATGCCTGTCTGGAACTCCAGCGTCAGGGATTCACGGATTTCGGCCTGCTGCTTCTGGCCGGGGAAGAGACCGGCTCATACGGAGCGAAAGCCTGGACCAGAGACTGTGAAGGAGGAGAATTCGTTCTTGTCGGAGAGCCTACGGACAATTGTCTCGTGACTGCAAGCAAAGGCACGAAGGCCTTTGAGATCACCATTCCTGGAAGACCTTGCCATTCAGGTTATCCGGATCACGGAGTCAGCGCAGTGGACCGCTTCGTAGATCTTATGAACACCCTAAAACTGGTAGAATTCCCGATGGATCATTTGCTCGGCCCGACCACGTGGAATGTCGGAGACCTCCACAGCAACAACCCTCAGAACATCCTGAGTCCGGAAATCTCTTTTCGAATTTACTTCCGCACGACTTTCGCCACTGACGAACTGATCCAGAACAAGCTTCTGGGGGCCTGCCCGCGAGGGTCTGTGGTAGAGGCGCTCGGAGGAGACAATCCTCAAGAATATTTCTGCGATGTCGAAGGCATAGGCGCTAAGCCTGTCTCCTTCGGCAGCGACGCCCCTCGTCTGACAAAATTCAAGCGAAAAGCCATCTGCGGTCCGGGGTCCATCCTGACCGCGCACACCTCCAAAGAGCACATCCTTGTCTCCGAAATCAAGAAGGCTGTGGAGCAGGACATCCTTATTTACAAGAATTTTTTACTTAACAAATAAAACGAACTCTTATGATCGTAATGAAATTCGGCGGAACTTCCGTCCAGAATGAAGAGGCAATCGGGAGGGTTATCTCGATTGTCAGGAGCAGGCTTCCTGAGAAGCCTCTTGTGGTCGTCTCTGCACTTGCCAGAGTGACGAAGAATCTTGTCGCCATTGCTGATGAGGCTGAAGCGCAGCACGAGGACAAAGTCAAGGAGAATCTCGCGGCTTTGAGGGAAAGACATTTCACCCTCGCGAAGAACCTTCTTGCGGAAAGTCCTGATTTTCTGGAAAAATGCAATGCGGATGTGGAGCGGCTGATCGCTGGTCTGGAGACCTTTGTCAGCGGTGTCTGCCAGATCGGCGAGCTGTCTCCCCGCAGCGAAGCCAGGATCCTCTCCATGGGAGAACTCCTATCGTCAACAATCATCAGCTATGCGTTCAAGGCCAGCGGGGTTTCCTGCCAGTGGATCGATGCGCGCAGGATGATTACCACGGACGACAACTATATGAGCGCACGTCCGGATATGGACATCACGGAGGCCAATGTCAGGAGAATCATCGGCCTTGAATCCAAAGGCTCGGACCTTGTCATAACCCAAGGATTCGTCGCTTCGACCGACAAGGGAGCGACATCCGTCCTGGGTTTTGAAGGATCCGACTATTCCGCCGCCATCTTCGGAATGGCGCTCGGCGCTGAAAGGGTGGAGATCTGGACGGACGTGGACGGTATGCGATCCGCCGACCCCAGGGTCATCAAGGAGACGAGGAAGATAGATGTAATCTCCTACGAGGAGGCCGCCGAGATGGCCGCGATGGGTGCAAGGGTCCTTCACCCTCTTACAATCGAACCCGCAAGAAGGAAGAATATTCCTATCAGTGTGCTGAATTCCCAGAATCCGTCCAGCGAAGGAACAGTCATCGTAAGAGGGGACGAATCTCCTGACGGACCAAAGTCAGTCGCTTTCAGAGACGAGATCCTGTTCGTGAAGGTCGCTTCCAGAAAGCTTGAAGGAGTCACCAGAATGCTTGGGAAGGTCTTCTCGGAACTTTATCCGAAGAGAATTCCTGTCATTCTCGCAAAGGCAACTGAATCAGAAGTCTATCTTGTGATTCCTGAAGAGCGCGACGAACTTGAGGATGCACTAGAAGTCATCGGGAAATGGGCTGAAGTGACTGTTTACAGGGACAAGTCATTCATCTCCGTCGTCGGTCGCAACATCGTAGGTTTCGAAGGTCTGGGAGACAAGGTCATCAGCGTTTCCGGCAAGGTCCACCTCGCCAATGTGAGCGCCAATATGATGAGCGAGAATTTCGTCATCGACAGGGAAAGGCTCCAGGTCACTCTTGAAGCCCTGCACGACTATATTTTTAAAATCGCTTAGTATGAAGGTGGTTATCTCAGGCTATGGCCGGATGGGCCATATGATCGAGTCGGTGCTTGACGCGCGCGGCATTGAGTGCGCCGGAGCGAGCGAGGACATCGTGAACTTCGACAAGGCTATTGCCAGGGAAAGCGTATGCATCGACTTCACCAGTCCTGATGCCTTCAGGGCCAACTACAAGGCTTTGGCGGAGAATTTCAAGGCCGTCGTGATTGGCACTACCGGCTGGAATGACATACAGGACGAGGTCGTCGGCTGTTTCGAGAAACTCGGAACTCCGATGATCTTTTCATCCAACTATTCCGTCGGCGTCAATGTACTTTCCGCAGCCGTGGAGGTCGTCTCAAGATACCTGGGAAAGGCTGGCGGGTACTCTCCATACATCGTTGAGAAGCATCATATCCACAAACTGGATGCGCCTAGCGGGACGGCGAAGTCCCTTGCTTCGGTTGTGGAAGACCAGATGGGCCTCAAGCCGGATGTCGCGTCAATCCGCGTCGCCGAGCTTGCAGGCACCCACACCATCGGTTTCGAAGGCGATAATGACAGGATCACCATAGAGCACGAAGCTTTTTCCCGCAAGGGATTCGCAGAGGGCGCGGTGGTGGCCGCTCTGATGACAGAAGGACTTCAGGGCGTACACGAATTCAAGGAACTATTTTTCAAGGAGGGTTAAAATATGACACTCAAAGGATGCGGTACAGCATTGGTGACCCCGTTCAAGGACGGAAAGGTCGATTATGATGCTTTCAGAACGCTGGTGACCAGGCAGGTCGAAGCCGGCATACATTTTCTCGTCCCGCTCGGATCCACAGCGGAGACCCCTTGCCTGGAAGACGAGGAGAAGGTCAATCTTCTTACCATCACCAGGGAACTTTGTCCGGACAGGCCGATAGTGGCCGGAGTTGGCACCAACTCACCGGTGGCGACCATCCGCAACATCAGGCTTCTGGAACCTTGTGGACCGGATGCCTATCTGGTTGTGGTCCCTTATTACAACAAGCCGACTCAGGAAGGAATTTACCGTTATTTCAAGGCGATAGCCGAAGCCACGTCCAAACCAATCATCGCATATAACGTCCCGGGCAGGACAGGCTCCAATATGAAGGCCGAGACCTGCCTTCGAGTTGCGGGTATTCCGGGAGTGATAGCGGTCAAGGAGGCGTCTGGAGACCTGAAGCAGATCCAGGACATATTGGACGCCAGGCCGGAAGGCTTCAACGTCTTGAGCGGAAACGACGACCAGGTCTTCCAGATTATGTCCGGAGGCGGCGACGGAGTCATCTCAGTGGCTTCAAACGTGGCTCCCGTCCAGATGGTCAAGTTTGTCGAGGCTCTTCAGGCCGGAGACCGCAAGGCTGCTGAGGAATGGAACGAAAGGCTGATGCCGCTATTCAACGGATGCTTCGTCGAGAGCAACCCGATTCCTGCAAAGGCGGGCCTCTCGCTGCTCGGATTATGCTCTTCTGAGGTGAGGCTTCCTCTCACAGAAGCGGTTTCTTCAACTTTTGATGCAATGAAACGCACGATTGAGGATTTGGGATTGTGATGGAATACAAAGAAGTAGTACGCCTGCTGGAGGCAGGGGAAATAAGGGTCGCCGAAAAGACCGGAGGCGAATGGAAGGTCAACGCCTGGATCAAGGAAGCCATCCTCGACGGGTTCCGTCAGGGGAAACTGACCGATGTCTCCAAGGATGAATATTCATTCTTCGACAAGGATACCCTTCTGCTCAGGAAGTTTTCTCTTGAGGACAAGGTCCGCATCGTCCCTGGCGGCAGCAGCGTCAGGTGCGGAGCGTATCTTGCCCCGTCGGTGATAATGATGCCGCCGGCCTATGTCAACATCGGCGCATACGTGGATGAGGGAACTATGATTGATTCCCACGCCCTTGTCGGTTCCTGCGCCCAGATAGGGAAGAATGTCCATCTTTCCGCCGCTTCCCAGATAGGAGGTGTCCTCGAACCTGCCGGCGCCCTGCCGGTCATCGTTGAGGACAATGCCTTCATTGGCGGCAACTGCGGAATCTATGAAGGGACCATAATAAAGGAAGGGGCCGTCCTTGGCTCCGGAGTCATCATCACTAAAGGCACTGCAATTTACGATGCCACGACCGGTGAATATGTTTCCAGAACCACATCCGGTCAGAACATCGTTCCTGCGGGGGCGGTGGTTGTCGCCGGAAGCAGACCTCTGGCTAAAGGTCCCGGCAAGGACGCCGGCATCCAGGTTTACACTCCTGTCATCGTGAAGTACCGCGACGGAAAGACCGATGCCGCGGTCGAACTTGAATCGCTTTTAAGATAACATGCTTCAGAAATTCTACAAATACCACGGCGCCGGAAACGATTTTCTCCTTGCGGACAATCGTGACGGCACCCTTTGTCTCACTGCTGGACAGGTCAGGCGGCTGTGCGACCGCCACACCGGTTTCGGCGCTGACGGCGTGATGCTCCTTGAAAGAAGCGAGACGAAGGACTTCAGGATGATATTCTTCAATCCTGACGGTTCCGGAGGTATGATGTGCGGCAACGGCGGCCGCTGTATCGTGGCCTTTGCCGCTGACCTTGGTGTCGTCTCCGGTCTCCATCCTGTCGCTTTCGAGGCTCCGGATGGAGAGCACAGTGCTCTGCTGAACAGCTCTTCGTCCATTCCGGAACGTGGTTTCGGATCCTCCGCAAGCCGCATAGTGCGACTTGGGATGAAGGATGTTTCCGGCATAACTGTCTATCCGGAGGAGCATTCCTGTTTTATGGACACAGGCACAAGACATCTGGTAAAATTCGTTTCAGGACTCGCGGACTATCCTGTCCTGACCGAAGGTCCGCTCCTTCGCGCGGACGAGCGGTTCGCCCCCTCCGGAGCGAATGTCAATTTTGCGGAGTGTGAAGAGACTCCGGAAGGGGTAATCCTTCACGTACGTACTTTCGAGAAAGGAGTGGAGGACGAGACTCTTGCCTGCGGAACAGGGATTGTGGCGACGGCTTTGGCCGCATATTCACAAGGTATGGGAGGGAAGGCAGCCGGGGATGGCCGGGTCTCGTTTGATGTCAGGGCGGCCATCGCGGACCTTAAGGTCGATTTCGTTCCTGTTGTCAAGGACTCTGCCGAAGTGTTCACCGACATTTGGTTGACAGGACCGGCCACATTTGTCGGAAGCTTGGAAATAATGCTTTAAATTCAATATCATCCAATGAAAAACTCAATCATCATTTCTTTTTTTGCAGTTGCTCTTATGACTGTTTCCTGTGATCTGAACAGGCCGAGCACCGCATCATTCAGCACGAATGGAAATTTTGAATTCGCTGCGGAAAGCCCTTTTGTCTCTTATTTCAAGGACAGCCTTCTTGCAACTCCTTCGTTCTATATGGACGAGGTTACATTCATCAGGTCGAGCGCGAAAAACACAAATGAAGATTACCGTGGAGGCTTTATGGTCTCTATGAAGCGCGGCTCTTCGGAAGACTCGGATGAAGTTGCGGGCTTCACTTCCTATGGACCTTCCGCCGGAGTCTCCAATTCGAG
>CAYFVE010000036.1:2003-8733 GCA_964346605.1 uncultured Muribaculaceae bacterium | reverse complement strand
CGAGTGTATATTCCGTATTCCGCTACAGTCCGGACCCGTCAGATATGCCTGAATATGACTTTTCCTATTACCTTGATCGTTACACCATCGCTTCAGTCCGCTTTATCGGATTCTTCATCAACAACACCGCGGCCGTGCAGAGGCTGTATGAGAATGATGGGATTGCCGAGGGTGACTATCTTAAGGTCACAGCGGAATTCTTCAATAAGGGAAAGTCCGTTGAAAAAGCCGAAAAGTACCTTGTGGACTACCGTGGACCCGAAAATGTGATTGTAAAAGACTGGGAAGCCTGGGATCTTTCAGAAAAGACCATAATCTGTACCGACATCAAGTTCAAGGTGGAGACCTCTTCAGAAAAGTTCGCTCCTTGTTTCTGTGCGGATAATTTCGCATCTTCATTCGATGTTCAGTATTAGAAATCTTATTTAAACATCTTATGAAAGAGAATCAGGATTACAAGAATGACGCCCTGGCTGCCCTTAAGGGCAATTGGGCTTCTTCGGTTTTGGCGATGCTCGCGTATTCTGGCGTTGCTCTTGCCGTGTACGGACTTTACTTGGCAAAGTATTATTCCTTTTTATTGAACACCCCGACCGACCTCCAGGCGGCGGCCATTCTGTCCAGATATGAACTCCTTTCTTTCGCCGGTTCCATCCTGATTATCGGGCCGCTTGACATAGGCCTTGTGAATTCTTTCAATGTCCTGCTTTCTTCCGGGGACAACAGGGTTGCCTCCAATGAGTTCCGTATAGGATTCGGCAATTGGCTCCACCATATTTGGGGAAACCTTCTGAAGGGTATATTCATTGCTCTCTGGTCTTGCCTTCTCATTGTTCCGGGCATCATAAAGAGTCTTTCATATGCGATGACTAACTACATTCTTGTTGACCATCCGGAGCTTTCGGCCAATCAGGCGATCAACCTGAGCAAGGAGATGATGGCAGGACATAAATACGACCTGTTCTATCTCTACCTTGGTTTTGCCGGCTGGTTTTTTCTTTCGATTTTCACATTAGGCTTAGGAGTGCTTTGGTTCTATCCTTATGTGCAGTGCGCGCAGGCTTCCTTCTACCACGATGTCAAGGCTGAGTGGGAAGCGAGGCGGGCCGCCTCAACAAACCCTGATGCAGAGCCGGCGGAATCTCCTTCCATCGGAGAGCTCACCAGAAAGGCAGAGAAGTCTGAGAACCCGGAAGACTATATGCCTGAATAAGATGGCGAAGGAACAGATACTGATCACGATCACTGGCAAGGACCGATGCGGACTCACAGCTTCAGTTACCGGCATTCTCGCGCATTACGAAGCTCAGATCCTGGACGTTGGACAGGCTGATATTCACAGTTCGCTTTCCTTGGGCATCCTCGTCCGTATGGATGAGGAAAAGTCCGGACAGGCGATGAAGGAACTCCTGTTCAAAGCTTCTGAACTTGGTGTCAACATTTCGTTCGAGCCGATCACTGACGACGAGTATGAGGAGTGGGTGTCCCGCCAGGGGAAGAACCGGTACATACTCACGATGATAGGGAGATCGATGTCGGCACGTCAGGTTGAGGCCGCGTCAAGCCTGATTGCCGAACAGGGTCTTAATATAGATGCTATCCGCAGGATGACCGGCCGCCAGAGCATACGTCAGCATAATCAGAATGTCCGGGCCTGCATAGAATTCTCTCTCAGAGGCACCCCGAAGGATCAAGACGGGATGAAGGCTGAACTGATGAGGCTGGCGAGCGAACTTGGCATTGATTTCTCTTTCCAGAAAGACGATATGTACCGAAGGATGCGCAGGCTTATCTGTTTCGATATGGATTCGACCCTTATCCAGACCGAGTGCATTGACGAACTTGCAGAAAGAGCCGGAGTCGGTGACCAGGTCAAGGCCATCACGGAACACGCGATGCGCGGAGAGATAGACTTCAAGGAAAGTTTTACAAGAAGGGTCGCCCTTCTGAAGGGACTTGATTCAGGCGTGATGAGGGAGATCGCCGAGCGTCTTCCGATAACCGAGGGTGTTGACCGCCTGATGTCTGTCTTGAAGACATACGGCTACAAAATAGCCATCCTAAGCGGAGGATTCACTTATTTCGGAGAGTATATTCAGAAGAAATACGGTATCGACTATGTTTACGCCAATGAACTGGAGATAGGTGAGGACGGGAAACTGACGGGCCGCTATGTCGGGGACATAGTTGACGGCAGGCGCAAGGCGGAACTCTTGAAACTTCTTGCCCAGATTGAGAAGGTGAATCTTGCTCAGACAATCGCTGTCGGAGATGGCGTCAACGACCTGCCTATGATCTCAGAGGCCGGACTCGGCATCGCCTTCCACGCTAAACCGCGTGTTGTAGCCAATGCCAGCCAGTCCATCAACACTCTCGGTCTGGACGGTGTACTTTATTTCCTCGGCTTCAAGGACAGCTACCTTGGCGACCAGGGAAGACTCCAGTAGTAAGACTCTGGGAATCACCGGGACTCTTCCGGCCATTTTGGCCGGTACGGCGCCTGGAATGTGCCTCTGAGAGCGTATGTTCAAGGCCCTTGATCTATTTTCTTTCCTTCTTCCCCAGTTGGATGAGAGCGAGGCATTGAAGGCGAACGACAGGGCTTCCTTGTTTCGCGCCTGACAGTGAGTGAGGCCGGTGAACTGCTTCGCATCTCTGAATACAAACTCCAGCTGGAAGCGTGTTCTGTATATGTCGAAGATGTCTCGGGCAGACATCGTTGTGCCGGTAGAGAAGAAGACCTTACGGGCCTGACGCTTTTTGTCGGAGTCGACATAGTCGACGATAACAACTATGAGGCACAAAACGAAATGTATTTGATAGGTAAGGGTCTTCTTATTGGTGCTCAATGAGATAGGCTTTTATGCAGAAAAAACGAAATGTTATATAGGTTTACATTTGCTTTACATTTCAGGTAGTTTCGAACGCTTAATTTGAGGCTTTCTGTTACATTGCCTTCAAAAAGGTTTTCATCGACCTATTTGAAGGCTTTTTTTATGCTCTAGTATCAACTATGAATGCTGCCTTACAACGCGTTCTACGGCCTGTATTCGACAGGATCTGGAGCAGCTTGACAAAGCCATTGACGGCAGTCTAAAAATGCGTTCGAAAAACGTTCGAATGGCATCAAAACACCCTCTATTATTAGATAATAACCAGATGACTAAAGTGCCTGAAAAATAGTAGAGGATGGTCACTTGGATGGTCACTTGGATGGTCACTTGATGATAAGAAAAAAACGAAATGTTTATTATGGATGGTCATTTGGATGGTCAGAATTCATTATCACGATAGGTTTTTCAACCCACTTATTGCTTATATTTTGACATAAAAACGGGGTTTAGATGCGTTTTGGATACCCCTTATTACCATATTTTTGCATGTTAAAAAATACGTAAATAGGTATCATTCAGTATGTTTTGTCGAATAAGGCTAAAAAAAAAGTGTGTGGGATACAATTTCTTAACTATCTTGCTTGCAGAAAATATGATTACAATGATAAAAGCGAAAGAGACAAAAGAAGTTCGCAACTTCACTTTGAGGTGTTGTAGCGTTGTTACGAAAAACGCTGCACATCTCATTACCTAAAATGCTGCACTCGAAGTTACTGTTAACACTGGGATTATTGCAGCGTTCTTCTTTCTGTTAGTACTGGTTATTCTTTAACTGTCTTGAAATCCGTCTTGTCAGGCGGGTAATTCAATTGTCCATCATCGCCGGGTAAAAGAGGAGAATTGCTTGGTTTTTCTGGTTGAAAAACCGGCTGATTTTCTGAATTGTCATTCTTCATAAGGTCACTGAATATTGTTTAAATTACTCCATCGTGTGAAATGTGATCGAAGCCTTGACGAGGGCGAGGGCTGTGATAGAGGATATCGGGATGTCCTTTGGGGCAAATGACGGGTTGAAGCTTGCCAGGCGCACCATGTCCTGCTGGTCTGACTTCTGGATATACTTCACGGCGGTGTAGGTATCACCATCAGAGATGAAGGACAGCAGGTAGATCTCACCCCAGATAATACTGTCCATCGCCAGTTCCTTCTTCTTGTACATGACGATGTCACCGCTCTTCAGGAGTGGGAACATCGACTCCCCTCTTACATATACGGCCCCGTCGACCGGAGGCATGTTCGGGATCTTCAGGAAATCCGCCGGAATCGGATGGCGGTCGTTGAAAATGGCGACAAGACCGGCAGCGGCATCAAAGTCATAAAGCGGGACCTCTTGTGAGTCTACAATGTGATCAGTTCGACTTTTGAATCTATGATTGGGAATAACTGAAACAGAAGATAGGATACTATCTCCAACTCCGGTTAGCAACCAAACTTTACTAATCTCAGGAAATACAGAAATAATCTTAATTGCGAGTTGCTCGGTAATCGACTTCGTCTTTCCATTCAGCACATCATATATTGCCTGTGGACGTTTCAATCCAATAGCCTCTGAAAAGGATTTTGCATTTAAATCCAGATATTGGATAAGATATTCTATCCGTTGTGCAGGTAACATAAGCTATAAAATAATTCAGAAAATACCTGTAATAATATTTGTGAATACAGAAAACATCTGTATTCGCAGAAACGAACATAAATTTCGTTTCAGACAAAGGTAACAATAAAGTTGAATTATCATCATTATGAGGACATTTATCGAAGTTCCCGGTTCGCTCCGGAAGGAGATCATGGACAAGTTCGACCGTTCGCAAACCATCGTGTGGAGGGCGCTGAACTATGTCACCGACAACAAGCGAGCGAAGGAGATCCGTGCGTATGCCCTTGAGCATGGCGGAGCCATCATCGAGAAGGATTTCATCCCGAACTGCCGCACAGAACACACTCAGGAAGAAATGATTCAGATTTTCCCAGGAGGAATTCAAGTTCGCTTGGCAAAGACAAATGGTGAAGTCCGACTCCTTCAGGATGACATCTTAAAGGAAAGATTCGAAAACATCACTTTGCGTGGATGGGGTAACCTCCTATACCAAGCACAAGGGCTTTCTGAGCGGCGAATCTCGGAGATCACTGCCCAATGAGACGCGCCATCCATATCGTTATCGGCCTCCTGCTGATCATCGCAGGTCTCGGAGTCGGCATCCTCACGGAAACCTGGTGGATTGCCTGGCTCGTCGGGGCACCCATGGCTTTCACGGGTGTGTCCCTGCTGGTCAAGGCTAGGGAAGATAATCATCTAACCGCATAAGCAGGTCAACGTGGAGATATACAATGGCATACTTGTAGTCGACCTGCACGACCTTACCCGCGACGACGACGGGCAGGCCGTCATGTCGAAGTGTACATACCATAATCTGCAGAAGAGACATCGGCTCAATGTCCTGATTGAGTATGCCAGCCTTCCCGAGCTGTACAAAAAGAAATTTGAGGCTAAGTACGGGGATCCTGTGCGAAGCCAGATCAATGAGAAAGTGAAATACCATTTCGACCAGAAGGCGCGAGACTGGTACTACGATGACTTGAACGGCATCCCTACGAAACTCGCCGAGCAGTACACCATCAATGCGTCCGTGCTGAAGCAACTTTCCCAGAAGATGGGCAGAATGACGCAGCTGCGTAAGGTTGGCGGCAGCGGAACGGCGTTGAAACGGGATGAGATCCTGGCGGAGAGCGAGCACCTCCGTGCTGAATGCGGGCATACTCTCCCGAGGAGCGTACGCCTGTTCGAGCTAATACGCCGTTTCAACAAGGAGGGCTATTCCTGCCTGGTGAGCGGCAAGCTCGGCAACGGCAACAGCCGTTCAATCACGAAAGAGATGGGACGGATGATCTTCGCGCTCAAGCGTTCGATGGATCCTGTCTACAGCATCGACGAGATCCGCCAGAAGGTCAACGAAGCTGCAGTCTCTCACGGCTGGAGAGAGATAAAGTCGAACGATACGATCATCGGCTATCTGGAGCGGAACAAGGCCAGGTGGCTGGACGCCGAACAGGGCGACACCCGCGCGAAGATGTAGCTCAACCGCCTCCACTCCACGCAGCTGCCTGTGCTACCCAACTCGCGCTGGGAAGGTGACGGCACCAAACTCAACCTGTATTACAGGACCTATGTTGACGGGAAGGAGAAACTTGCTGCTCCATATGTCTACACGTGCATCGATGTGGCTTCTGAGATGATACTGGGAAGCAGCTTCGGGGACAGGGAGGACCGCAGGATGTTCTACGATGCCATCCGGAACTCCGTCGAGGGGACGGGCATCTTCCCTTACGAACTGGTGAACGACAACCAGAGCAGCGCCACCACGGGCGTGATGAAGGAGTGGCTTTCGAGATATATCCGCGTCCCCCGCACGACCGCCCCTCACAACGGTCCGTCGAAGGTCATCGAATCCGTGTTCGGACGGCTCCAGGCGCAGCACCTGCACCGTCTCTGGAACTTCACCGGACAGAACGTGACGGCCAGGAAAGACTCGTCCAGCCCGAACATGGACAGGATCCTCAGGAACATCGCTTCGCTTCCCGACCGTGCCGGCTGCATCGCGCAGTACGAGGCGGCGGTGGACGCCTGGAACAACGACCTGCACCCCGACCAGGACAGATATCCGGGCATGACGAGGAAGGACGTGTACCTGAGCGGCTGCTGCCCGGAATGCGCCCGTCTGACGGACGCGGCGCGCAGGGATGCCTGGTGGCTGAAGTCGGACAAGCCGGTGACATACACGAACTACGGCTTCGTGTTCTCGGTCGACGGGCACAAGTACACGTTCGAGGTGCAGGAT
>CAYFVE010000036.1:0-1993 GCA_964346605.1 uncultured Muribaculaceae bacterium | reverse complement strand
GGTTATGCCGACCTCGAATGGCTGGACGCCCACAACGGTCAGAAATTCTTCTACGGCTACGACCCCCGCGACCTCAGCGAGATCAAGCTGTACACCTACGAGAAGCGGACCGGCTACCGCCATGTCGCGAATGCCGTACCTAAGCCTGTCATCAGCCGTGACATCTATTCGCAGACCCACGAACAGTCGGAGTACATCCGCGTCATGGAAGCGCGCGTGAAGGAGCAGAGGGTCCGGCGGGATCTGGAGAACCGGGCCATCGAGCTAGAGCACGGTACCGCCCCCGAACAGCACGGCCTGCGTTCGCCGCTGCCCACAGGCATATCCCGGGCTGAATACGACCGGATTGCGAGCAGGCTGGCGGAGGAATCCGACATCCCGACAGCGGGTCCCGGTGTCCCTGACGAATACCCGGACACCGTGGGCGGGATGCAGAAGAGGATCAGCGGTCTCGACTTCGAGGCGCTGAGGAACATGTAAGACAATCACCAATTTCAAGCAATATGTTAACAGAGAATCAAAAGAACGAAATCCGCGAAGCCCTCGGGCGCTACGTACAGCGGTACGGCTCCCAGAAGAAGGCTGCGGCCTCCCTGAAGGGCATCTCCGAAGCGACGATGTCCGTGATCCTGGCGGGCAAATTCGAGAACATCTCGGACAACATGTGGTCCAGGCTCCGTTCGCAGGTATGTCCCGCTACCGCCGGGTACCGGCTTGCCGACACGTCTGCGCGTGTCAACCTGATGGGGTATTTCACAAAGATGAAGGAGGACTCCTCGGTCATGTGGATCACCGGCCAGGCCGGTGTAGGGAAGAGCACCGCCGCACGGGAATACGCCGAACGCACGCCGGACGTGTTCCTGCTCTCCTGCTCGCAGGACATGCACCGCTCGGACTTCATGCGTGAGCTCTCCGCAGCCATCGGTCTCGACAATGCCGGGCTTAGCATCCGTGAGACGCTCTACGCGATCATCCGGCACCTGGTCACGCTTGACCGGCCGCTTCTCATCTTCGACGAGGCGGACAAGCTCAAGGACAACGTCCTCTGTTACTTCATCACAATCTACAACGAGCTGGAGGACCGGTGCGGAATCGTTTTCCTCTCCACGGACGCGATACGCCGGCGGATGGAGACGGGCATAAGCTACAACAGGATCGGCTACAACGAGTTGTACTCCCGGATCGCGAGGCGGTTCGTCCCGCTGAAGAACGCAACCAGGCAGGAGGTCATGGAGATATGCCGCATCAACGGCGTGGAGGAAGGAAAGGCCGTCAGGGAGGTGCTGGAAGAGTCCGCAGACGCCCAGAACGACCTGCGGCGGGTCAAGCGCTGCATAGTGAAGCAGAAAGGCCTCCAAAGCCTGTTCAACCTGTAGTCGAACACGATTCAAACGGCATTCGAGTGGTAAAGAAGTTAAAGAGGTCCCTTTCGGCCGGACAGATTCTGTCCATCAGGCAGAAGTCCATCACTCTCTCCGGAGAGTGGGGGAACTGCCTGGGCACTATAGACCGTCATGGTATGGTGATGATCTGGGGAGGATCCGGCAGCGGCAAGTCTTCCGGCGTGATGATGCTCGCGCGTGAGCTCTGCAAGTTCGGGAGCGTGCTCTACGTTTCGCTGGAGGAAGGCTTCTCTCTGAGCTTCCAGCAGAGCCTGAGACGCTTCGGACTGGTGGAAGCCGGCAGGAGGTTCCAGGCGATCGAAAGCTGCGAGTTCGAGGATCTCACCAAGCGTCTTTTCCGTGGCAAATCGCCGGAATTCGTCATCATCGACTCCATCCAGTACATAGACCTCAGTTACAAGCGGTATTGCTTCCTGAAGGCACAGTTCCCGAACAAGATGTTCATTCTGATCAGCCACGCCTGCGGTCGCCAGCCCGAAGGCCGTGCAGCCGTGAGCATAATGTATGACGCAGACGTGAAGATCTGGGTCGAGGGCGGAAAGGCCTTCACCAGGGGGCGTTTTTTCGGCCCCACCGGGGAGGCAGTCATA
>CAYFVE010000035.1:0-20082 GCA_964346605.1 uncultured Muribaculaceae bacterium | reverse complement strand
TCGCTCTCGATGAGGAACATAGGGTCTTTGTTCTTCTGGAGCATCGCCTTCATATTGACGGCTTTCAGCTTGCCCGGGGTGACACCCTCGGCGTACTTGACCGTGGGGGCGTCGTAGATATTGGCGCCGGACACTTCGAACAGGAGTTCGCCCCGGTAGAAGTACTGCTTGTTGCAGGCCCACATTATCGGCTCCTCGCAACGCGGGTAGGTCCAACCGGCATCGGATAGCTTCAGCAGGTCCAACTCTTCGTAGAAGACCGGGCGAGGTGATACTGACAAAGTGCCCTCAATGACATGGAGATTCAACTGAATCCCGCCGGTGGTCTTATCCCAAGTAATCTTATACATCTATTCTTACTACGTTTCTATTGTTTGGTTCTCCGCTTAAATGGTCGAGGAATATTGTATTCCTTATACTTTTCCTCGAGCGCTCTCCACTCTTCGATCTCTTCAAGCGGGATTACATTGCGCGAGCAAGCGCTACGGCGATTACCAATGAATCGATAAAGATGATACTCTCCTTCATCCTTCTCGTTGTTGAGATTAAGGGCAGATTGAATAGAGAGAATTTCCTTTATTGTCTTGCGGCTACAGTTACGCAATTCAGCTATTTCTTTGCGAGACATTCTAATGAAAGCATCCAAATATGCAGATTGGCTCTCGTATCCTCCCTTCAATGCGGCGAGGACATTATTAGTACGCACGGAATAGATAGGAAGGAGGTCCTCGTACTTGCTTGACAGCGCCTCTAAATCTTCGAGGTGCAATAAGGATAAACCATTCGTGACGCAGTAATTGTCGAGCATAATAACCCCAGTTTACATAAAAATATAAAGATACTTATTATTTTGAGATAATCGTTCAAATAACGACATGATATTAATCGCTAATCTATTTGCGAGTATTAGTTACCTCCTCCTCCCCCGCCTTATCACCGGCGTGGTAATCATCTCCCGGGCCTTGCGGAAGCAGCGGCGGGCCCAGAGGATGTCGTCTTCGTTCTGGTCGGGACCCCAGTCCTTGTCGGGAGCGGAGCCGCCGCCTCCACAGTTTTGCGCGAAGGTGGTTGCGGCATCGACGTAACCGGCGAAGAGAAGAAAGGCGGTCCGAAAGATGTTGCTGCTCTCCTCCCGCGAATAGGACAGCTCTGTTTCCCTGTTTTCTTCGGCGAAGACCCTTGCAGCACTTCCGGAAACCATCTTTTCATATCGTCTCCCATCCACAATGATTCCAAAGGGGAAAAGGAAATTCTTACCTTCATCGGATAGAGCAAAAGCTATGCGCTCCTTTGGAGTCATCTGTTCATAACGCAATTCCGGATGCTGCTTCTCCCAGGTCTCTTTAATCTTCGCCGGAGTCAGTTCGCGGCTGATGACGGAGGACTTATAGACAGAGTTTCCGCTCTGAACCGTGTATCCACGAACTAACCCCGAATTATCCAATTTCAGGTTGACATTGTTTCCTTTGGCTTCCAGCGCAGCGGAATACTTCTCCCAGGAGAAAGCCGACAATCCAGACAGAGCCGCGAGACAGTCCTTTTTGATGTGAGCCTTATTCTCTTCGAATCTGACTTCCGTACGTTTCCAGTTTCGCAAACGATTGACCTCCTCGGCGGCCGTCTTTGCTCGGATGCCGATTAGGTGGTCGCTGTTCAGACATTTATTCATATCGACCCGGTTGCAGTCGAGATGGAGATGAGGGATTCCGGACTTGCTGTCCGTATGGAGCGTGATGATGTACTGGGAATTTGTGAGGCGGCAGGGAGACCTGTAGAGTTTCTCTTCTCCGGGCAACCGGACCCGGTCGAATGTCTGGACGAAATCTTCGGCCAACTTCTTCCAGTCTTCCAGGGTCCAACCCTCGGACTCCTCCTTGGACGGGGATATTTCCATCCGGATCATGTTGTTCTTCAGGGGACGACACCGGTGTTCTTCCTCACGAAGTCTCTGATGCAGCTTCATATACCCATATATGGCTTGTGGGCTGGCATCCGTCGGAAGGTGGTTCAGTTTTACTACCTGCGAAGTTCCTTGACGGGTTATGTATCCGAGGGACACTCCACCATGGGCGATTGATTTTGCTCGTGCGATCATAGCTTACTCGGTAAGGGTTCGTTCGATCTCACGAAAGCGCTTGATGAGCTTGTTCGCGCCAGAAATCCATTTCCTCATGAAATAGGGATCCGCGAAGCACCGGAGGCGGTCTTCCTGCGTCATCGTATTTAGGGCGTTCTTGATATGGATCAGGTCGCCCCGAGCTTCGTTGATGCTGATGTAGGCCTGGGCCTGGCTCCGGGTCATCCGGAGCTTGGGCTTGTGGCCGATAGCGCATTGGCGGATGTATTCACTGACGGATTTGCCGCAGGCTTGCGCCCTTGCCTGGATGGCGATCCGGTCCTGCTGCGTGGCACGGAAGGCCATCCTGCAGGTCATGTTAACCTTAAAATTGTTGGGATCAAAATACTTCTTTTTCATGGCAAATGTTGTTTGATTTCCGCCACGGATGCGAGCTTGCGAGCAGGCTTCCCGCCGGGAGTTGGACAATCGCGTAGCGGAATTGTTCGACATCGGCATAACTTGCATAGTGTTTCGGGAAGGCTTCTTCCCGAAACACATGCAGAGTGTGCCACTCATTACTTCCGATAGGAATCACCTTTGAACCGGAGGATGGAGAACATCTCATTGATGCGGTCCATCATCCTGGGGCCATAGCGGTCCAGGATCTTGTCGTCGGCAAGGTTGGTGGTGACGATTGTCGGGAGTTTCCGGTCATAGCGGAAGGAGATCAGATTCTGAACGGGTGTGTAATCCGTACCATAGCTCTGGCATCTCTCCGGTTCCGAACCAAGCTCGTCCAGGAAGAGGTATTTCGCCCTGAGGAATTCCTCGTAGCGGGAAGCCTCCTTCTCCAGTTGATGCTTGAACTGGTTGTGCAGTTCATAGGCCGTGGTGTAGATCACCGGGGAGGCGAACTGCTTGTAGAGTCCGTACATCGCGTACATGAGGGTGGTCTTCCCGGAACCGATGGTTCCCTGGAAGAGCAGGCCGGAGCGGACGGGGTTGCCCATCATCCATTCGGCGACCTTCTGGATTTTGGTGCCGACCTCTTTTCCCGTGATATCCTGGAATTCGATACCGCGGGACTCGACGGCTTTGCGGTAGATCTGGCTGAGCGCTTCCACCAGCGCATCTTTTTCCATTCCCTCTATTTGAGCCGGAAGTTTGGCGACAAGGTCATTCCTTGTCGGGAGTATCGAATTCTTCACAAGAACTGATATAATTTGATTTATTTCGTTCATAAGAATTAGTTTTATAATTACTGTTTATTTTGGGTGCGGTCTCTGCACCCGTGTTGTTTTGATACCGGTACCCGTTCTGTTTTTGCACGGGTTTCCGTTCAGACTCTGTACCCGTATTGTTTTCGCACGGGTCCGGAATCAGGACTACATAGCGGGAAGGCTTTCCACTGACTTCGTGGGCGGCGATCAGCTTCCTGGCGATGAGACTCCTCTTTGCCAGGATGACCGATGTCCGGCTGAGGCCGGTAATCGCCATGACCGTCTGGATCGGGATCTCGACCGTAGCCTTACCTTTCTTCCAGAAGCCATAAATCACGGCAAAGACTTCCTTCTCTGCGCCTCGTAGCCGCAGGTCTTTCCACATGAAATCATAGATGATCGTGTAAAGCATCGCTACGAGGGGCTAAGGATCTTGTCGATGTCGGAGCGCCGGTAGCGCTTCTGTCCGCCGACAAACACAGGGATGAGGATCTTTGCCTTCGCCATTCGGTAGAGCGTGCTCTCCGAAATCCTGAGCAGGGTCTTGACCATCTCAGGAGTGAAGTACTCCTCCTTCTTTTCCTCCGCGATCGCAGCGCGCTCGCGTTCGAAGTCCTGACGGGCTTCGGCAAGGAGTTCCCGGGCGAAATGACCCAGGTCTCCGGCGTGAACAGTCAAGTTTGCTTCGGGAAATTCCCGGAGGAGCTCTAGTAAGTCCATTTGCTTATCCATTTCAAATAAGTTTTATGGATTTTGCCTCTCTTGACTCCCTTTCCGATGGGGATCTCATTTGGCTTCGGGCCTCCGGAACACGTGGTCGGAAATCTCACGGCTCCTGATTGGCCGTGACAAACATAGATAAGATTTTAGGGGAAAAGAAAGATCCGGATTAAACGAAAATGCCGGCAATTGAATGGTAATCAATCAATTGTCGGCACGGACCGGATTAAAACTCCGGGTTATTCTCTGTGCTTCCGGATTATTCCTTCTTAGAGAGAAGGTAGTAGAAACGCTTCTTGACCTGATTGGAAATCTCCTGAGGATTCTTGATATTGTCTCGCTTTGGCGGTTCAATGGAAAGACATTCGAACAGTGTGCAACACCATTCCGTGAAAGAGTTATAAACTCGTCTGAAATACCTATCCTTATGAAGGATACTGGCAATCTCTATAATGTGTTTTGATGCAAAATGCATCTCGTCCTGCTTGGATCCTTTCACGTAATTGTCCCGGACGAATTGCAAATCCTCAATGACCAGGTCGAGATATGTCTTGCCATCGCCGGCCCATTCATGCATGAACTTCGAATTAAAGATATCCCTTAATTTGGCCTCGTTGATGATGACTCGTTCACGCTGTTCGGTTGCGGGAGATTTCTCTTCGCCAGCCGAAGTTCTCTCCTCGGCAGGCGGTGCTTCCACGACTGGCTTCGAGTCCCGTTCTTCATTATCACCGGACCCGCCAATTCTTCCAGCGATAAATGCGTAAACAAGCAGCACCAGGAACAACAGTAATGAAAAGCAGGTTAAGGCCAGGAATACCCGGAACCAAACATCGGTAGATACCAAATCCTTTAGTCCCAATGTCGAAGAGTACACATCATGGCGGTAAGCGGTGGCGAAAGTGGCCAGCAGAAATATAACCGTTGAAACGCCAGCTCCCACTATCCACCCCACGTGGATATCACGGGAACTCAACGCCACGCCTTTCTTGGCATTTCTGCGTTCATTCAAATCATTATTCATATCTGGGTGTCCCTCACTTTTTCCTTGTTCGCTCTCTTCTGTATTTCTGCCGGACGTATCATGATATCAGTTGTTTATTGCGTTGATAATTGTTTCGATCTCGACATTCTGCCGGATACTCCACTTGGTGGAAATCTTTCCCTCATTTGGGACTTCCGTGTCCAATGGTGACACCGTCGCGCTGCGTAGGCTGCGAAGTTCTTCTATGATATTCGTACTGATCTCCAGTTTATCCAGCAAGAATCCAAGTCTTTTGATGACAACCTGGCTGTCAAATTGTTTTGCGTAAGCAAGCAGTTTTCCATAGTCCAGTTTCTCCCTTGCCGTCCAAAGCGCTTTCGCCACCTCAATGATGCCTCCGGCATAAGCCGGCATATACAAACAGTCAATCATCGTTTTTTCCAAATCGGAGCAGGATACTTTGTTGTATGAGTCTATCCAGACTTTCCTCATCCCGAAAAAATGCTTTGGGTTGTGGTAAATGAACTGGAATTCAACTCCTTTCAGTATAATGGTCTCCGTTTTATGACGCTCACGGACTATCTGTTCTTTCAGCGACGGCTGAGTAATAAGGCCGTGAATCTGAAGGGCTGAATAGTAGGCTATATAGTGTTTGCCTCCAGCTAGTGGTTCGGCCATCAAATGCCAGTCTGGAAGATAGTCTTCCACCTCTTGGTCAAATGGAACCGTCCAATAAACTTTCCTGGAAATCTTAATCAACAGCCCCTTGTCCAGCATTCGCTTCAACATGAAACGCACCGCCTCTGCCGATTTGTCCGGAAAGGCGGCGTATGCCTCTTCAATGGTAAACCATTGCTTTCCCTCTTCTGCCAGGAGTCCTAACAGAGCGCTTTCGGAAGAGGAAACCGTTTTATTATATTTTGTCTCCATTCGGTTAGCATATCACTAACTGCAAAGGTACAAAATATATTTCTTTAGTCCAAAGCATCCACAAGATTTTGCTTCCGATAAAGTATATAATGCCTGTCAGTATTATGGAAAAGTGACAAGATTTATAATATTTTGGGGCCTCTCCGTGGTTACTACATCAGAACGAATGTAAAGAACGCATAAGGACAGCTATTACATTCGATTGCATGTATTACATCATCTATAATTTGCCATATCTACCCGAAACCGGACACTTATGGCAAATTATAATTATGAACGCACCGCGTTCACAATCTGACGTAGAGAACACAACTTATTGATATTATCCCAGTTTCAGGATAACTTCCTTGGCCATTTCTTCGACGATGTCGAAGTAGCGGCTGAAGGCGCGGGTTATCCGGAAATTTAGCCTTGCCCTTCAGGTTTTGTTTTGTCTTCAGCCTGCTGGAGGTAGAAAAGGGTCTTCTGAGCTTCGATTTCAGCGCGGAGTTCTTCCTCGGAGGGGAGATAGAGTTTGTATTTGCTGGCGAAGAGTTGCTCGTTGCCATGCAGGACAGAGTAGCGGGCGATGTCTTCGTCGGTTTCCGAACACAGAATAATGCCGATGGTGGGATTGTCGCCTTCTCCGCGCTTGAGTTCATCGTACATCCGCACGTACATGTCCATCTGCCCGACGTCCTGATGCGTGACCTTGGAAGTCTTTAAGTCGATGAGACAGAAGCATTTGAGGATATAGTTATAGAAAACCAGATCGATGTAGTAGTCCTGCTTTTCGGTATGGATGTGCTGCTGGCGGGCGACGAAGGCGAAGCCTTTGCCGAGTTCCATCAGGAACTTCTGGAGGTTGGTGATGATGGCACCCTCAAGGGTGTTCTCCGTGAATTCGGCGCGGGATTCCAAGCCGAGGAATTCGGCAACGACGGGGTTCTTGACAAATTCCAGCCGGTCGGGGACCTGCGAAGGAGCGGTGATTTCCAGCATCTCTTTTTCCACAAGGTCTTTGTGCTGGGACTGTAGGAGCCGGTAGTAATACTGGGAATCGATATTGCGTTGAAGGGTTCTTGTGCTCCAGGTCTGGGCGGCAGCTTCGGCCATATACCAAGCGCGGGCCTTCGGATCATTTACCTGCAGGAGCACACGGTAGTGCGTCCAGCTGAGCCGGATGTCGAATTTTCCACTCGCTGCGTGGAAAATCTCCGGGAAGGCCTTGTAGAACTCCGTGAAGTTGTAAAGATTGGTTTTGGTAAAGCCGTCGCCATACTCGGCCTTCAGTTCCTTTGCCAGACGGACAATGACTTCCGCACCGTATTCAGCCCGATTGTCTCCTTTGAGAATCTCTTCGCTGATACGCTTGCCCAGCAGCCAGTTGCGTTGGACAAGCGCGGTGTTGACTGCGGAATAGGCATACTGCCTGGCACCGTCGATGATGGTGCGGGCATCGGCGAGGAGGTCTCCGCCGCCGGAGTAGGGAATGACCGATATGAATTGTTTCTCTTTCATAGTATCTGCAAAGTTAGGAAATAACTCCTATCTTCCTTGTAATACTGTTCCCTTTTCTTATTCCAGTTTCAGAATAACCTCCTTCGCCATTTCCTCGTCGATGTCGCGGTAGCGGCTGAAGGCACGGGAGTTCTCGACGTGGCCGGAGATCTTGGCGATAAGGTTGGGGTCCTTGACTTCCTTATATAGATTACCGACCAGGACTCGGCGGGCCATGTGGGAGGAGGCGACTTCCCAGATCGGATGTTTCTCTTCCTCTCGGGTGATGGTGTTCAGCGTAGTCACCACGCGGTCGATACCGGCGAGCTTGATCATCTTCTTGATGTCGCGGTTATAGTCCTGCTCACAAATAAAGGGAAGAAGGCGGCCGTCGGGCTGGTCCTTGTTGCGCTCCAGGATCTCCAGTGCAGTAGGTGAAAGAGGGACGCGTACCGTATAGGGACGGCCCTCCTTGGTTTTGCGAGGGACGTACTCGATGGCGCCATTGATGACGTTGTTCTTGGTCAACTTCATCAGGTCGCCGACACGGCATCCGATGAAGCATTGGAAGACGAAGATGTCACGCTGGACCTCCAGACCGGGGTTGTCCGGGAACTTCGCCTGGTACAACTGGTTCCGTTCTTCCTTAGTGAGATAGAAGGGAGTACCATAGATGGCTGTGCCGATGACGTAATCATCATAGGGGTCTCGGTTCATGTAACCTCTCTTAATCGCCCAGCGGACGAAGGTGTGGAAACGGGACATCGTCCCGATGATGGAATTCTGGCCGCGCTGCTTCGGGAACCGGCACTCCGGGACCGACTTATAGGCTTTCTTATAGAGGGGATCCTTGATGCATGGCTTTCCGTCCTTTCCTTCCACAACGAACTTGTGCTCATTCTCCAGGAACTTGGAGAACTTCCGGAGCAAATCCGAGGACAGCGTGGCGAAGCTCACCTCCTGGGCACTATAGATGGCGAAGCGCTTCAGGGCGCGGATGATGACATTGTAGTGTCGGACTCTGGAGATGGATATCTTCTGGATGGACACGAAATGCTCGAACGTATCGAAGAATTCTTTCTGTGGGTCGTTCTTTTCTTCAGCCGTCTCTTCCTCATCCATTTGAGCGACAATCCTCTCCTGGGCAAGGATACGGTTGGCGATGAAGTCAGATAGCCACTCGGAAGGAAGCTCTCTTTTCCCTCCTCCGTCGGCAATGTACGCTTCCCGGATATCATTTGAAAGAGACTCGAGATCCGCCTTAAGAGCAGACAGTTTCATAATGAGCTGCTGCTTCTCCGGAGTGTTCGAGCGAGTGTTCGGAATCTTCACTGTTTGCTTGGCCGCATCCCAGTATTCGGGTTGTACGTATAGGTTCGTTTTTGCCCTTACATCGAACTTTCCATGGTAAAAACGGACGTAAATCTCACGTTTTCCGGTGATTTTGTCCTCCTTCGTAGAGAGTTTATACACGATATTCGCCATATATCAACTATTTAGCCTTCGGCACAAAGGTAATAATTTTTGCCGATTTTTGCCGACTTAGCTGAAATATTTTGATTTTTCTAGACCCCGTACCAGAATCGAAACAGGCCCGAAAACGCCTATAATTTATTGAATATCAATTAATAATAAGCGGTAGCCATTATCAAATCCGTTCAACCCCTTTCAGGCCCGTTCACGTTTTCGAGTCCCACCCGAGGCACGGAAATATGCTTTCTAGACATCTAGAAAGCGTATTTTTTATGACTTGGCAAACATTAGGCAAACATCTCTTCCCTAAATCCGGAAATGACAAAGTGTAAACCCATCTTTACACTTTTTGTAAAGGTCTTTACAATCTTTACACTTTTATTCATTTGGTATGTATTTATAAATCAGCATATTAAACAAGGTGGCATACTATTAGATAGGTGGTTTGGCAAATAGGCAATTGTCATTGCTGCCCGGAGAAATTTCACCATAAAGAAAGTTGCCTGATAGAGCCATCCTCCGGGACATCAATGGGAACATCAGGTTTATTGTAAAAGTCACGGATATCACCTCTTCTGAAGAGGATCTGTCCGATAGAGTTTGAGATAAGATGGAGACTTGGATTCAGTCCGTATTGCTTCTTGGCAATAATAAGCAGAAGATAGTCACAGATGGCTATCCAAATCTGCGTGTAGACTGCGTTCATAGTCGTTCCATAGAAGGACTTGATGTGGAGATGCTGCTTGATCCATTTAAAGAAGATCTCAATCTGCCATCTTTCACGGTAAAGTTCAGAAATGGTGATTGCCTCCAACGAGAAGTTGTTTGTCAGGAAACGATAGACCGTGCCATCTCTAAAGTCCTCGTATACAACGAGCCTGAGATTGTCAGGATACTTTCTGGCAGTGTAATATCCTGTAAGCTTGATAGTCTCATCGGAAATCAGTCCAGCTTCAGGGTCGACTTTTCGCCTTTCCACAACCTCGAACTGCATATTGTCCTTGGCGCGCGTCACAAACCAGGCATGGTTCTGATGGAAATGATTGTAGAGCGAGTCAAACTTGACATAGCCCTTATCCATCAGGTAGTAGGCATTGGCTTCTACAGGTATCTCATCAAGAATATTGGAATCGTGAACAGAGGCTTCTGTGAGGCGGATGAAAGTTGGGATGGAGCCGTTCAAGTCCATCAGGGTGTGCATCTTGAACCCACCCTTACCGTGATGAAGCGTAGCCCATGGGCAGAGAGAAAGACACAGTTCGATTGTGCTGCTATCAAAGGCGCAAACCATCTCGTCAAGGTCTATCCTCAGCCGTTCGCCAGCGTAAAGGTCTTTCGCTTTCTTTATCAAGACATAGCCAAAGTCCTGATAAATACGCCAATCTCGCTTCTCATTAGCTTCTGCAAGGGTCGACTTGGGCATAACCTTCAGTCCAGACCTGTACAGATCTTGCGAACAAAGGTCGAGAGTCGTTTCAATATCCCTCAGGCCACTTCTGTCAGTGAATTGAGCAAAGCTCATCACAAGGAACTGGTCCCTGCAATTGAACTTAATGGCATGCCGATCACCTTTATAGCGATTGACACACTTGCTGAATTCATATTCGGTAAAAAGCGACATAAGTTGTGCGAAGATTGTTTTACCCTTGTTCATAGTCTGCGAGAAGTGGCTCAAATGCCATTACGCAAACTTACGAGTTCTAATCGAAAAATAATTTTGGTCTTGTAACTAATTGAATATTAATTTATAAAATCGTATCGGAGAATTTTTCTCCGGACACTAATGATAATAAAAATAAAACAAAAACGAAACTTCGCAAACCTGTCCTACTCGATCAGTCCTGATTTATCGACTGATGAGCCGAACAGGAACGCTGTTCCAATTCCATCCATTGAGTCCTGATTACGATCGTAACTGAACTTGCCGGAAATGCCGTACATCAGGAGGAGACTGCCTTTCCTGATCGGGGAGATGCTGCAGGAAAAGCCGTCATAAATGTCGGTGAAAAGGAAGGTCCCGCCGTATTTGCAGCTGACGGAAGAGTTGATGTCCGAGCCGTTGAAGTTGCCTGATGCGGAGAAGGAGACTTGTGAAAGCGTTGAGCCATACTTGCTGAGGGAGCAGTAGGCTGCTCTGAAGTCGCCTGTTCCGGAATCCCTGGAATGGTGGCTGAATACACTTGCCGAGCCGATGGCAGACCAGTTCATTGAGAAAGTCAGCGTGGTGTGACCACTGTTCCAATTGTAAGATCCATCAGTGATTCCCTCCGGCATACTGGCTATGTACGGTACATCGATGCCATTCGTGCTTACCACCTTGAGTCCATAGTCCGGGATGTATCTGCAAATGCTCAACCTACCGTTCTCCTTCTTTTCGACAAAAGTATCATAGACTTCGACCTTTTCCGGAGCGGAACCATTCCCGAATCTTACCCTTGTGTAGTACTCCTGGCTGCCTCTTGGTTCATTTACAATATAGTTGCCTGACAAATTCGAGACTTTTCCGAAGTAACTGAGGATAGCTTCATCATCGTCAGAAAACACCGGGGCGCCGTCGCTTGTGAAGCTGCCCGTCCCAATCCGGTCGCGGAAAAGACGGACCGCTCCTTCGTTCCTGTAATAAACGAATCTGTCGCTGACACGATGTGCGCAGCCATAGATATAGGCTCCAGCGGAAACCGTGTAAAGGGCATCGCCGGAACTGGTTTCGCAGAAGCAGGAAACAAAAGGATCGGACTCCCTCACTCCCTCAACAATTCTATGGACAATGTATTTCGGCGATGCTATTCTGTCCGCGACCAGTACACCGACCACGTCAACTTTGAGTCCGACCCTGTATGGAACCTTGCAGGTAGAGGCGATTACGGAAGGATCGGTGACCTTTCTACCCCCGAAAGAAAATGATGAAGGCTTTATTCCGGATGAAATGTCTTCAGTCGCCATTGCGCTCGGAGCTCCATCATACCATTCCGGCAGTTCATTTCTGGTCAAATAGATATAACCGGCCTCATCAGAGGTTTTGATGTAAGTATTCCTTCCGTCAAGAGAGGTGAACATCACTTCGCATCCAGGGATAATGACCGGGCCAGGACCGGTGACAACAAAAGCGGCGCCTCCGGAAAACGGGTTTACATATTCATAGGAAGTTCCTGAATCACTGACCTTCCCTAGAGTGAAGACCGGAGACACATTGTAAAGGGAGCCGTCCACATTGTCAAGATAGACCGTATCATTTCCCGCTTCGATTTTTTGGCCACCGTTCTTTCCTCTCAAGTACAGGTAGTAATCCATCAAAGTAACAGAAGAAGAAGGCCAGAGAGGAAACTCTTCGATGTCGTATATTCCATTGTCCGGGTTCTCCAGACCTTCGCCCGAAAGGACCATCTGTTTCCAGATTTCGTAGGCAGATTTGCCGTCAACTCCTTTCAAACCCTCTTTCCCCATAAGATACAGGTAGAAGTCAGCCGGAGAAATCCTGTCTTCAGGCCACTTCGGGTGACGCTTCCTGTCGAAGATTCCATTGCCCGGATTCTCCAGTCCTTCGTCTGAAAGCACGTCTTCCTTCCAGAGTTCATAGGCGGAAAGTCCGTTTTCTCCATCATTCCCCGCTTCACCCCTATCGCCTTTGGCACGCCCCAGAATATCCCAGGATCCCCCGTCATCATAGGATATATACCAGTCATCATCAATAATAGTGAATTCTGGAGTTATCCCATCCTCTCCATTCAGACCGTTTTTTCCATTGAGACCGGTCAGATAGATGAAGAAGTCCCGGACAGTACTGTTCTCTTTTGAGTATTCATGTCCATTGGCATCTTCGAGGGGACCTTCATCTTCAATCAGTTTCAGCCATAACTCATAGGCTGAGACTCCGTCTTCCCCGTCTTTTCCATCCTTTCCGTCAAGACCGTGAGCCCCGTCAGCCCCGTCCACACCGGAAAGGAAAAGATAGAAATCCCTGACAGTTGTCCTTGATGCATCCCAGCTGACATCAGGATTGTGCGGGTCCACTACCCCTTCGATGACATAATCAATCCAAAGTTTGTAGGCAGACTTTCCATCCTTGCCTTTAAGATAAAGGAAGAAGTCCTCCATTCCGGTTCCTCCGTCCCACCCCTTAAGAGTTCCGTCACCTATCTGTCTAAGCCATAATTCGTATGCCGTCAGTCCGGCAGTTCCCTGAATTCCACGTTCACCCTGCGGTCCCTTCGGGAGAGTCACTTCCAAAGTGTTGCAGGAGCAAACCGCCACCGCACTTAAAACGGCGTACGCAAATGATCTGATCTTGTTTTTCATTCTGTTATAGTTAATTGATTATCGGTTCAGATATTTCCACAAGGAGGAGAGCGAGACCCTCTCGATGACCACCTTACGGTCTCCTCGTCGTTCATCATCGGAAGCTGTTGCCGGCACTAGAGCCATCCTTTTGCCGAATCCGCGGTAGACCAGCCTTAACTTGCTGACACCTCGTTCCAGAAGCGCGTCATAAACCGCCTTGGCCCGCTCCGTCGATAGTCTTTCATTATACCCGGCACTACCCTTCGCGTCCGTGTAGCCTGCTATCAGGAAGTTCATATCCTGGAACTGATGAAGTATGCCCGCGATTTCATCCAGCACAGGGAATGACTCGCAAGTGAGTACGGCCGTGTCAAATTCAAAATTGACGTTGTCCATCATCTCCGCCAGAGTCCTCTCCGAATAAACCTCCCTGATGATTTCCTTCTCAACTTCAACCGGAACCTCCATCACCACCTCCTTCTCGACAATCTTTTCAATGATTTCCGGAGGCATCCGGACGATCCTGTTTTTCCTCTTCTCTTCTCCCCCAAGCCTGAACACCACACCTGCTGTCGCCAACGCGGAATTGGCTCCTTTCTTGTCGAGAGATCTGAGATAATCGCCCTGAATCCTGACTCCGAACCTGTCGCTGAGCCAACCTACAAGTCCGACACTTGCGGACAGAGGCACATAGGAGTCAGAATCGAAGGTGTCTCCCTTATTCCAGGCATCTTCGGCCTCCAGATCGATTCTTTCGTTACATCCCCCTCAAACTTACCGAAATACGTGACAGGGAATGTCTTTAGAAAAAAATTCACTCCAAGCCTGAGATATGGCTGGACCCATTCGCTGCGGACGAAGGGCCTGAACTGTATTCCAGGCCCCACCATAATTGAATATCCCTGTTTGAGAAGACCGCTGTCATAGAAACGGGCGAGACCACAAGTGCCCTGTACATCGACGTAGAGCCATCTGTTCATTTCTTTTGCGACATAGGAATTGATTCCGCCGAAAAGCATTTTTTCTTCCAGATTAAAGACGTAGCCCCCTCCGGAGGTCCGGTGGAAATCCGAGACAGTCGTCCTTGTAAGGTTCTGGGCGGAGCCTCCTATTCCGAATTCCCAAGCTTTCCTGTCCGGTTTTTCCTGAGAAAAAGCCATCAGATGGCAAATCAGCAGCGCAGTGGTCATCGCCACCTTGTCAAAATTGTTTTTCATAGTTATCTAATTACAAATTCAGAAACTTTATGTATTCCGGGAATACCGTAGTAGGACTGGACGATGTCGCCCTTAAGGTAGATCTTGCAGCCCAGAAGTTCAGGATGTTCAACAAGATTCAACTTTTCACGGAGATCACCTTTGGAAAGCTGCACGGACATACAGGATTCCTTCTCGATGACGGAAGCGCGGGAGGCGATGGCTATGCACGTCATTGAGTCGAAAGGACCGGAAAACTTTATCCCGTTCTTTGTTGAAGACAGGTCTCCTCCGACAATGTAGCCGCAGACCCATACGCCTGTCTCTCCGGCATGTTCCTTAGCCTGGACGACGCTGAAAGCGGATGAGATCCCGGCACCGGGGCTGATTCCTGAACCGGAGCCTATAAAGTAGTCTTCATTGTTCCAGATCCGGGAAGTGTCCATCCTTATTGACAGCCCGGCGGAAGAGACGGATGGAGACGGGCAGACTATTCCCAGAGTCAGAATCTCTTTTGGCGTCAGCGACCTGGTTACGAGAGCCGATACCGACGTTCCGTCAAACAGGCTGACCGTCACCTCCCCAGGCTTGAAGAAACCGATTCTCTTTTCACTTTCCGAGTATTTCAGAGAGCCCTCTGAAGAAGAAACAGTCAGGTAGCCCCCCGGATAGGTTTCTGAAAATCCTCTGTCAATATCAAGGCACAGGCCTGAATTGATCTGGGAGCAGTTGAGAACGGCTCTTGTCTTTGCTCCCGCAGTGACGATTACAAGCTGTTCATCGCCGTACTGAGGGGCGTCGAACTCCGGCTTGGAGAACTCGCGGGATACGACCTTGACGGAATATGATCCCGGATTGACCAGCATCGACTCCGGAGACTTTCCATAGGATCCGACGTAAAGCGCGTCTCCGGCAGAGTTGCGTACGTCCAGAATGAAGGAATCGGTGTCGGGAAGATCGGTTCTGGCTCTTGTGCAGGAACTCCTGGAGAAACTCCAGCATAGCGTTCCCTGAGCGTTTTCTGAAGGGATCTTGTTGCAGGAGGCGAGTATTATTGCCAGCGCCGCGGCAATGGTTTCCAACGGCCTCTTGATGGGAAGGATTGAAGTCTTCATAATTACTTGAATAAACCGGGCCGCATCGTTGCGATCCGAATGCAAAACTAGGAAGAGTAAACAGAAAAAAAGATAAGAAACAGAAAAACAATTTATTAAGAAACGGAAATTTCTGTTTTTTATAGAATCGCCACTAATAAAAAAATACGAGCCTTCCCATATCGTCGTGGGACGGCTTCCGATCCGGAAGCCGCAAAAAATTCACGAGGCAATCGCATTCACTGCGATCACCCCGCTACTTAACCTAAACTTAAACTATGAAAAACTTCACGTCAAATATACAAATAATTTTTTAAAAACAACTATTTAAAACGAATTTTCGCATATTTTAACAAAAGAATCTTTTCTCCAAAAGAATCGAAAACAATCTTCGCCTTCAAATCCGGCACGCTTCCGGTTATCTCCACTATTCTGCCATAACCGAAACGATTATGCTCTATGTCTTGTCCTTCCCTCAATTCCGTCATAGGGACTGGAATAAAATCTGAATCCGGAATCTTAGGAGGAAGAGGCCTGCCGCGAAGTTCTTCCTTCTTCCGAGCTATTGAGTCCCGGGAATCAACGTGGACCGGTGTCTGTTTACGGAACGTCTGCACAATGCCGGACTTTTCGTAGAAAGAACCGCCCCCTGCCCGCAACCCCCCGGAACCGAAGCCGGTAAAGCCTCTTCGTCTAAAGCCGAAGTCATCGTCATCTTCAGTTTCCGGACGTTCGAAGTCCTCCTTGTGGAGAGGATTGGAGATATATTCAGAAGCGATTTCACTTATGAAGCGGCTCGGAGAGTTGGATTCGTGCTTGCCGTTTCGCATGCGCGTCTTTGCGAAGGAGAGCAGGACCGCCTTCTTGGCCCTGGTCACCGCCACATAAAAAAGGCGCCTCTCCTCCTCGATGTCCGAAGGAGAGGCCAGCATTCCCCCCGACGGAAATAGATTTTCCTCCATTCCGGAGACGAAAACATAAGGAAATTCCAGTCCCTTGGAAGAATGCACCGTCATCAAAGCGATTCTGTTGCTGGAATCTTCGTCTTCAGTCATATCCACGGCAGTCAGCAAAGAGATGTTCTCAAGGAATTCTCCAATGGTGACGACAGGGCACTGTACGTCTGTGACATCGTCCGCCTGGCTGTCCGAACGCATTTCGTCCAGATATTCATTCTGCCTGTCTTCGACGAACCTGGTGACACTGCTGATGAGTTCTTCGATGTTGGAAGCCCTTGACTGGCTTTCGATTGAAGAGTCTGTCTTGAAGAAGGCATAGAGTCCGCAGGCATCCGAGATGCCGACCGCGATCTCGTGGGCATCCGTCAAAAGCGCCTTTGAGGCGAACCCGTCAATCATATCGCAGAATGAGCGAAGTCTCGCGACTGCAGGCGCCTTGAGCCCGTACCGGGCGAAATCCTCTGAATACGCCGCCTTGAAGAGAGAAGTCTTTTCCTCTCGAGCCATTGCGGCAAGCGCATTCAAAGTGGTGTCTCCGATTCCACGCGCGGGCGTGTTCACAACCCTCTTGAAAGATTCGTCATCGTTGACGTTGACCACAAGTTTGAGATAGGCCATCATATCCTTGACCTCGGATCGTTCGAAGAATGAGTTGCCTGAATATATCACATAAGGGAGATTCCTCTTGCGGAGCGCCTCCTCAAGGGCTCTGGACTGGGAATTCGTACGGTACAATATGGCGAAGTCCTCGTACCTTGCGTGGTCGGACTGCATCCTTCCGATTATCTCCGAAGCAATCATCAGCGCCTCCTCCTGTTCGTTGTAGGTACTCAGGAGACGGATCTTCTCCCCTTCCTCACCCACAGAGACGCAGGTCTTCGGAATCCGGTTCTCATTGTTTGCGATCAGAGAATTGGCGGCGTTCACGATGTTCGCTGTCGAACGGTAGTTCTTCTCAAGGCGGAAGACCTTGCATTCCGGATAATCTTTTTGGAAATTGAGGATGTTCTCAATCTTGGCGCCGCGGAATGCATAGATCGACTGTGAATCGTCCCCAACCACGCAGATGTTGCGGTGAAGCTCACTCAACTGTTTCAGAATCAGATACTGGGCAAAATTCGTATCCTGATACTCATCGACCAGGATGTAGTCGAACCTTGAGGCGATTGAAAGCTTCGCTTCCGCATTGTGTCGCAGAAGGATGTTCATGTTAAGAAGGATGTCATCGAAATCCATCACCCCGGCCTGCCGGCATCTGGCGGCATAGAGAGAAAAAATCTCATGGATCATCGGCTTCCTTGCAGCCGCGTCCTTTGCAAGGGCCTGCTGGTTGATACGGTATGCGTCAGCCGTATAGAGGTTGTTCTTCGCCATCGATATTCTGGAAAGGACATCCTTGGGCTTGTAAACCTTGTCGTCCAGCTTCAGTTCCTTGACACAGGCCTTGATGGCGCTGACCGAGTCGCTCGTATCGTAGATTGTAAAGGTCGGAGGGTAGCCCAGCGATTCGGCATATTCCCTTAAAAACCTGATGAATATGGAATGGAAGGTACCCATAAAGAGTCTTCTGGCCTTCCTCTCCCCAACCATAAGGGCTATTCTCTCCTTCATCTCGGATGCCGCCTTCTTCGTAAAGGTCAGCGCCATTACCCTTGAAGGATCGCCGCCGCGGGCAAGTATGCACGCGATACGGCTCGTAAGCACCCTCGTTTTGCCTGACCCCGCGCCTGCTACTATCAGCACCGGTCCGTCCACACTGCTGACCGCCTGCTTCTGCTCGGCGTTCAGACCATCTAAAATAGCATCTTCAATGTTTTCCATAATGGTGCGAAAATACAGAAAAATCCCGAAAAAATGAGTACATTTGCAAGTTGTAATTGAAATTACCATCAACACACATTATATGTCAAACAACATCGATTTGAAAAAGGGTCTGAATATTCCGATCAGCGGAGAGGCGGGCCTTGAAACAATGAAAAAGATCGTGCCTGACGTTGTTGCCGTGAAGCCTGTTGATTTCAAGGGTTTCACTCCCAGACTTCTCGTAAAGGAAGGTGACAGTGTCCTCGCAGGATCCCCTGTTTTGGCAGACAAGCAGAACCCAGACATTCTTCTGACATCTCCGGTAAGCGGGACAGTGCAGGAAATCGTAAGGGGCGACAAGAGGAAGCTTCTTGCTGTGCTCGTAAAGGCGGACGGCGAAGGAAAAGCCGTCGACTTCGGAGCGAAGAATCCTGCATCCCTCAGCGGAGACCAGGTCAAGGAGGCTCTTCTGAAGAGCGGTCTGTGGCCATCAATCGTACAAAGACCTTATGGAATCATCGCCGATCCGGCCCTGAAACCTAAGGCCGTTTTTGTATCTGCTTTCTCGACAGCCCCGCTTGCAGCGGACGCTGAGTTTGCCTTCAAGGATGACTTGGATGCCATCCGGACAGGAATAACGGCGATGTCAAGAATCGCAAAAGTACACATCTGTGTCAACAGCGAGACTTCCGCTTTCGCTAAAGCGGAGAACGCCGTTGTCCACAAAGTCAACGGAAACAAGCACCCTGCGGGAAATGTCGGTGTTCAGATCAGCCACATCGATCCTATCAGGAAGGGCGAGACTGTCTGGACTCTCGGTCTCCTCGCCCTCGCCGCAATCGGCAGACTGTTCAAAGAAGGAAGACTTGTCCTCGACCGCAAGGTAGCGGTTACTGGTCCGGCTGCGGTGAAGACCGGCTATGTCTGTGCTTTCCCTGGAATGCCTGTAAGCGCAATCAAGGAAAGCATTGACGAGTCAGTCGAGACCAGAGTTATCAGCGGAGATGTACTTACAGGCGAATCAATCGGCAAGGATGGCTACCTCGGATTCTTCGACAACCAGCTGACTCTGATCAGGGAAGGCCGTGAAAGAGAGATTCTCGGCTGGGCCAATCCATTTAGATTCAATCAGTTCAGCGCATCAATGGCATATTTCTCCTGGCTTCTGCCCAAAAAGAAGTACAATATGGACACGAACACCCACGGAGGAGTCCGCGCTTTTGTCTGCTCAGACGTTTACGGCAAGGTTCTCCCTATGGACATCTTCCCTGTCTACCTGATCAAGGCCTGCCTTGCCGGAGACATCGACAAGATGGAGCAGTTCGGAATCTACGAGGTTCTTCCTGAGGATCTTGCCCTCTGCGAGTTCGTGGATCCTTCAAAGAACGATATCCAGGCCATCATCGCCGGCGGTATCAGTCTGATGTTAAAGGAAATGGCTTAAAAGGTAATTCACTATGGAAGAAAACACAGTTAAACCAGGCCTTTTTGAGAAAGGCGGCAAATTAGGGTGGCTGCATTCTACGTGGGATGCCTTCGACACCTTCCTTCGAGTCCCCGCTACAGTGACCGCCAAGGGCGCTCACGTCAGGGATTCACTCGACATAAAAAGAGTGATGATCATAGTTGTACTGGCACTCGTTCCTGCGGCGCTCTTCGGAATGTGGAACGTAGGTTACCAGCACAATCTTGCGGCAGGAGACCTTCCGGGATTCTGGAACCAGTTCTTCTGGGGACTCCTGAAGGTTATCCCTCTGTTTCTCGTTTCGTACATCGTCGGTCTCGGAATTGAATTCACTTCAGCCCAGATCAAGGGTGAGGAGGTCAATGAAGGATACCTCGTTTCAGGTTTCCTCATCCCTCTGATAGTTCCTGTGGACATTCCG
>CAYFVE010000034.1:0-20413 GCA_964346605.1 uncultured Muribaculaceae bacterium | reverse complement strand
CTTGTCCATACCGATGCGGCGGCCTCCTGGAGGGTTTGACAGCACGATTGTGTAGAACTGGTACCATTCGTCCGTACCAGGAATATTCACGATGGATCCGTGAGCGGTTCCTGTGACCAGGCCCTCTGTCTTTCGCAGTAGAGGGTTGTTGGCGGCATAGGTATAAGGTCCGAGCGGGGAGGTGGCCGTATAGTAACCCTCTGCATAGGTCTTCCACTGGGTTCCGGATGCCGAATATTCAAGGTAATAGATGCCGTTGCGCTTGATTACCCAAGGGCCCTCGATCCAGGCTACGCCCGGATATTCGTTCATCTCGCCGTATCGCTCCCATGCGTGCATCGGGTTGAATCCGAAGAGATGTGTCGGCTTTTCAGCGAACCTGGTAAGGTCATTCGGATCGAGTTTCACGCCATAGATTCCGCTGATGCCGCGTCCAGGCCAGTAGAGGTAAGGAGTGTTGTCGTCATCCACGAAGATCTTAGTGTCAAAGCCGCCGTTCCATCCGTTCTCTACTGGGCCAGTGTTCTTGAACTCGCCAAGGTCACTGTAAGGTCCCAGAGGATTGTCAGCCACGAAAACGTGGTCGCTGTTGCCTGTAAGATAAAACCTGCCGTTGTACTTGACAAGGTCCGGAGCTACCGGAATATGCTCGACAGCGTGGAAGTCCCAGTTCACCAGGTCATCGGAAACCCACATTCCTCCGCCGGTGCAGCACATATAATACTTGCCGCCTTCTTCGATGACGGTGACGTCGCCGCTTGCGTTGCCTCCCTGCCCTATCGGCATCGGGAGTGGATTGCAGTAGCGCTGCTGTCCGAAAACCGTAACGGAAGCGGAGAGCGCAAGGAAAGCGACAAATAATGATTTCAGTCTCATAATGTATTTGAATTTAAAATATGGATATTACCAGCCGTTATGCTGGACAAGGTTAGGATTGGCCTGAAGCTGATTGTCTCCGAACGGAAGCTCCCAATACTTGTCGTTCCATCCCTTCCCTTCGCCAGGGGTGACTTCTATGTCGTAGTCGGTAGTTCCCGGCTTGTAGCCTCGGAACGCATACCTCTTCTCTCCGGCGTGGGCGAGGACCTTGTCTGCAATCCTCCATCTGATGATATCGAACCATCTCTCGTTTTCGCAGAAAAGCTCAGCGCGGCGCTCGTCCTGTATGATCTCCATTGTTAGACCGGCGAGAGGCTCAAGCCCTCCTCTTTTACGCACTTCATTCAGGGCGCCGAGACCTGACTTGTCAGAATCCCCGTTTGAGATGAACTGAGCCTCGGCGTACATAAGGAGAACCTCGGCATACCTGATGATAGGATTGTTCGCGCTAGAGTAGAAATTCAGGCCGGTGTCCGTGTAGAGGTCTTCATTCCACATCACGCAAGTGGCATTCCAGTAACCGATGCAATTCGGGTACTGGGCGCCCGGCTTGATTCCCTTTTCAGCCGTGTCGTAGTCCATAGCAAGGACATCTTCATAGGACATAAGCTTGGACTTGAACCTTGGAGTGTCTTCTCCGTCGTGCTTCTTCATAAAGTCAACGAATTCCTGGGTAGGGTTGCAGAATGCCCACCCGTAACCTTTGAATGCGTTAGGAATGTACATATTATCGACTCGGAAACTTCTCCAGGTGTGACGGTTGTCGTTCTGGACCGCCTTGTCGGACTCAGTCTGCGCGCAGTTGCGCTCGAAGATGTATTCTTCGCAGAAATCGGCCGAAGTGCGGAAAAGCTTGGAGACATCAGGAATAAGGCCGTAAAGACCTGAAGAAATTATCGACTTCAGAGGAGCTATTGCCTTCTGGACATAACTCTTGTCGTTGTACTGGGTACCGTACCAGAGAGAGGCTTTGCCATAGAAAGCGAGAGCCGCCGCTGAAGTGGCGCGTCCGCCGATTGAAGCCTGCTGGCCTTTGCCGGACAGTTTAGGGAGTTCCTTTGAAGCCTGGTCGAAGTTGTCAAGAATCCAGTCTATCATTTCCTTAGGGTCACCGTTAGGCGCGTGCATATCCTCAGATGAATAGATATGGTCGGCGAAAGGTGGATTGTGCCATACTCTCATCGCCTCGAACATATTCACCGCCCTGAGGAACTTCGCCTCTGCCTTCACCCTGTTGATCCTTGAATCAGAGGTTTCAGGAATCTTTTCCAGAATTAGGTTGCACTGATAGATGCATACATAGAGGGCCTGATAGAGGCTGTAGCCGCGGCGAGGGCCGTGGAATAGCCAGTCACTCGGCTGGCAGGTCAGTTCGTCGGCGTTCCTGTAACGGTTGGCATTGTCCGCATAGGTGCCGCCACCGCAATCCATATCATCGGAGATGATTTCGAAGAAATTCTGTTTCTGGACTTCCTCCGGTCCATTGAAATAAGTATTGTAGGCCTGAGCGATGAGCTTTTCCGCATCATCCGCTGTAGCGTTTGTGTAGAAAGTGCTGAAATCGTTGGCTCCCTTGCGGGGATTCTCAAGTTCCTTTTCACAAGAAGCGAAAAAGAATGCGGCCGCAAGAGCCAAAGCCAGATATATTGTCTTTTTCATAATCCGTAAGAAATTAGAATGTAACGTTAACACCAAATACCAGTTTTTTGGAAATTGGATAAGATCCGGTATCGACGCCAAGACCGTCGGACGATGAGCCGAAGAGGCTGGTTTCAGGATCAAGGCCAAGATACCTGGTGAATGTGAACCAGTCGTCGAGAGATACATACGCCCTGAGGGAGTTGGTTCCGAACTTCTTCAGGAAGCTTCCCGGCACGTTGTAACCGACCTGTATCTGCTTGATCTTGAAGAATGATGCATCGTACATCCTGTCGGTTGAGCAAAGCACCTGAGTATTGTTCGTCGGCTTCGGATGAGTGTAGCCTGCAGAGCTCGGATCGTGCCAGGCATCGGTGTAGAACTCCTTCAGGGTGTTCATTGTGGTGACGTCGGCCCTGGTCATGGCGAAGAGTTTCTGGACACCCTGTGCTCCTGTACCATAGACCACCATATCGAAGCCCTTGTAGGCCAGATTCAGAGTAAGGCCATAAGTAAGGTCTGGAATGCCGCTGCCTGCGCAGATTCTGTCCTCATCATTGATGACTCCGTCATTATTGTTGTCGGCGAATATCGGGGCTCCCGTCTGCTGGTCAACACCTGTCAGATCGTAAAGACGAAGATACCAGAGAGGGTATCCGGCCTCGAAATAGGTGACATTCTCGGCAGTGTGGATGAGATATCCAGGAACACGGCCTACCTGAGTACCCTCAAGAACCTTGTTGTGAAGGGTGGCCATATTGCCTGCGATGCCATAAGAGAAATCGCCGGCGACATCCTTCCAGCTGAGTTCGATTTCGGTACCGTGGTTGTTGACCTTGCCTGCGTTGATGTAGGTTGTGGTTGAGCCTGTGTTGGCTGGAGCTATGGTGCTGGTGATAAGGTCGTTTGTATTCTTGTTGTACCAGTCGATACCGATTGTGAGACGATCCCTGAAGAAACGCGCGTCAAGGCCGAGGTCAACCTGACGTGAGGTCTCCCACTTGATTTTCGGGTTAGGAAGGACACCTGAAGGAGCCACGCCCACCGTGCGTCCGCTTGTGTCGGTGAAATTGTAGCCGTTGTTGTTGTTGGCTGTCAGAACGTCGCTGTACTGGTAGTTGCCCATCGCATTGACGTTGCCGTTGATACCCCAGGACGCACGGAGCTTGAGGAATGACAGGGAGACGGCATCCTTGATCCCTGAGAAGAACTTCTCATTTGAAACCGTCCAGCCTCCTGACACTGAAGGGAAATAACCCCAGCGGTTGGAAGGATCCAGTTTCGATGTATCATACGCGTCGGCGCGGAAGTTCGCCTGAATCATATACCTGTTGGCATAGGACCAGCCGAGACGTCCATAGTAAGACATATTCGACCTGAAAGACGGTTCGCCGGAAAGCGTCATACGCGAGTCATTCGTGGTATAGCTCAGATACCTGTAATTCGGAGCCGTGTCCGTAAGGACATAGCCTGTACCGCTCACATAGTCAGACGCGTCTTTCTGGAATGAGAAACCGGCCATTGCGGTGAAGTTGTGCTTGCCTGCAGATTTGCTGTAGTTGGCGAAGTTCTCCCACTGGTAGAACAGGTTGGTCCTTGATGTTCCGGATAGGGACATCGCCTGCTTTCCGATAGCGCTGACCTGGAATTCATAGTCATAATTGCTGCGGACGTTGTAACCTGCCCTGTAGCCGAAACGCGAGGTGAAGACAAGACCCTTGAAAGGAGTGATGTTGGCATAGGTGCTGCCACGGAGCCGGAATGATTCAGACATATTCACATCCATGTCCCTCATAACTCCAGGATGGTAGATAAGGCTTCCTTCAGCGAGTTGGGAGATTCCGTAGATCTCTCCTGTGGATGGATCCCTCGGGAGAAGAAGTCCGCTGTTGAGTTTACCCTTTATGAATTCAGGAAGGTTGTTCTCATCATAGGACCAGGGAACGATAGGGTCGAAGACAAGCATGGATCCGAGAACGGAAGCATTGATATTGTTTGCCTCTGAGACGCTGCGTATCTTGGAATATTCCATGGAATTGTTGGTCCCGATCGAGAGCCAGCTGTTGATCTTGTACTCAGAGTTGATCTGACCGGTAAGACGTTTCATAACATCCATATCTCCGGAGACTATTCCGTCATCATCCACATAGGAAAGAGACACATAGATGTTGCCTCTGTCGTTGGAACCCTGCGCGCCTATCGTATGCCTGCGGGTATGACCCTTTTCAAGCATGTAGTCAGGCCAGTATGTGTCTGTCTTTCCATCCCATACGCTCTGGGCGTTGTTGCCCATAAGGGTCTGGTAGTCGACATATGTCCTTGCATCCATCAGGTCAGGGAGATTTGCCACGGACTGGGTTGAACTCATAAAGTTATAGAAGACCCTGCCGCCGTTCCCGGAACTCTTTCCTGACTTTGTGGTCACGAGGACTACACCGTTGCCGGCTTCTATACCGTATATTGCGGCGGAAGCCGCATCTTTCAGGATTTCGATCGAAGCGATGTTGTCCGGATCGATATAATTGATGTCAGCCACTTTAAGACCATCTACAATCATCAGTGGACTTGTCGAGGTGTTGGATGAATATCCTCGGATCTGAATGCTGGATCCCGCGCCCGGAGCACCTGACGCATTGACAATCTGGACGCCGGCGGCCTTGCCTTGGATGGCCTGGACAGCGGAGACCGTCGATCTGTTTGAAAGGTCGCTGTCCTTCACAGACGCGACTGACCCGGTCAGATCGCTCTTCTTCTGTACACCGTAGCCAATGACGACGGTCTCCTCGATAAGCTCCGTGTCCTCCTTGAGTATTATCCTGTAGGAAGATGAGGAACCCACCTGAAACACCTCGGTGGCATAGCCGATGCAAGAGACGGAGAGACTGGCGTTTTCGGGAACGCTCAGGCTGAAGGAGCCGTCAAGATCAGTCACAGCCCCCACGGAGCTGTTCCCGACAAGGACGACACCCGCCCCGATGACAGGAGCGCCGGAGGCGTCAACTACCGTTCCGCTGATTGAACGTGTCTGTGCATAAGCGAAGCTCAGGCTCAGACATCCCAGCACCAGGACGATCAGAGCCCTGGTCATTAGTTTGAATAAACTTTCTTTCATAATGGAATGTTTATTATTATTATTAATAGTTTCATAGAAAATAAAGCGGTTGTATTCAGTTATGCTCAAAATTAGGAAACGAGTCCTTGGCAGGATGAAAAAAAATGAAGAAAAACTAGAAAATATTAGCCTGAAAACGTTTTTATCCAAGGAAAGATCCGGACAATGCAAAATGTTTACATTATTGATACATTTCTTTTCATCGGCGGATTAACCGGAAAACAAAAAGAGGCCGACCCTTAGAGCCGACCCCGTAGAAAAAAACATAAAACGGTCAGATGGCGGTGTAGCCTCCGTCAACCGGAAGCATAACTCCGTTGACATAGGCTGAAGCCGGGCTGCTGAGGAATATGGTGGCGGAATCAAGTTCTCCCTCGACGCCATAGCGCTCTTCCGGAATAGCATTCTTCGCATACTCCTTGAACCAGTCGGTGTCCAGCACGTCCTTTGTCAGAGGTGTCAGGAAATAGCCCGGACAGATGCTGTTGACAGTGATTCCGTACTTTCCCCACTCAGCGGCGAGGGCGCGGGTAAGGTTGACAACTCCCCCCTTCGCGGCATGATAAGGAGAAGCCGGAGCGACCTTGTTGCCGACCAGGCCGTACATACTTGAAATATTGATGATCCGGCCGAATCCGGCCGGAATCATGGCCTTTTTTGCAATCGCTCTCGCAACTTTGAAGCTTCCGAACAAGTCTATGTTGAGTTCATTGTAAAACTGGTCATCAGTTATGTCCTCCGCAGGAGCGACCGCACCGGTACCTGCATTGTTGATCAGAATGTCAATGCGTCCGAAATGCTTGAGGGCCTTGTCAACAGTTTCCTCAACCATACTTGTGTCCGTTATGTCGCAGCGGATCGGAAGCGAGTCAACTCCGAAATCCTCGCGGATCATCTTTGCGACTTCCTGAATCTTGTCTTCCCGCCTTGCAACCGGGATAATATTACAGCCCTGATTTGCCAAAGCACGGGCCATCTGGACGCCAAGTCCTGAAGAGCAGCCCGTCACAAGCGCGACTCTGCCTGTTAGGTCAAAATAATTCTTTTTCATTTTAATCAAAAAGGTTTTCCAGATTGTTTAATTGGTAAATATAGCAATATTCAGGAACAAAACGCCTATCTTTGCAGGACAAACACTACACAACTATGGCATTTGAATCAAAAAAACGGTATTGCTTGCTGCGGCGGGCCTTCTGATACTGCTGGCAGGCTCCTGCACACAGAAAAGCAAGGAAATCACTCTCCAGGTAAAGACAGCTTCCGGAATCATAGAAGGAAAAGAGGAAGACGGTGTCAAGATGTTCCTTGGAGTGCCTTTCGCCGAAGCTCCTGTCGGAGAACTCAGGTGGCAGGCCCCACAGCCGAAGGCGGCGTGGGAAGGGGTCCTTCCCACCAAGGAGTTCAGCTACGACCCTATGCAGCCTGACATATACGGGGATATGTCATTCCGAGGCAAAGGCCGCAGCGAAGACTGCCTCTATTTGAACATCTGGACTACGGCCAAGACGGAGGCCGACGGAATGCCGGTGCTCGTCTACTTCAACGGCGGCGGGCTTATGGCAGGTTCCGGCAGCGAACCGCGTTACGACGGAGGAGCGATCTCAAAGGAAGGTGTGATCGCAGTGACAGCGAACTATCGTGAAGGAATATTCGGATTCTTCTCCCATCCTGATCTTACAGCAGCCTCACCCTACAAGGGAAGCGGCAACTACGGCTTCCTCGACCAGGCAGCGGCAATCCAGTGGGTCAAGGATAATATCAAGGCTTTCGGAGGCTCTCCTGACAGAATCACCATCGTCGGTGAGTCAGCCGGTTTATTTTCGGTCTCCCTCCTGATGTGCTCCCCTCTTTCAAAGAACATCATCGCCGGGGCGATGCTTTCTTCCGGAGCGGAAGTGATGCCCTACAAGGCATTCCTGCAGGCTGACGCAGATGCCGATGGCGCGGCGCTTCTGGAAAGCAAGGGAGTCAGTTTCGCCGAAGCAGCCGTGATGGATGCCGACACGCTTCAAAAATTGTTTCCTCCTAGAAGTATGAAGAACGTGATCCTCGACGGACACTTTATGACCGAAAGTGCTGACGAAGTCTTCGCCAAAGGAGAACAGGCGCAGGTTCCTCTCCTGGCAGGATGGAACTCGCTCGAAGGTTCCCCGCAGCAGGCCCTAAGGGGAAAGGAAGCGACCCTTGCCAACTACAGGGAAGCTATGAGGGCGACTTTCGGAGAGAGCACCGATGAGATATTTGAAGCGTACGGTCTTCTCTCAGACGAGGATGTGATGAGCCAGAAGGGCCTTGACCTGGCATCGGACCTGTTCACGGGTTTCCCTACCTGGAAGGTCTGCGACTACCACGCTAGGACCTCCGACCAGCCTGTTTTCCGCTACAAGTATATGCACGCCCGTCCTCAGGTCTCATCCAGAATGGGAGACAAGGTCGCGGCACTGGCCGGCGGCGTGCGGGAAAAGACTGATGCCGAGAAGGAAGAAGAGGCGAAGAAGCCTGCAGGACCGGTTGGAGCTGTCCACTCCGCAGAGATTGAATATGCTATGGGCAATCTTTCAACCAATGAATACTACGACTGGCAGGAAGAGGATTACGCCATTTCCAGGCAGTTTCTCTCATTCTATGCCAACTTCTGCAAGAACGGCGATCCTAACGGGGATGGCCTCCCGGCCTGGACAGCTGTCACAAAGGACAATCTCGACGCCGCTCCGGTAATGATGATTGACGTCGAATCCAGAGTCGCCGCCTCCCCGGAAAGGGAAAACGCTTACCGTGTTCTTGAAAAGTTCTACAGAAGCAGATGAGAAAGATTCTTTTTGCTTTCATCTGGTCGGCGCTGGCTCTTTCGCTCTCAGCGCAGCCCAGAAACCAGAAAATCACGGTCAGCGGTCACGTGGCTGATTCTCTCTCCGGAGAGACCCTTATAGGAGCGGGGGCGATCTATGACGCTTCAAACAGGACAGGAGCCGCTACGAACAGTTTCGGCTTCTATTCATTGACTTTCACTCCGTCCGAGGGTCCCGTCAGGATCATGTACTCCTATGTAGGCTACAAGGAGAAGACAGTGACCCTGAACGCCTTGAAGGACACGGTCATCAACGTCCTTCTGGAGCCTTCAGGTCTTATCGACGAGTCCAGGGTTGTCGCAAGCAGGGAAGCCGGTTTCGACTCCCCGTATCTGGGGGCAATCGATGTCCCGCTGGACCATATCCGGAACACTCCGGCTCTGCTTGGAGAGCAGGATGTGCTCAAGGCCATACAACTGATGCCCGGAGTTCAGGGAGGAAACGAAGGCTTCGCCGGTCTCTACGTCCGTGGAGGAGGCCCGGACGAGAACCTGATCCTCCTGGACGGCGTGCCGATCTACAATGTGGACCATCTGCTTGGCCTGTTCTCGGTCTTTCAGCCTGAGGCGGTAAAGAAAGTCACGCTGTACAAGGGTTCCTTCCCCGCCCGCTACGGGGGACGGGTATCCAGCATCATAGATATCCGCGCAAACGACGGCAATATGAAGGAGACCCACGGAATGGTCTCCGTCGGAGTCGTCAGCGACAAGATGCACCTGGAAGGACCGATAATAAAGGACCGGCTCAGTTACAGTGTCAGCGCCAGAGGAATGCACACGGCGCTCTACTCTCCCCTGATCAAGTGGGCAATGAACAATCCAGGAAGCAAGGACAAGGAATACGCCAATTATTATTTCTACGACCTGACCGGGAAGTTGACCTGGCGGCTGAGCGACAAGGACCGCTTCTACCTTGTACAAGGGAGGAGACAAGTTCAAATACTACGACAACAGCAAGGGCGACAAGAAGATTTCATACGGAGCGGAAGTCAACAACGAGAGTTATACTTCGCACGAAGGAGTGAACCTTCACTGGGGCAACAACCTCGCCTCCCTGAGATGGAACCACGTCTTCAGCGGCAGACTGTTTTCCAACACTACGATAGCGTACAACCGCTACCTGAGCACCATCGGCTCTGAATTCTCGGAAAAAGGGACCACCAACGGAATCCCCTACAAGGAAGAATTCGACGTCAAGTACCGCTCAGGCATCAGGGACCTCAGCGCGAAGATGGATTTCGATTTCAATCCGAACCCTTCCCATCTGGTCAAGTTCGGCGCTGAGTATCTCTTCCACACCTTTATTCCGGAAACACTCACCGCAGTCAACGAGTCATCCGGGCGTGGCGAAGAGCAGATCGACACTTTGATGAACATAATCGACAGCAAGCGGTTCCACGGCCACGACCTGTCGTTCTATGTAGAGGATGACTTCACTGTCGGCGAACGACTGACTATCAACCCCGGAGCGCATGTTTCCCTTTTCTACACGGAAGGGCGGGGTTATCTCTCGTTCCAGCCAAGGCTCTCGGTCAGGTATTCATTCAACAAGGACCTGTCGATGAAGGCCGGCTACTCCAGAATGGCACAATACGTCCACCTGCTCTCTTCATCGCAGTTGTCACTTCCGATCGATCTCTGGGTCCCGATAACGAAGGACATCCGGCCTGTCACCTCCGACCAGGGCTCCCTTGGCATCTACTACAACGGTGTCAAAGACTGGGAGTTTTCTGCCGAGGGATACTGGAAAGAGATGTACAACATTCTTGAGTATAAGGACGGAGCAGTCGTAATCGGCAATATGGGCGGTTGGGAGAAGCAGGTCGAGATGGGTCGCGGACGCGCACTTGGTCTCGAACTGTTCGCCCAGAAGGTCTCAGGAGACCTGACCGGTTGGGTCTCCTATACTCTCGCAAAGTCAGACAGATGGTTCCCGGAAGGAACAATCAATATGGGCAAGAAGTTCCCGTACAAGTATGACCGCCGCCACAGTCTGAACCTTGTCGCAAACTACAAACTGTCCGACAGGGTCGATCTCAATGGAGCCTGGACATTCGCTACCGGAGGCACGTCCACTATTCCTCTGCGCTCCACGGAGGTGATGTACCTCGGACTTGGACGTACGGTAAGCGCCGACCTTGTCGCTTCCAGGAACAATTACCGCCTGCCCTCCAGCCACAGGCTCAACATCGGCGTCAGTCTCCACAAGCCGAAGAGGAACGGCGAGGCAGTCTGGAACTTCAGCATCTACAACACGTACAACCAGATGAACCCGAACTTCGTGTATATGGACACCAGAACAGAAGAAACTGTGATTGACGGGAAAAAGACCTATGTCAATAAAAGAGTCCTGAATAAGATCACGATCCTTCCGATCGTTCCTTCAGTAAGTTACACCCGCAAATTCTAGCGACTATGAAAAAAATACAAGGAATATCTCTTATCACTACGATCCTTATTGCTTTTGCGGCTTGCACGAATGAGATTCCGCTCAGGATCGACAACGATCAGGAAATGCTCATCCTAAACTCTATAATGAGCACAAATGATTCCGTCCACCACGCTTTCATCGCGGTCAGCAAGGTTACCGGCACCGGCAAGGCCCCCGACGCCTTGTTGACCTGCTTCGTCAACGGGAAAGAGGTCTCAAAGGGAGCCCTCGTGAAGAACGATACCAAGGACCCTCTCACTGGGGAGTACTATGACCACAGAACTTCCAGTGAATTCACGTTCGAAGCCGACATAAAACCCGGCGACATAGTAAGGCTTGAGGCTGTTCGCGGCAGCCTCAAGGCATCATCGGAAGTGATCGCACCGGAAGCTCCCTCAATATCCTCTGTGGACACCGTCTCGATGCAGAGATGGAACAAGGACTATGATTTATACATTATGTGCACCAAATTCACAGTCACGGTTGATGACAAATACGGTGTGGACAACTGGTACAGGTTCGATGTCTGGACCCATCAGGATGTGGTAGATCATTTCACCGACCAAGATGGCAACGAGACTCACCCGGACATTGCGAGGACACAGTATTTCCAGCCGGGTTTCGACTCATCCGAGGATCAGATCCTAAATGACGGCTACGGAGCGATGAGCAGTGAACTTCTTGGTAATCTCAGCGTCAGGAACAAGGCAATGGTGTTCTCCGACAAGTTGTTCCGGGGGAAACGGGGCAAAATCAGGATCTGGATTGAGAACCAGAATATCAACAGTGTCTGGCCATCATTCTACAGGGATGAGGACGAGGTTGACGAAGACGATGAGTACGGCGGGGACAACTATTATTACGCTTCAAGCTGTGACTTCAAATGCCGCGTGGACCTGATGGTCAAGGCAATCTCTTTCGAAGAGTACAACTATATGAAGGCTCTCAACAACTGCGAGACTTTCGGCTACACGGTCGATCCCGTCGTCGAACCGACAACAATCCCAAGCAACGTAAGCGGCGCTCTCGGATTCGTTGCCGTTGAGAGCGCCGCGGTGTTTTCGATATACTATCCTGAAGGCCACAGAGAGGCCGGCAAGTATTATTAGCGATCAGAAATAGAGACTACCTGTCCCTGAAAGCCCATTTTGAATTGTCGCTGTTGAAATCATATTCTCCGAGCGATACCGTGCTGTCCCCTGTGCAGATAAGCGCGAGAGGCTTTCCGGTGTAGCCAGGAATCGACTTCGGCATAATCCTGTAAGTTCCGTCAATAAGCTGTTCGATCCTCCAGAGTTGCTCGTCAGCGCCGGTATATTCAGGGACCGCCGTGAGTTCACAATCGGCTGTTGCGGCAAGAGCGCGGTTTGTCCCTGATATCTCGATCTTGAAGTAAGGAGAGCCAAGGTAGCCTCCCTTGTCTTCAACGGCTGTCACTGTCCATTTCTGATGAGGGCGGAACATATAGTCGCTGGTCCTGATGTCGATATTTCCGGCAGGCCATCCGCCGATTACATCCTCAAGTTTCTGATCCTCGATGACCACAACCTTCTCGTCCGCATTTCTGCCCCAGCCGCGCATTCCGCCAGGCTGCCTGATGAAGTCGACTGTCAGTTCGAGAGCATATCCCCTTCTCCGGGACTCGATCTCGTAAGTGCCTTCCTTGAACTGATCCGCAACGAATGGCCAGTCATCCCTCCATTGAAGAGCGTTGATGCCCAAAACCGAGCGGCCGCCGAGATTGTAGTCAGCCTCATAATGGCAGGTCATCTTCTCCACGCCTTCATCCTCGACGAACAGTCCGAAATGACCGGGACCAGTCACTCTGTTTCCGGCAGAAAGAACCATTTTTCCGCCACCCTGGAGCATATCCCTGCCCATATTGTCCAGATAAGGCCCTCTAGGGTTCTTTGAACGGCCCACAACAATGTTGTATGTAGAGTTTACTCCGTCGCAGCAGGTTCCGTGGGTGGCAAGCAGATAATACCATCCGTTGCGGTACATCATAGCGGTGGCCTCACAGTCGATAGCGATGTCAGTAGCGACATCACCTTCTTTTCGATCGCCTGTCGCAGGATCGAGTTCGCAAATGCGTATCGCGCCGAAATATGTTCCATACGTGCACCAGAGCCGTCCGTCAGGGTCCATCAGGAAAGCCGGATCGATGGCCCAGCAATCCTCGTCAGCCTCGGCCCACGCTACAAGTTTCGGATCTGAATACCCGAAATCAGGAGATTCGGGATCAAGGGACTTTGTCCACATCGTCAGGATGTTTCCCCTGGTCTTCCCTTCGGTTCCCGGATAGCCTCCGCTATATGAGACAAGATACCTGTCTCCTATCTTTATGACGTCCGGAGCAACTCCTCCTCCGGGACGGACAGCGCCTCCTCTCCAAGTGTAGCCGTCATCCGACATAAGTCCGCCGCTTCCGGTCCCGAATGTGAAGTACTTGCCATCACTCATCACAATGGTGGATGGGTCGTGAATATAGATGTTCCCTACAATTTGTGCGGAAGCGCTTAGCGCGGATCCAAGCATTATGGCCGAAGAGGCCAGCGCGATGATTATTCTTTTCATAGTCCGGAATGATTATTCGTTTGTAACAGTGAAATCCTTGAACACATTGCCGTCCGCATCGAAGAAGCGGATGCAGAAGTCACTCATTCCCGGACCGTTGATGACGGAACCGCGGATGAAGTTCTTGCCGGCCTTGAGGGTGATCTTGCGTGACACGCAGTCATCCACAACCATTCGTCTGTCGCCGGAGAGAAGGATCGCCTCCTCGCCGTTGACCCACCACATCGAACCGGAGTTGGACCCGACGGACATTCTGACAGTCACGTCCTTTTCGACGTTGATGACGGTAAACGCCAGAAACAGTCCCTCAGTCGGCCTAAGGCCAAGACCGGATGCGAAGCGGTAGAGCTTCACATTGTAGTTCTTGCTGTCAAAGGAATGCCAGTAAAGCCTGGACTTGTCCTCAAGTCTGACCCTCTGCCCATCCTTCGGGATCATAGTAGTCTGATCCTTGAAATACACTTTGGCGAATTCCTCGCGGAGGAATGAGTCGTTGAATGAGGCGTTAGACCTCAATTCAGTCTTAGGAATCGGATCCAGAAGCGTCCACCTCCGGACAAAGCCGTCCTTGTCAGGCGCGGCTTGAGCAGCGGAACATGGAGAGAAATAGTCTTCAAGTTTCGGCTGTGCGTCTGCAAACGCTCCCATCAAAAGGAGCGATAGTGCAGTAAACAGGATTTTTTTCATATAATATAAATTTAGAAGTTGATTCTTAATCAATCGGCGGAATCTCCACAGACAATGTTCTTGAAAGCAGATCCGAAGATTATGTACTGTGTGTTGCCGGCGATGGTTCCTTCATTCTGTCCCCAGAGGAACGGCCAGTCATCGAAGTTCTCGAAATGATCCGGATGACGGAACAGCAGGCCCGGAGCCACATTGCCCGGAATGAATGAAAAGTCCGCGCGGTTGTTGCCGTAGAAGACCTGTTTAGGCCTGGTGGCGCCAACGACGGCCACAAACGAATAGTTGTGGTACGGATGGCAGCCGTACAGCCAGTTGGCTGCGTTGTAAACCACATCCTTCCTTACAATGTCAGGGAAGTAGATATGTGCGAAGCAGACGGTGGTGCCGAAACTAAGGACATTGCCCATACCCGCCCAGTTGCCAAGCCCGATCGGAATCCCATAAGGATTGTCCTTGTCAAAGCTGTCGATATACTCGGAGTACTTCGCAACGTATGGACGGAGCTTTGTCCTGTAGGCCTCGTCCATATAAGGTATGGCGTCGAGCGCAGTCTCCATATTCATAGAGACATTGAAGTCCAATGCGTCCCAGATCTCTTTCTCGAAACTGTCGAGATAATGCTTTTCGCGTGTTGCGGCGTACAACTGCAGATTAGTGGCCATCCCGCCGAACTGGCGGCCGCGCTGAGCGTTTCCCACATTTCCGGCACGTCCTCTTTCAGGACGATTCGCCATCAGGGCGGTCGCCTCCTCCAACAGCCTCTTGGACTGCGTGAGGGCACGGTCGGCAAGTTCATCATCATAGCCCCTTAGCGCGCGACTTGCGGCTGCGAACATCGTAGCTGCACGGAAGTCGAGCGATGGATTGCGGGTTGTGAAAGCCCACATGTCATCCGGCGTTCCGCTCCTCTTTCCGTCTTCTGAAACCTCATAAGGCTTCAGGCTCGGATCGTAATGAAGTCCGTCCGTTATCGAGGCTGCATCGCCAAGGTGATGGTAGTTGTCCAGAACCGAGTTGGAAAGTGTAGAAGCCATATGGCCGATCTGTTCAGCCTGCGCTACCAGATTAAGGGTACCGTGCTTGATGAACTGAAGGATGTCAGGTGTTCCGTCCGGGCGGTGCAGATCGACATAGCGCTGTTCCTCGCTGACGAAGGTTTCGTCACGCATAGGCTTGAACAGTTCCCAAGCGCGGATAAAATTCTGTACTACGCTGATGTTCGAGCCAGTCTCTATGTCGAAGTCGCCGGCATCGAAGAAACCGCCGACATTCAGTCCCGGGATAAGCTCCAGAGGCTTGTATTTTGTCTCCGTCTCAGGGCCTTGGAAGTGGAGGTCGAAATGGTCGCTTGGCGGTGCCTGGAGATAGCCTTCCTTGAACGGCTCTCCGTGCCAGACACGATAGCCTTCGTTCACAGTCATATGGTTCATATGGATTGGAACCCAGACATCAGTCGTGGCATCGGTTATCTTGTCATAGACGTGATTGTCTATGAGGAAATCATCCGAACGGTTGTCTCCGTACCGGATGTAGTAGATTCCGGATGCCGTAACGGACGAGAAATCAAACTTGACATAGTTGTACTTGTAGTAAGGTCCCCAGGCGACGATCCTGCCCTTGAAGGCCTCCTCTACCGTACCGTCTTCCTTAATACGCATGAGCGAAGCACTTTCAAGAGGCTTGTCCGCCTTGTCCAGCTCAATCACGGCGACTTTAGGCTGTTCAGGGGTATAACCGACCTGAGAGAACCCTATGTTCGGTTCCCTCACCCAGTTCGGGATGGAGTGAGGTTCAACGGTCCAAGTGACGACCTTGCCTGTCTTGCCTGCAGGAAGAACGCTGCGAAGGACGAACCAGCCGTTCTGGGCAAGGATACGTCCGTCGTAGAGTTTAAGTTCAGAATCCTCGCTGCTTATGCGTATCATCCTCTCAGGGGCGTCTGAAGCGAGAATAATGCTGTGTCCGGTTTCAAGCGGAAGCGGATCGATGAACCGGTCTGTTCCCCTGTCGTCATAGGTCTTGAATCCCTTGAACTGGCGAGGTTTCTCGCTGTTCGGACGAGTCACGGTCCGGCTTGTCGCATAGCGCGGGAAACGGTTGAGCCTTCCATCCATAGAGAAAGTCTTTAGCCAGTACTGAGAAGGCAGGAACTCCAGATTGAATCCCGCTTCACCGGCAATAGCCTCCGGTACAGGCTTGTCCAGCCATACGGCGATCTCCACAGCCTTCCCCTTGGATGTGACGACTACACGGCTGTCGAAGTCATAGTCATCGTAACGCAGGGCCACCTCGATGCTTCCATTGTCGCGATTCACCTTGCGGCTTGTCATCTTAGGCACAAGGTCCCACTGCTCAGGAGTGTTGTTCAGTCTGACTGCCCCTCCCTGTACCGTTCGCACGCCGTGATGTATGATTTCGATTCCGGAATTCTTCTCATCGTTGAAGCCTCCGTTGAAACTGTTGCTGAAAACCAGCACATTTACTCCCTGCCTCTCGAAATACTCAAGCTCATTCAGTTTAAGTGTCTGGGCCTGGCTCAGGGACGCCGAGAGCAGGCCGATCAGTAATAGTGATTTCTTCATACAGTGATTATTGGATTATTTGTACATCGGATAAACGACGGTATTCAGCCACCTGTCCATCTCCGCAGTCCATTCAGACTTGTAGATATTGGTGTCCATCCATCCCCATCCGTGTCCCTCCGTAGGGTAGATGTGCATCGAAGCGCTAACCTTGTTGGCGACAAGAGCCTCATAGTAGCGGAGGCTGTTCGCAACCGGAACGAGATAGTCGTCGGAAGAAAGGAACAACAGTGCTGGAGGGGTGTCAGGAGTGACTTGCTTTTCATTTGAATACAAGTCAACGATTTCCTTTGAAGGATTCTCCCCCAGAAGCCCGTCATAAGAGCCCCTGTGGGTGTAGGAAAGATCCATTGTGGTGACAGGGTAGAGAAGTATCTGGAATTCCGGACGAGTGGCTTCGTCCGTGAAATGAGTTGCCGCGGTTGATGCGAGATGTCCTCCGGCGGAGCAGCCTATGACACCTACATGCTTGATTCCCAAGTCCTCACGGCCACGCATTATACGCATCGCCTCCTGCAGATCGCTGAGCGGGACATCGTGATGGCCGTAAGGCATACGGTACTGTAGAAGGCAGAACGTAATCCCCCTGGCATTGAACCAGTTTCTCATATCCCTCCCCTCGTGAGTCATGGACAGCATCGCATAGCCTCCGCCAGGACAGGAGATGACGCAATAGCCGTTAGGGTTTCTGGCCGGATATATTTCCAGGATCGCCTCAACCGCTTTGGCGTTTTCAGGCGCCTGGAAAGCATTCGGAGCTCCGGAGGGCCAGACCTTGATCGTGTCCGGCCTCGGACCGAAGAAACCGAATCCTCCTGCAGGTCTACCCCCTCTCTGAGGCTGTGCGTTGATTGTCAATGATGCTGTGATTGCGAATAACGCAAGAAAAAAGCTTCTGATTTTCATAATATCGATTATCTGTTTAGTTGTTCTGTTTCATCTGCCACCAGTCCCATTCGAAGAGGTCGCGTCTTCCTTCTCCCTTGAAGACAAAGTACAGGTCACGGACGCCTGAAGCGTTCTTCAGGCTGCAAGAAAGAGTCTTGAATCCGTCAGTCGGTTTGATGTTCAATGTACCGCAAAGAGGACCGTCTACGGAATCGAGGTGTATTTCTATGGCTGCATCGAAACGGCAGTTAGACACATTTGCGGAGAACTTGCGAGCACCCTTCTTGAGATCCGCTCCCTTTATCATCAGGTATTCCCCGTCATCTATGTCGCGGATATAGATGTCTCTTCCGGTTTCCGTCGTCTTGAGTCCATAGCCCCACGCCATCGTCTCCGCCTCTACCTTTCTGAAAGGATCGAATACACCGGCCTGTTCGAGGACATTGTCAATCCAGTATGGGACAACCTGGATCGAACCGTCTTCATTGTAGTGCATTTCCGCGGCGGATACGCTCCTGCGCTCGTGGTGGTAGAAGGTGTCCAGATGCATCAGATCGTAGTTAAGTCCGAAGACATAGGACTTTCCCTTGAAATCAATGATCCCCGGATGATTCCCCCTGGTGCGCCAGGTGCGCTCCATTATGTCACCCATCGACTTCCACGGACCCGTAGGGGAATCGCTCATCGCGTAGCCTATGCCCTCCGGACAACAGGTGGAAGCGAATGCGAGGTAGTACTTGTCCCCCCGCTTGTAGAACCACGGACCTTCCTGATACTTCTCGACAGGATAGTCAAGCTTGTGGATTTCTCCTGAATATGAAATCATATCCTCATTCAGGGTCACCCACCAGACATTGCCGTGTCCCCAGTACATATAGGCCTGGCCGTCATCGTCCACGAATACAGTAGGATCAATCCCTTCCCAGGTGTCCTGTTGCCAGACAAGCGGTTTCCCTATCGGATCCTTGAAAGGGCCGTAAGGAGAATCCGCGACCAAAACTCCGATACCGTGACCGAGAGTAGGACAGTACATATAGAACTTTCCGTTCCGCTCCACGACCTGCTCTGCCCAGGCGCCGTTGTCACCTTCAAACCAGGCGAAGTCCTTGAGCGAAGCGACTGCGCCGTGATCGGTCCAGTTAACCATATCTGTGGAAGTGTAAAGCAGCCAGTCCTTCATCTGGAAGTCGGTGGCATAGTCCTCGTCGTGAGTGGTGTAGAGGTAAACGGTGCCGTTATAAACCATCGGAGCCGGGTCCGCGGTGTATTTGGTCTGGATCAGCGGCATATTGACTGTCTGGTTGAACTTCCACCAGTCCAGATCGAAGAGTTCCCCATCTCCGCCGCGGAAGAGAATATACAGGTCGTGAACACCGACGGCTCTCTTGTCGACGGGAGCCTTCAGCATCATATTCGCATTGTTGACCTCCACGGAAGCGATCGGGGCTCCGCTGATTTCATCTATGTAGAACTGCACAGTCCCGGGATTCTTGAAATTCAGCATCTCCAGGGTTACCAGTGTCGCAGGCCTGTCTCCGAAATCGACTCCTTTCACCTTGATCCAGTCGCCATTGTGGACGGAAGTGACATAGTGTTTCTTTCCGGCAAGCCGGTCTGTCTTGAGTCCCCAGGAAGCCGCCATCGTCTCCGCCTCGACTCTCTGGTAAGGATTCAGACAGCCCAGCTGCTTCACGCCTTCATTCGTGAACGGGATGAAAGGTATGGAGCCGTCGGCGCCATATTCGAATTCCTCCACACAGGTCGAGCGATGGAAACCGCCGCCATTCGGAAGGGTACCGTTGTGGTAGAACATATATTCGTGGCCCTTGAATGAGATCTGTCCGCCGTGGATCGTGAAACTGTTGACAGCTTCATCCATAATCCTTCCTCTGTAGGTCCAGGGACCGTCGATGGTCGGAGCGGTTGAATATGCCATATGTTCCGGTACGCCGCCGGAAGGATAGGTCATATAGTAGATGTCTCCCCTTTTCGTGACCCAGGGGCCTTCCTCGTAACCGACCATCATCACCTCCTTGCGGATCGACCAGTCCATCTTCATCGACTCCGGTCCGAAGCTCTTCGGATCGTGGAATCCCGGAACTTCCTTCCAGCCGTCGGAGAATGAGATCATATCGTCATTCAGTTTTCCGTACCAACAGCCCTTGTTTCCCCAGAAAAGATAAGCACTGCCGTCATCGTCAATGAATATCGAGGGATCGATGAAGGACCACCCTTTTGCAAGAGGATGTCCCAGTGCATCCCGGTATGGTCCCTGAGGGTCATCCGCAACGGCAACCGCAATGGTGTTGGAACGGGTACCTGCCTCAAGGAGACATACATACCAGTACCATTTTCCATCTTTCTCCACAGCCTGGGAAGCCCAGGCGTTATCCCCCTGCTCCGCCCACTTGAAGGTTTCCGTAGAGACCGGAGTGCCGAGATATGTCCAGTTCGCCATATCTTCCGTGTAATACAGCATCCAGTCCTTCATCTTGAAGTAGGTGGCGTCGTCCTCATCGTGATCGACGAAAAGATAGACCTTGTCTCCGTGGACATAAGGCGCCGGATCCGGGGTGTAGGCAGTGCTGATAACAGGGTTCTGGGCGCTGGCGCAGACGCAGGCCAGCAATGCGGTGGTGATCGCAGGGAAAAGAGGTATCTTCATAATTATTTCTTGATTACGCAGACAAAGCCTTCGAGAGGTCTGCAAATGACCTTTGAAGGAAGTCTTTCAACAGAGATAGATTTCATAAATGCTATTAATGAAGCTC
>CAYFVE010000033.1:14047-20646 GCA_964346605.1 uncultured Muribaculaceae bacterium | reverse complement strand
CCTAACTTTCAATATTTTCAAAGAACTTTTACGAATTTTTACCGGACACTAATGATTTGTGGTAGCCACTAAATACAAAATTATGAATGCCAGAACTTTTATGACTTTTTCATTGTTTGTGGCCTTATTGACAAACGTCTCCTGCGCTGTTGACGAATCCTATAATCTTGCCGGTGAGATTGACACAACAATGAAAATTGCACAGAACTACGAACTGCCTTTGGGGGACTTCGAAGATTTGACCATAGACAATGTCGTGACAGAGACTGCACGCGAAATACTCTCCGAGTATCCGGACGGTTATGTCGTCGACATTCCTGAAGACTTCGACATCAGCGATCTCTCTTTTGCCGTAGCGTCCATTCACGGGATCGGTTCCATGTCTCTGGAAAGGGTCAAGGTGGATGTCTTGAAATTCCACATCACCGTCACCAGCACCCTTCCTATTGACTTTGAACTTGAAGCGGACGCGATAGATGCTTCCGGGGAAATCGCAGGAAAGGTTGAAGTGGACACAAGAGCACATCTCAGCCGCGCTGATTTGGACCATCCTGAAGATACCGACATGGAGATAACGGTCCGTACAGAAAGCGGAAAGATTGATTTTGACGGATTCGACATAATCCTTAAGGTCAAGTCCCTTCCGGAGAACGGGACTAGAATCTATAAGGAACAGGGTATGAATCTCAAGAGCGGCTTCCTTTCCTTCCCGGAGGGAGTCATTGTTGAAGGAATTTAGTTTTATTTTATGTTTCGTTCCAGGTTTTCGGCCTTGCTGGCAGGCTTGCTGATAGCATCTGTTCCTATTGGAGCGCAGGCTCTCCAGACAGGTTATTTTCTGGAAGACTATGCATATTCATTCAGGATCAATCCGGCTCTTCATCCTTCGTTCGGTTTCATCGGCCTGCCGTTTATGGGATCTACATCCCTGACCGGCCGCAGCAACATAGGTGTTTCCACTCTTTTCTATCCGATGGAGACAGGTCTCGCAACCTTTATGCATCCGAATGTTTCGTCCGAAGAATTCTTGAGCAAACTGAACGCCGGTGAGAACGGAATGGATGTCAATTTCTGCACCAATGCCTTTTGTTTCGGAAGGCAGCACGGCAACTTTTACAACACGGTGGACATCAATCTCCGCGTCAATGGCGAGGGAGGGCTCCCTTATGATCTGCTGAAGTATCTGAAGAATGGCGCGGAAGACGGAGTCAACTACAACTTTTCCGGACTTGGATTCCTGGTCAATTGTTATGGAGAGATAGCCTATGGAGCATCCTATAGATTCGGCCCTCTGACTATCGGTGCCCGCATCAAAGGACTTATAGGTGTCGCTGAGATTCAGGAGGATATGGGCAATATGAGTGTCGAGATGTCAGGCGCGCAGTGGCATATCCACGCGGAAGGTGAGCTTCTGGCCGCATTCGGAAAGGATTCGAGAGTCGCTACGAAATCCTCTGCCAACGGCCGGACAGGAGAGGTCATCAACTTCAAGAGGACCCACTACGCCGTCCCATACACCCCGACAGGCTACGGACTGGCAGGAGACATCGGGTTCAATCTGGAACTCCTGGATAACAGCCTCTGCGTCAGCGGTTCCATCGTTGATTTTGGAGGCATCCGCTGGCATCACAACATCAGTGGGGAAACTCCTGAGAAGGATTGGGTGTACAAGGGAGGCTCGCTGTCCCTGAGGGACGAGAACACGATGGGGGATGAAATCCACAACATCGTCAAGGAACTCAACGCTATGTTCGAGTTCAAGAAGAGGGATGACTCCTACGACTTTTCCCGTCTTGCGATGATCGCGAATGCAGGAATATGCTACCGTATGCCGTTCTACAGGGATTTCAATGTCGGAGCGCTTTTCACGCACAAGTTCAATGTGTTCCAACCGTGGTCCGAACTGCGTATTTCTGCGAATTCAAGGTTCGAAGGAAAATACAGTCTTGCTGCAAGCTACGGAATAAACACCTTCGGTTCGTGTTTCGGCGCGATGGCCGGCATCACTGCGTTCGGAGTCAACATCTTCGCAGGTATCGACGGATTCGTCTCAACGGTCACCCCTCAGTTCATTCCTGTTGACAATCTCAACACCTCGGTCAGTTTAGGGCTGAACCTTACATTCTAGATAAAGTCTGCTTTTTTTTCATTATCTTTATCCGGAATTTGAGATTCTGCCGGCTATGATCAATATAAAATCATTCTGCTTCAACCCTTTCCGCGAGAACTCCTTCCTTTTATGGGATGAGTCCGGGAATTGTGTGGCGGTTGATCCCAGCCCCTACGGCAAAGAGGAGTACGACCTCCTCGACAGCTACATAAAATCTGAAGGCCTGAAGCCGAAGGAGATTTGGCTGACCCACGGTCACTTCGACCATGTGTACGGAGTGGCCCGTCTTGCGAAGGAATATTCGATGATTGTCAGGATGTCCCCTGAGGACAGGATTATTCTGGACAACAATCATATTTTTGCGGACGGGATGGATATGGACAGGCCGGACTGCGGTTTTGAGACCTCCGACCTTAAGGACGGAGATGTCCTTGGAGTCCTCGAAGGTTCCCCGTTCAAGGTGATTTCGACCCCTGGGCACACGCCGGGAAGCCTCTGCCTCTATGACGAGGTTGACAGGCTACTGCTTTCGGGGGATACTTTGTTCGCTGGCTCTATAGGTCGTACGGACCATCTTGGGGGCGATTATGACAAGGAGATTGTCAGCATAATGGACAAATTGATGGGGCTTCCCGGAGACGTGGATGTGCTTCCCGGGCACGGACATAGAACAACCGTATCGGATGAGCGGATGAAGAATCCTTTCCTCCAGCCTTTCAATGAGCCGGAGGAGGATATTGAAGGAATAGAACTACACATATAGAATGCACATAGGCATAGCAGGAAATATAGGCAGCGGAAAGACTACGCTGACAAGGATGCTTGCATCCCACTACGGATGGACCCCGAAGTTCGAATCGGTAACGTACAATCCGTATCTGGAGGACTACTACAAGGACATTCCGCGTTGGTCGTACAATCTTGAGACCTACTTTCTCGCGCAGAGGTTCAAGGATGTCCTTGAGATTTCCAGAAGCAGGGATGTCATCATCCAGGACAGGACGCTCTATGAGGGAGTTTACATCTTTGTCGCGAACAATTACGCGATGGGCAATCTTTCGAAAAGGGATTATGATACATATATGGACCTTTTCGGAGTGATGTCATCGATGGCCGGTCAACCGGATCTGCTGATCTATCTCAAGTGCTCGATTCCGCATCTTGTCGCGCAGATCCAGAAACGTGGGCGCGACTATGAGCAGACAATCGGCCTTGACTATCTGAAAGGCCTGAATGACCGCTACGAGAAGTGGATTTCCGAATACAAGGGCAAGGTGCTGACTATAGAAAAGGACAACCTTGACTTCGAGAACCGTCCGGAGGATTTAGCAGTCATCACGGACAGGATTGACGCGGAAATGTTCGGCCTGTTCCCAATGTAGATTTTTTAAACACTAGATACAATGCACATCGCGATTGCAGGAAACATAGGTAGTGGCAAGACCACTCTGACAAAGATGCTGGCATCCCGTTACGGATGGACCCCGAAGTTCGAATCGGTTGACTTCAACCCTTATCTCTCGGATTTCTATGCTGATATGGAGCGCTGGTCATTCAACCTCCAGATTTACTTCCTCAACAAGAGATTCAAGGATGTTGTAGAAATCTCCAGGTGCAGCGACATCATCATCCAGGACAGGACAATCTACGAGGATGCGAGGATATTCGCTCTAAACCTCCACGCTATGGGACTGATGAGCACCCGCGATTTCGAGAACTACTCAGATCTTTTCGACTTGATGATGTCCCTTGTCAGCAAGCCGGACCTGATGATATACCTCCGTTCTTCGATTCCAAATCTTGTAGCCCAGATCCAGAAGAGGGGAAGGGAGTACGAGAGCAGCATCAGGATCGACTACCTGACGGGCTTGAACAAGCGCTACGAGGACTGGATTAAGGAATATGACGGGCATCTTCTTATTATCAATGTGGACGAGATCAAGTTCGAGAACCGTCCTGAAGATTTCCAGTTCATCACGGACAAGATCGACGCGGAACTGTTCGGCCTGTTCCCAGAGGTCAAGCCGATAGGCGAGTAATTTCCCGAAAATGTTCAGGACTATTCCCACTTTGATTCTGATGGCGGTCATCCTGACCGCCTCTTCCTGTTCCCACGACGGCAGGAAGGACAAAGGCGAAGACCGTGAACCGGAAGCTGAGGCGGAATTTGCCAGAGGTGCTGATATCAGTTGGCTTTCCGAGATGGAATATGATATGAAGGCCGGAGGCAGGCTGGAAGGGTATTCATTCAAGGATTCGGACGGTGACACGGATGCGCTTGCCATATTGAAGAATATTGGAATGAATGCCGTCAGGCTCCGTGTATGGGTGGATCCTCTTGATGCCAACGGATGGAGCGGAAAGGAGGATGTCATCACCCAGGCAAAGCGGGCGGCTACGGCCGGTCTGTCTGTGATGATAGATTTCCATTACTGCGATTTCTTTGCGGATCCGGGTTGGCAGGAGATTCCTGCCGCGTGGAAGGATCATTCCGTTGCCGCCGTTTCTGAAAAAGTCAGTACCCACACGATTGATGTGATGAATGCCCTGAAGGTCGCCGGCGTTACTCCACAGTGGGTCCAGATAGGGAATGAGACCACAGGTGGAATGCTCTGGCCTGCCGGACAGTTGTGGACTGATGACGGAGATTTGCCGAATGGATGGTCAAACTACGCTGCATTGAGCAATTCCGGGTATGAAGCGGTGAAGTCTGTCTTTCCGGATGCTGTTGTAATCACGCATATCGACAATGCGTGGTCAGACAACGAGTGGTGGTTCACCAGGTTCAGGGAGGCCGGAGGAAAGTTCGATATGATTGGCCTCTCTCACTATCCAATGGGTGTCTCAGGAAAATCGTGGTCTGTAGCTAACGATTTGGCTCTCACCAGAATCCAGAGCCTTTCCAAGAAATTCGCTTGCAGGGTTATGGTCTGCGAAACAGGTGTTGACCCTTCGTACCCGGACGCTTCTGAATGTTTGAGTTGTTTTATGTCTGCGGCAAAAAAACTCGGCACGGAGATTTGTGCCGGAGTCTTCTATTGGGAGCCTGAAGGCGACCGCTTGTGGACTCCTGCAGTTTACGACGATGAATCCGTCCTCAAGCACGGCAGGGCCGAAGTCTGGGGGGCCTATGGACTTGGGGTGTTCAACCGCTCAGGGAAGACGATTTCTCCCGACATGAGCATCCTTTCAGCATTCAACAAATAATCCAAAGTTTTAATGAAATGAAGAAGACGTTTTTCGCTGCAGCCGCAGCACTTGCTATGGTCTCCTGTGGAAACAAGGATGCCAACAGTATTTCAGGAACCCTGCAAGGCATTGAGAGCGACTCCCTTGCAATAGAGATTTATGCTGTGGATAATTTCAACAAACCGCTGAGGACTGTTGTTGTCCCGGTCGTTGAAGGCAAGTTCAAGGCCGACGTCTCCGACACTGTAGCGCGTGAGATCCTCATAAGGAACAGCGATGACAAGAAGCTTGAAAAAGGCTATGTACTGTTTGCTTTCATTCCTGGCGAAAGCGCCGTTCTTAGCGGCGGTTTTGACGACATTACCTACGACGGTTCCGGATTTTTCAAGGACAAGAAAGCATACGAATCGCTTTGCGCCGATATCAAGGCAAGAATCAAGCAGATGAGTCAGGATTATGATGATGCCCGCCAGGCCGGAGACGACACCCAGGCTGAATCGATTGCCGAAGGTTATGACGCCCTGGAGGCCAGTCTTGATTCCATTACCTATGAGTATATCAAGGCCAATCCGGGCAAGGACTTCTCCGCAACCCTTATTGGCTCTCTCTTGAATGATGACGGCAAGCAGGCGGCAGAAGCCATCGGGCTTCTCTCCGAAAAGGTCAAGAACGGTCCGCTGGCCGATGTCGTGGCCTCCGCCGATGTACGTGCCGGGAGACTTTTAGCCAGGAGCATTGCCGCTGAGAAAGTCAAGGACGGAATGCCGGCTCCTGACTTTACCCTTAAGAACCAGAACGGCGAGGACTTCACCCTCTCTTCCATCTTCAACCAGGAAAAGTACATTATCCTCGATTTCTGGGGATCCTGGTGCATATGGTGCGTCAAGGGCATTCCTGATATGAAGCAATTATATTCAGAATCGAAGGGAAAGATCGAAATTGTAGGTATTGACTGCCGCGAGGATGAAGAAGCCTGGAAGGAAGGCATTGAGAAGCACCAGCTGCCTTGGCTCCACGTCTATAATCCTGGCGAAGAAGGCAACGACCTCAGCCTGACATATGCCATCCAAGGCTATCCGACCAAAATCGTCCTCAATCCAGACGGCACTATCAATAAGACCATCATCGGCGAAGACCCTGAATTCTATACCTACGTCCGCAGCCTCCTGAAGTAATATTCTTCCCCGGAGCCCTGCATATTCCCCCCGCCGCCTCGCATCTCCCCGGCCGCCTGGCATTTTCCCGGCCACTGGGACCCCGCCTTTTTGTTGTGGGGGCTAACGGGTTGATATTCAGCCCT
>CAYFVE010000033.1:3284-14037 GCA_964346605.1 uncultured Muribaculaceae bacterium | reverse complement strand
CTCCAAATTCTTCGGGGAGAACGGTGTGTGAAGTGGTTGAATATAAGGGGATTAACTCCCACGCTCCAAGGTGCTTATTCGCTCTGGGAAGGCCCATTCTCAGATGCCATCCTGACCTGATTGATGCAGTGCTGTATGAAATCTTCTTCTCTCGCTTGCCTTATGTGCAGGAAGCGTCTTGCGTGTCCGTTGGAGACTTTGCAGTTGTCTGTGATTTCGTGGAAATATTCGATACGCTCCTTGAAGTCCTGGTGGATGACTTCTCTGATGCTATGATATTTACTATTAATCAGGTATCTGGACATCGTCCTGTAGTCCCGTCCGGAATTTGGATCATATTCTTCTTTGATGTCGTATTCACTTCCTGTGTTGTTGTTGAAAGCGTCTGTCATTTTCTCGTATGATCCATAGTAACTTATGGATAGTTCAAAATCTATGGCAAGGTAGGTCTTGACAATATAATCGACAAGTTGTTTCTTTTCTTTAGCATTAAGTGTGTCAAGCATTTCATCGAGCTGCTTGTATAGCAAAGGCCTATCGGCATCGTGAAAATACTGAACTTTCTTCACGGCTCTTCTCATCATCATCGATGCTTTTGACAATTCAAGCTTCTCGGAAAACGGATGGTCGGATCGGGAATATGCCAGGAAATTCCATCGGTATTCCTCGGCCCTGCTGCAGAGGTGCTCCTCCACAGGATTATTGTTCAGATAGGCGAGAGCAGTTCTGACTGCCTTGTCTGACTTTTTGTTTGAGACTTTGTATGGGATGAATCTTTGGCCTTTCATCCCATTATGCGCATTATAAGCCCTTGCGAACCAGGAACAAAAGTCCCTGATGAATGCTTCAAGAACACCTTGGTTTTCTGCAGTGAAGTCAATGTGATAGTGGTTGTGCATTATTGCTTTGCCAAGGAATCTTATGCGATGCCGTTTCCCGACCACACTTGAAATTGTCAGGAAAACCAAGGCGTCTTTCACATTGTAAAACACGACGCAACCGGTAGTTTCCCTTTGGCAGATATGTCCGATTGCACCTTTCTGGTAACAGGTTCTTTTCTTTTTTCTGATCATAGTTTTTCGTCTAGTGTCAATACTCCCCAAGTTAATGCATAGAATCCAATCTTCCAAGCGTCTGATTCAATGAATATTGAGGTAACCGATATTATTGTTATGGGGGATAAGTTGCTGAGAGTGAATTGTTTCCGCACCTATTCTCCCCGGAAGGTGCAGGGGAGAGCAGGTTAGGAAGAGGCTGAATATGAGAGAGTTGTCCCCCACGGGAAAACACCGCGTGGGAGCAAACAGACAAACCCCCGAAAGTTTCTTTGACTTTCGGGGGTCAAGTCAGCGAACGCCAGTCCTAGTCCAGTGAGTGGATGAAGAGACCTGAACGGAGCTTTGGCTCGAACCAGGTCGTCTTCGGAGGCATAATGTTGCCGGTATCGGCGATATCGATCAATTGCTTCATCGAAACAGGGTAGAGGGCGAAGGCAACCTTCATCTCTCCGGAATCGACACGGCGTTTCAATTCTCCCAGTCCGCGGATTCCACCGACGAAGTCGATTCTCTTGTCGGTGCGCAAATCTTTGATTCCAAGCACCTTGTCAAGAACGAGGCTAGAGAGTATCGTGACATCAAGTACACCGATTGGATCCTTGTCATCGAAGCGGCCGGGCATGGCTTCAAGAGAGTACCACTTGCCGTCGAGGTACATGGAGAAGTTATGGAGATGGTCCGGATGATATGTTTCCGCTCCTTCTTCCTTTACAATGAAATTCTCCATGACGGAGGCAATGAACTGTTCCTCTGAAAGGCCGTTGAGGTCCTTAACTACGCGGTTGTAGTCCAGAATCTTCAACTGGCTTTCCGGGAAAGCCACCGTCATAAAATAGTTGTATTCCTCTTCTCCAGTGTGGTTGGGGTTCTGGGCCTTCTTCTCGGCGCCTACCCTGGCGGCTGCGGCAGTGCGGTGGTGACCGTCAGCGACATAGAACGCTTCAACGTCGTTTGAGAACAGACGTGTGATCTGGTCGATGGTCTTGTCGTCATCAATCACCCAGAACTTGTGGCCGAAGCCGTTCTCGTCGATGAAATCATATTCCGGGGTCTTCGCGACGGCCTGGGCGACTATCTTGTTCAGGATGTCATTGTCCTTGTAAGCGAAAAAAACAGGTTCGACGTTTGCATTCTGGATGCGTACGTGGACCATACGGTCATCCTCCTTGTCCTTGCGTGTCAGTTCGTGCTTCTTGATCTTGCCGGCTGCGTAGTCGTCGGTATGGGCGCAGAGCACAAGACCGTACTGCGTACGTCCCTCCATAGTCTGGGCATACACGTAATAACATTCCTTGAGCTCCCTTCTGAGCCAGCCCTTTGCGAGCCAGTCCCTGAAGTTCCTGACAGCCCTGTCATAGACCTTCGGGTCGTGGTCCTCAAGGATAGGGTCGAAGTCAATCTCCGGTTTGGTGATGTGCAGCAGAGACTTCTCCCCGGCCATCGCTTTTGCCTCCTCGGAGTTCAGCACGTCATAAGGAGGCGCCGCCACCTCAGTGACAATCTCTTTCGGCGGCCTGATCGCCGCGAACGGTTTTACTCTTACCATAAGCAATGCTACTTGTTAACTTGGAAACGTGTATTTCCGGTCGCGAAGAAATCGACAATCTGTCGGGCTGCGGCAAGGCCTGCGTTCATATTGGCCTCTGCGGTCTGGGCGCCCATCTTCTTAGGAGTCGCGAAGATCCTGAGTCCGAACTTCTCGCGCAGAGACTCATAGTTGGCTGGAGCGACATCAGTGATGTACTTGATGTCCTGACGCTCCTCCATAGCCTTCTCGAGTCCGGCTTCGTCAATAACCTCCTTGCGGGCTGTGTTGACCAGACAGGCTCCCTTTGGCATTTTCGTGATCAGGTCGTAGCCGATCGAGCCGATGGTCTGAGGGGTTGCAGGAATATGGATGGATACGAAGTCGCAGGAAGAATACAGCTCTTCAACAGAAGCGGCAGGGGTCGCTCCCGCTTCACGGATATTCTCGGCAGGAATGAAAGGGTCAATGGCCATAACGCTCATTCCGAGAGCTTCCGCCTTCTTCCCGACCAGACGTCCTACGTTGCCGAAAGCCTGGATGCCAACTTTCCTGCCCATTATCTCACTTCCTGTAGATGGAGTGAACTGGGTACGGCTCATATAGATCATCATAGCGATGGCGAGTTCGGCGACAGCATTGGAATTCTGTCCCGGAGTGTTCATCACAACCACTTTGCGCGCAGTCGCGGCAGAGAGATCGACATTGTCGAACCCGGCTCCTGCCCTGACGACAATCTTAAGATTCTTAGCGGCTTCAAGCACCTCGGCGGTGACCTTGTCCGAGCGGATGATAAGAGCGTCCGCTTCCGCGACGGCAGCGATCAGTTCCGATGCCTCCTCATATCTCTCCAGAGAGGCGAACTGATGTCCCGCAGCCTCCACGATTTCCTTGATTCCAGCTACCGCGGCAGCGGAAAAAGGTTTCTGAGTTGCAACCAATACTTTCATATTCAATTACTTCTTAAGAGTTTCAAATTCCTTCATACAATCTACGAGGGCTTGGACATCCTCGATGGTGCAGGCATTGTAGATTGATGCCCTGAAACCTCCGACAGAGCGGTGGCCCTTGATGCCGACCATACCCTGAGCCTTGGCGAATGCCATAAACTCATCCTGAAGGTCTTCCTTGCCGGGAGCCATAACGAAGCATACGTTCATTATGGAGCGGTCTTCCTTTGCTGCCGTACCGATGAACATCGAGTTGCGGTCGATCTCATTGTAGAGAAGTTCAGCTTTCCTGGTGTTGATCTTATGGATCGCAGGCACGCCTCCGATGCCCTTGAGCCACTTCAGCGTTTCGTTCATAATGTAGATCGGGAAGACAGGAGGGGTGTTGAACATTGAGAACTTGTCTATGTGGGTGCGGTAGTCGAGCATTGTAGGAATATACCGGCTGACCCTTCCGAGGGAGTCTTTCCTGATTATGGCGAAGACTACGCCTGCGGGGCCGACATTCTTTTGCGCGCCGCCGTAGATGAGGTCGTACTTGCTGACGTCAACAGGCCGGCTCATTATGTCTGACGACATATCCGCGATGAGCGGGCAAGGACAGTCTATGTCCTCCTTGATCTCGGTTCCGTAGATCGTGTTGTTAGTGGTGATGTGGAGGTAGTCGAGGTCAGCAGGAATCTCGAATCCCTTAGGAATATATGAGTAGTTCCTGTCTGCAGAGCTTGCGATCGCATAGGCTTCTCCAATGCCCTTCGCTTCCTTTAATGCCTTCTTGGCCCAAACGCCGGTCTCAAGATAGGCGGCCTTCTTCTCAAGGTAGTTCATTGCAACGTAGAGGAACTGCATTGACGCTCCGCCGCCCAGGAACACGACCTCGTGGGTGTCCGGAATATTCAGCAGTTCTTTCCACAGCGCGCGACACTCATTCATCGTCTCTTCCCACTCCTTTGTACGGTGTGAGATGCTGAGGACAGAAACGCCTGTACCCTTGAAATCTTTCAAGGCCTCGATTGCATTGTCAATGGCCGCCTGCGGAAGGAGGCAAGGGCCTGCATTGAAAACATGAACTTTTCCCATTTTGTTTAAAAATTTTTAGTATTTTGATACTAGTCGTTTTAATCTATAACCAAAGTTGTGGTAAATTTAGAAAAATCAAAAGGATTTAACAACATTTACCGAATAATTATCTATAGCCCAAAAGATATGAAATGATGGCCATCCTGACGTACATTCCTCCACCTGCCTGCTGGAAATAGTAGGCATACGGGGTATCATCGACATCTGTCGCGATTTCATTGACCCGTGGAAGCGGATGCATTATCTTCATATTATTTTTGGCCCCGTCAAGCATTGAGGCGGTCAGCCTATAGACATCCTTAACTTTATTGTACTCATCCATATCAGAGAAACGCTCCTGCTGGACTCTGGTCATATAGAGGATGTCGCAGTCGTTGATGTGCTCCTCTATGGATGAGGCGAGAGTGTAGCGTATGTCTTCCCGGTCAAGCATTTCAAGATACTTGCGCGGGATGTCCAGTTCTTCAGGAGCCGTGAATATGAATTTCGGATCAAAGAATTTCAGAGCATCCACAAGGGAGTGGACGGCGCGGCCGTACTTCAGGTCCCCGACCAGATTTACGGTCAGATTGTCCAGATGTCCCTGCGTCTTGCGTATCGCATAGAGGTCGAGCAGTGTCTGGCTGGGATGTTGGTTGGCTCCGTCGCCAGCGTTTACAACCGGCACAGAAGAGACAGAAGCGGCGATATCGGCGGCTCCGGCCATCGGATGCCTCATCACTATCATATCCACATAACTGGAAACGATCCTGATGGTGTCCTCCAGTGTCTCTCCCTTTGTCTGGCTGGTGTTGCGGTTGTCCGGAAAGCCTATCACCCTGGCTCCAAGTCTGTTCACGGCCGCTTCGAAAGAAAGCCTTGTCCTGGTGGAGGGCTCGAAGAAAAGGCAGGCTATCACCTTGCCTGACAGAAAACTCTGCTCACGGTTCTCTTCGAACTCGCGGGCGACTTCCACAATGTGAAGAATCTCATCCTTTGAGAAATCCTGGATGGAAATCAGACTTTTAGGCATATAATATTATGTTTAAAGTTCGTTCAAAACGCATCCGTCCACGGAGTCCATCCGCTGCCGGAAATCTTCTTCGGCGGACAGTCTGACCCACGTCTGAAGGGAACATTCTTCTCCGAAATCCTGTGCTTGCTGGCGCAGGTTCATATCTTTGAGAATCTTCATCACCTGGTTCATCTGCAGGTACCCGAAAGAAACCCTGAACCATTTCCCTGCGATTTTCTCCACTGTCCCGGCGTTTTCCAACGCTTCGGCGGTCGAAGTCTTGTAAGCTCTTATGAGCCCGGGGATGCCAAGCTTTATCCCGCCGAAATAGCGCACGACCACCACGAGCACGTCACTCAGTCCTCTGGAGTCGATTTGACCGAGGATGGGCCTTCCCGCGGATGACGAAGGTTCTCCGTCGTCGTTCGCCCTGAATTTGTCTCCTTTGTAGCCAAGCCTGTATGCATAGCAATGATGCCGGGCATCGTGGTACTTCTTCCTCAAATCGCCAACAATGTCCTTGACTTCGTCTTCGGTTTCAACCGGATAAGCTAATGAGATGAAGCGGCTTCCGTTGTCCTTGAACAAGCCCTCGGCGATGCCAGGGATGCTCAGATAGGAGTCTCGGATGATGTTGTCAGGTGTGTCCATCTTCGGTCCACGAAATTAGTGTTTTTCATATAATTTTGCAACGGAACGGGAATTTTTGTAAATTTGAAATCGCTATTGAATCAATAAAATATTTATGGTCTATCAATTCAGAGTTACTCTGGCAGGAATCAAAGGATTTTACAGGGTTTACCAAATGGGTGGTAGTTTCACCCTGTATGAATTCCACAAACAGATGCGTGCTGACTTGGAATTCCCGCAGGATCAGCTCATTATGTTCAAGGCTCTCAACTCCGGCGGAGGAGTTGTGGCACGCTACGGCCTTTTCGACCTGGGTTCTGGTACGGTGGACAACATCACTGTAGAGCAGGCAGTCGAGGCCGGCGTGGCGTCTTTCATCTATTTTTATGACGTTCCTAACAGAAAGAGCGTAATAATCACATTCGAAGGCACGGAGGACAGACGCGTTTGCTCTCCGACAATAGTGGATGCCAAAGGGCCGAATCCTATCGAGTTCGAGAACGGCTACGTCGCTTTCGAAGATCTTCCTGACTCCCAGCGCCATCTTCCTGGCCAGAAGCCCGACTGGGGTAGTGACGATGATGATGATGACGTTTCTCCCGTCGCTGAAGATCCTGATGACGATGATGACAGAGACGAAGATGAGGAGGATGATGACGAGGACGGAAAGGAAGTATTCGACGGAACGGAGGACCTGAACATCTAGAATGTCCCGCCGGCTCGTCATAATTCTTGGGCCGACTGCTGTGGGAAAGACTGACTACAGCATTCAGAAGGCTTTGGAATATTCCTCCCCGGTTATCTCCTGCGATTCGAGGCAGATATTCAAGGAAATGAAGATTGGGACCGCTGTCCCGGATGCTTCGCAGCTGTCAGCTGTGAAGCATTACTTTATCCGGACGATTCCGGTCGCCAGTCCATACACGGCGGGGGATTACGAACTAGAAGCTGTTTCTCTTGTCGAGAAACTATTTGAAGAGGGGCACGAGACCCTGATTATGACCGGAGGCTCTATGTTTTACATAGATGCAGTCTGCCGCGGGCTCGACGATCTTCCGGACGGCGACCCCGAGATCCGCGGGAATCTTTGGAGCAGGCTTGAGTCCGAGGGCGTATGCGCCCTTGCGGAAGAATTGAAGGCCAGGGATCCGGAGACATATTCGCGGATCGACACCAAGAACAGCCAGAGGGTGATCAGGGCCCTTGAGGTATTCCTTGTTTCCGGCAGGCCGTTGTCGTCATTCAAGACCGGAATCGCCAGGCAACGTTCCTTTGAAATCGAGAAAATAGGCCTCCAGCGCCCGCGCGAGGAGTTGTATTCGCGAATAGACAGCCGTGTGCTTAAGATGATCGACGATGGTCTGGTCGATGAGGTCCGCTCCCTCCTTCCGTATCGCACCTTTCAGGCCCTTCAGACCGTAGGCTACAAGGAGATTTTTGAATATCTTGACGGACGTACCTCGCTTGACGAGGCCATAAGACTTATCCAGCGCAACACCCGTCATTATGCCAAGAGGCAGATGACCTGGTGGAGAAGGGACGCCTCGATCAGGTGGCTGGACAAAACGGAATTCCCCGGTTGACGCGTGGTCTGACCGGGGAATCATTTCATTTTCGGCAATCCTAGAACGGCATATCGTCGCTCTCTGCCGGTATGTCGTCAATTGTCGGTGCAGGAGCCTGCTGCGGCTGTTCTGCTGCGACCTGGACGGAGGAGGCAATACGCCAAAGACGGATGTCATTGTACCATCTTCCGTTGTATTCACGAGCCCTTAGGTTGAAGGAGACTTTCACCGAGTCTCCAACCTGGTACTTCTGAAGATCGGAAACCTTGTCGCCTCCGAACGCGGTTATCACTACGTCTGCAGGGAAGTTGCCGTCCTGATACTCCAGGACAAAGTCCTGTTTCTCCCAGGCGCCCCTTGCGCCCTGACCGCTTTGTCTCGCTAGAATCTGCTTGATTCTGCCTTCCAGTTCCAGTGCAGCCATCGATTAGTTCTCCTCGGCTGTCGGTTCTACGAAGTGCTTTACTGAATCAAGCTGGATGTCGAACACCAGCGGTGAGTTAGGCTCGATGCTGTTTGAACCGCGTTCGCCGTAGCCGAGATCGGAAGGTACATAGAGGGTTCCCTTGCCGCCTTCGCCGAAGAGCTGGAGACCTTCGGTCCATCCAGGGATGACCCTGTTGAGCTGCAGCCTTGCGGAAGGCTGGTCGGGAGTGACTTCCTCGATGAGAGTGCCGTCCTTGAGGGTGAGCTTGTAGTGGACGAAGACAGTGTCCATAGGACCCGGCTTGTTGCCGTTGCCTTCTTCGCTGATCAAATAGGAGAGGCCGCTAGGAGTTGACTGGATGCCAGCCTTTTTCTTTACTTCCGCGAAAAAGGCATTCTCAGCCTCCTTGTTCAGAGCCGCTGTATAGGCTCCTCTCTTATCGATGAAGGAGCTGATGATGCGGTTCATCTCCTCAGGATTGATCTTGAACTGCTTCACGAAGTCGGAGTCCCTCTGGTTGCCGGTTGAATGGACGAAGTCGGCCATACCCTTGTTCATCTCCTTATAGTTGAGGTCACCCATATTGTAACCCTTGATCATCGAACCGAAGTTGATGCCGAGAAGGTAACTAACGGAATCAATTTCGGCCTTTGAAGGAAGAAGATCCTTTGCCTGTACAGATGAGGCTACACCTGTGCTGTCAGCGCCATTTCCGTTTCCGGCCGGCTTGTTTGAATTGCACGCTGCGGCTGAAATCAGCATCGCGGCTAATGCAAGTGTTTTGATAACTTTCATAATATTATTTGTTTTTATCTGTTGTCAGATTCACTTTCGGCGTTTTTCATCCGGAAGTGTGGCAAATATCGCAAAAATAATTGAGAATAGCATTCTTTAATAATTCATTTTGCTTGCTAATCCCAAAAAGAATTGCTATTTTTAGAGATAAATAGGTAACGCTATGGAAGTCGATTCGTCAGTATTGTATTCCAAACTGAAAGAATTCTTCGGATTCGACTCCTTCAAAGGAGATCAGGAAAAAATCATAAGGAATCTGCTTGAAGGCAAGGACACTTTTGTCCTTATGCCGGCAGGCGGCGGGAAATCCCTCTGCTTCCAGCTTCCGGCTCTTGTGATGCCGGGTACCGCGGTAGTGATTTCACCACTCATCGCCCTGATGAAGAACCAGGTGGACGTCATCCGCGGCTTCGTTGAAGAACAGGACGGAATAGCGCATTTCCTGAATTCTTCGCTCAACAGGGCGCAGATCCAGGAAGTCTGCAATGACGTTCTGTCGGGAGTTACGAAACTGCTTTACGTCGCCCCCGAGTCGCTGACCAAGGAGGAGAATGTCGAACTCCTGAAGAAGGTGCGGATCTCTTTTTACGCCGTTGACGAGGCCCATTGCATTTCCGAATGGGGCCACGACTTCAGACCGGAGTACCGCCGTATCAGAGATATGGTCCAGGCTATCGGAAGGGCTCCTATCATCGCCCTGACAGCGACCGCTACCCCGAAGGTCCAGAGCGATATCCAGAAGAATCTGGGCATAATGGATGCTACCGTCTTCAAATCTTCCTTCAACCGTCCCAATCTCTTTTATGAAGTGAGGGACAAGATCGAGCCTGAAAAGGACATAATCCGCTACATAAAGCAGAACCCCGGCAAATCAGGCATCATCTATTGCCTGAGCAGGAAGAAGGTTGAGGAAATAGCCAATCTTCTGAACATAAACGGCATCAGGGCGCTTCCTTACCACGCCGGTCTGGATGCGAAGACGAGGGCCGAGAATCAGGACCGGTTCCTAATGGAGGATGTGGAGGTCATCGTTGCCACCATTGCCTTCGGAATGGGTATTGACAAGCCTGACGTCAGGTTCGTCATCCACTATGACATTCCCAAGAGCATTGAGGGATATTATCAGGAGACCGGTCGTTCGGGAAGGGACGGAGAGCAGTCCGAATGCATCACCTATTACAGTTACAAGGATATCCGGAAACTGGAAAAGTTTATGCAGGGCAAGCCTGTATCAGAGCAGGAGATCGGCCGTCAGCTTCTTATGGAGACGGTCGCTTACGCCGAATCTAGCCGATGCCGCAGGAAACTGCTGCTGAACTATTTCGGCGAGGACTATCCGAAGGACAACTGCTGTCTGTGCGACAATTGCCTGAACCCGAAACCCACATTTGACGGAAGGAAGGAAATGTGTCTCGTGATTGAACTGATCAATTCCCTTCCTGAGCATTTCAAGATAGAGCATCTGGCGATGGTTCTCTCAGGACAGGCCAATGCTATGATCAAGTCCTACCACCACGATTCCCTGCCGCTTTTCGGAGTAGGTAAGGAGCATAATGAGAAATTCTGGTCGGCAGTGATACATCAGGGCCTTCTTATGCATCTGCTGGAGAAGGAGATAGAGACCTATGGACTGCTGTACGTAACACCAAAGGGAGAGGAATTCTTCCGCAATCCTTCCGCAATCCGTCTTGTAGAGGACCGTGTGTTCCTTGGAAGGGGAGCGGATGAC
>CAYFVE010000033.1:0-3274 GCA_964346605.1 uncultured Muribaculaceae bacterium | reverse complement strand
TCTGCAAGCGACAAGGCGGCGATGAAGGGAGGCGGTGGTGGCGGAGACGCCGCTCTCCTGACAATGCTCAAGAGCCTGAGGAAGGATCTTGCCGGAAGGCTCGGCCTCCAGCCGTGGATCCTTTTCAGCGATCCGGCCCTTGAGGATATGTCCATCCTCTATCCTATCACATTCGACGAACTGCACAACTGCCAAGGCGTAGGAGAAGGAAAGGCCAGGAAGTATGGCCAGGAATTCATCAACCTGATCAAGCGATATGTGGAGGAGAATGAGATCACGAGGCCGAATGATTTCGTGGTCAAGTCCGCCCCTGACAAGTCCGCGAACAAAATCTACATCATCCAGAGCGTGGACCGCAGGCTTTCACTTGAGGACATCGCCGACGCGCGCGGAATGGAACTCGATGATCTGGTCTCAGAGATCGAGGTTATTGTCTCCTCCGGTACAAAACTGGACTTGAACTACTACATCCGGCAGGTCGTGGACGACGACGTCGTGGAGGAAATCTATGATTATTTCAAAAACGAGGCGGCCTCCGATTCCGCGGAGGATGCGATAAAGGCGCTTGAATCCGACTACGACGAAATGGAGATACGTCTTGTCCGCATCAAGTTCCTTTGCGAGATCGCGTCCTAGGCGATGCTCTAGATTGTGACCATCTTAAGTTTCCTGCCTTCGAAGTGAGAGAGACGGCGGAATCCATACATCTTTACGTATTGGGCGAAATAATCGAACTTCGTCCCGACCTGGTCGGCGGAGTGGGAGTCTGAGCCGAGACAGATGATTTCGCCTCCCAGTTCCATATACCTGATGAGGATGTCCTTGTCCAGCTGAGGGGTGCGCAGTCCGTATGGCTTGTAGGTCTTAGTGTTTATCTCCAGACCTTTCCCGTTTTCAATCAGGTATTTAAGGATCTCATCGAAAATTCCCGGAAAATCCTTGTAGAGGATGCTTTCTTTGGGATAAGGCGCGTATCTTGCGACATAGTCGAAATGGCCCATTATGTCGAAGTCCTTAAGCCACTTCATTTCCCTGAGCAGCGTTTCCAGATAGCGCCCGTAGGCTTCCTTCCAGTTCTTTCCCTTGTAGTAGGCGCCGAAATAAGGGTCCGTGTCCTCCAGATAATGTACCGAGACAGTCACCTGGTCGAAACTCCGGGCATCCAGAAGGTTGCGGTTGAGTTCGCGTCCCTTCTCTTCAAGGCCTACCTCGATTCCTTTGAATACTCTGAACTTCCTTGCCGCCTTGCCGAAAGCGCCGTCAGCGATCATTTCGTTGATCCTGTCGATCTCCGCCTGTTGTTTCCGTATGTCGAACACTTCCGGAACTATCGGCTCGAACTGCTCCTTCATAGGGGGGACATAGAAATCACAGTGGTCTGTGAAGGTGATTCCTCCGAGACCTTTTTCAATTGCGGATCTTGTGCTTTCCTCGACAGTTGTGTTTTCTCCGTCGAAAGAGAACTGGCTGTGGTTGTGAGTGTCGAAATACATTATTGCTTTCGGATAAGGACACGAATATAGCAATTTTTATTAATTTTGTACGTCACGCGGTCCCTGAGACAATCGAAGGGCCGGTTAAATTCAGACTTATGTTCTTTTCATTAGGATACAAAACCAAATTTGACAGTATCGTCAGAGCCATCGCCGCAATAGGCATCGGTCTCGTTATGATCTTCGGCAAGGATGCCCCGAAGCTTGTTGTTCAGATAATCGCCGGACTGCTGATCACAGCCGGAGTCGCCTCGCTCGTGTATGGACTTGTGAAGAGCAAGGAAGAGGGAATGATGTACCGCCTGCTCCTGATCAATGCCGGTCTGGACATTGCGCTGGGCCTCCTTCTTCTGCTCAATCCTCTGTGGATCGCCGGAGTGATTGTCTATCTGATAGGCCTTGTGCTGATCATTCTCGGTGCCTTGCAGCTTATCGTGCTTGCCGGAACCCTGACCCTGCTTGGGGCCGGATTCTCGTCACTAATCTTGTCGATCTGCGCGGTCGTGGGCGGCGCTTTCCTGCTCTTCAATCCTTTCGCAATCGATGTGATGAGCATAATAGCCGGATTGTTCATGGTGCTTTACGGAGTTTCGGAACTCGTCTCGACCTGGAAGATCAACAGGGCTAAGAAGGAATATGAAATCAAGTACACGGCCGCCCCGTCCCAGCCTTCCTCATCCCAGCCGGGACAGATCGACGTTTCCGGAATCGCAGATGCAAAGGAAGTCGATTTCGAGCGCATTGACGATCCGGACGACCTTGACGGTCTTGATTCATAAAGGAAAATGATTCCTCAGGAAACGGTACAGAAAATCCTGGACACCGCCAGCATAGAAGAGGTGGTGAGCGACTTCGTGACTTTGAAGAAGCGCGGAGCCGAGTGGTGGGGATGCTGCCCGTTCCATAATGAGAAGACTCCTTCATTCCACGTCGTTCCCGCAAAGGGAATATTCCATTGTTTCGGCTGTCACAAGAGCGGTTCCGCCGTAGGCTTCGTGATGGATCACGAACATATGACCTACCCCGAAGCCCTGAGGTATCTTGCCAGGAAGTACGGTATCGAAATCCGGGAAGAAGAGGAAAGCGCTGATCAGATTGCCAGCCGCCAGCATAATGAAAGCCTTCTTCTGATCTCTGAATATGCCGGATCATTCTTCTCCGGGAATCTCAAGGAGGGCGAGGGCAGGGCGGTGGGGCTGAGTTATTTCCACTCCCGCGGACTGGAAGACGCCACAATTGAGAAATACGGCCTCGGATGGGCCCCATCCGACCGCAGGTCTTTCACAGATGCTGCCAAGGCCAAGGGCTTCAAGGACGAATATCTTCTTGAGACCGGGCTGTGCGCACGTTATGAGGGCGACCAGACTCTCCGCGACCGTTTTGTCGAGCGTGTGACCTTTCCGATCCATTCCGTCAGTGGAAGGGTGATTGCCTTCGGAGCCAGAACCCTGAAGTCGAAGGAAGAGGGAAAGCCATACGCCAAGTACGTCAATTCCAAGGAGTCCGCGATCTATGTCAAGAATCAGACCCTCTACGGCATCTGGTTCGCCAAGAGCGAGATGGCCAGAAAAGACAAGTGCTACCTTGTCGAGGGCTATCTGGATGTGCTTTCAATGCATCAGCTTGGCATCACTAATGTCGTTGCTTCAAGTGGGACGGCGCTGACTGAAGGTCAGATCCGCCTCATAAGGAGATTCACCCGGAACGTAACGATAATGTACGACGGTGATTCTGCCGGGATACATGCCGCCCTTCGGGGGATCGATATGTTCCTCAGGGAG
>CAYFVE010000032.1:0-20773 GCA_964346605.1 uncultured Muribaculaceae bacterium | reverse complement strand
CTGTCATTTATCGTCGGAGTGCCTACCATTCTTGAGGAACTCGCTGACACTCAGGAGGCTGAGGGATATGATCTCAATGCCCTGAGAGGAATCGTCACTATGGGCAGCCCGCTTGAGAGGTCGGCCTGCATCAGGTACCAGAGGGTGCTTACTCCTAACATATTCAATGGCTACGGAACCACTGAGACATTCTGGAACACCTTCCTTCGTCCGTTCGATCTGCCGGACAACGCCGGTACTGCCGGAGCGTCTTGCGTGGATGACGACGTACGTGTCGTGCGTCTTTTCGAGGACCATAGGGCTGAACCGGACGAACTCGCGTCGATGGACGGTCAGGAAGTCGGAGAAGTGATCATCAAGTCACCTGCGAAATCTCCGTATTCCTACTCGAACAATCTTAAGGAGACGGAGGCCAAGTACCACGCAGGCTTCATCTACACCAATGACCTGGCGACTTGGAACGGCAGCCAGTTCATCACCATCGTAGGACGCAAGGACGATATGATCATTTCCTCTGGAGAGAATATCTATCCTACCCAGGTAGAGGAGGTTCTGAATCAGCATCCGAAGGTTAAGGACTGCATCGTCACCGCTGTCCCGGACAGGGTCAGAGGACAAGTTGTCACGGCCTACATTGTCAGGGGTGATGAAGCCCTGACCGTTGAGGAGCTGGACGTATGGTGCAAGGAAAGCCCGGACATCGCCAATTTCAAGCGTCCGCGCTACTATCGTTTCGTTGCGCAGATTCCGTTCAACGCGACCGGAAAGAAACTTCACGTCAAGATCAAGGAAATAGCTGAGCAGGATCTCAAGAACGGGCTTCTGCTCATTGTCTGACGCTATTTAAGGAAAGGTATCTCCTCCGGACAGTCTGAGTATTTATCCACGAATTCAGAAGGGGAGAGTCCGAAGCAGGTGCGGAAGGATGTGGTGAAGTAGGAATGGGAGGAGAATCCTACCTTGTAGGCGACTTCAGAGACATTGACTTTATTGTAAATCAGGAGGTATGCGGCTTGTTTCAGCCTGTACGTGCGGATCAGCACGCTTGGCGGGACATTGCTGCATTCCTTCATCTTTCTGTTGAGGTGGACTCTGCTTATGCCGATCATTTCGCTGAGCGATTCCACATTGAACTCAGGATTTTCGAAATTCTCCCTTAGAACGGTGTTGATCCGCTCCATAAGTTCTTCGTCTGCGGACTTCATCTTTACTGACGAGTAGTCAGACACGAACGCAGGACTGTATTTCCCCCTGATGCTGTCTCTTGAGAAGATCGCCTGTGCAATGTTGCTCTTAAGCAGTTCGATTGAAACCGGTTTCTTCATAAACCGGTCCGCGCCGCAGTCGCTTGCCCTCTGCTCATTCTCTTCTTCTGTCATTCCCGTCAACATAATTACAGGGATATGGTCCGTTGTGGCGTTCTGCCTTATTCTTCTGCACAGCTCTATTCCGTCCACCCTCGGCATCACGAGATCGGTGACCACGAGGTCCGGGACTTTGGTGGCTATCGCCGCCCATGCGTCGCTTCCGTCCGCAAAGGATTCAACCCGGTACTGATCCCTCAATTCGGAGACTATGTAGTCCCTGATCTGTTTTTCGTCATCTACCAGGATGATGTACTTGAGGTATCTGCCGCTCTCGTGACGGGATTCCTGCCTGTCAACGCAGGTGATGTCCTCCCTGGCTTCGGAAAGGCTTTCTGATGTCTTGATGTACAGATCCTTATGGTGCTGAGTCTCGCTGAGTTCATCCTCGGTGAGGTGCTCCTTGCCTTCCGGCATATTCACAAGGAACTCGACCCCGTCCCCGATGTTGCGGACACTGATGCTTCCGTGATGCAGGTCAACCAGCATCTTGGTCAGATTGAGACCTACTCCTGAGCCTGATCTTGTGTCCGCCTGTCCGATCTGGAAGAATCTTTCGAAAATCCTGGTGTTGTACTGCTCGTCGATGTGGCTTCCGGAATTGAATATCGAGATGCACATCATTCCCTCCTCTCCGGAATGGACTCCAACTCTGATCCTTCCATTGTCCGGAGTGAATTTGAAAGCGTTGGATAATATGTTGAACACAATTTTGTCGAAATTGCCCTGATCTACCCAGAGACTTGCTTCATCCTTGTCGGATGTGATTGTGAAATCGATTCCCCTGCTGTTTGCCAGAGGCTCGAACGACTTCATTATATCCTTGATGAAATAGACTATGTCGGTCTTCCTGAAATGGAGTTTCATCTGTCCTCCGTCAATCTTGCGGATGTCCATCAGCTGGTCTACTAGACGGTTTATCCTCAGACAATTGCGATACATTAGATTGTAGGTGTCCTTCTTGTCCGGATCAATTTCATTCTCTCTTATCTTCTTCAGGGGATTCATCACCAGCGAAAGGGGGGTGCGTATTTCGTGCGTCAGATTTGTGAACATTCCGAGTTTCATCTCCTTGATTTCCGCTTCCTGGCGTTCCAGTTGCCGCTGCTTTTCCTTCCTGTAGTTTTTCCTCGCCGTCCAGCCAACAAGGCCGGCAAGCAGGAGATAGATCAACCAGGCCCACCATTTGAGGTAGGCGGGCGGCATAATCCTTACGCTGATGCTTCTGAATGTATATTTATCCTCCTTCCCGTCGAAGAAAGCCTTCACCTCGAATCTGTAGCGTCCGTGGTTCACGTTCGTGTAGGTCGCGAAGCGGTATCCGGGCTTGGCGGACTGCCATCCCGAATCGAAGCCGCTCAGCCGGTAGGAATACACGACCCTTTGAGGATCGGTGAATTCAGGAACGGCGAACTCTATCGAGAACACATCCCCTCCGTGCGGAATCTTGATCCTGGTTGCTTTGGAGATGTGCCTGTCGATCAGGTTCCTTTTCCCCAGATCGACTGAATATTCAATGGACTTGTTCTGGATAGTCAAACCCTTCAGCTGGACTTGGGGCACGTGGTGTCCTCCACCGTCCACCATCTGCGGCATAAAACAGCTCAATCCTCCGGTGCCGCCGAAATAGACTCTTCCTTTCTGATCAATAAAGGATGAAGCGGAGCGGAACTCATTGCCTTGAAGCCCGTCGTATGAATAGTAATTCGTGAACCTGTCGTTGGATGCGCTGTAGCGGGACAGTCCCCTTGCCGTAGAGGCCCATACTTCTTCCTGACTGACGCAGGCTATGCCTCTTACGACATTGTTCGAGAGCCCGTCATCCTCGAGAAACTGCCTGACCTGACCGGTCTGGACATTGTAGCGGAACAGTCCTTCCCCGGTGCCGAAATAGACGGATCCCTTGTCGTCACCTGAGATGGCGTAAACCCTCACGTTGCCTTCCTTTAGCAGGTTCAGCATCGTCATCCTGCCTGAGACGGGGTCGTATCTTGCCGGTCCGTTGTATGTTCCCATCCACAGGAGTCCGAACTGGTCGAGGTAGAAGGAACTGACCCAACGGTTGTCGTCATTGTCAACATTACCCAGTATCTCTTTCGTTTCCGCATCTACTATGAACATCCCCGCTCCGTATGTTCCTACGTACATCCTGTCATTGGCCTTGTCGTAACACAGGGCTCTGATGGCGATATGTCCAATCTCCTTTGCGCAGGGATATTCGACTATCCTGCCGTTCCTTTCAAGGAACAGGAGTCCTTCCCCGTATGAACCGATCCAGATTGTTCCTCGGGAGTCTATGGCGAGCGACATAATGGAACTGACTCCGATAGGGGAGTTGTGCCTGCCATAGTTGGAGGTGACGGCTCCATCCTTTACGGAGAAAAGCCCTTCGCTGTCACTGCCGACCCAAAGGGTAGAGGTCTTATCATCGACGATCATCGCCATAATGCAGGAATTGAAATCCATACTGGTGAATCCGAACATCGATTTCGGAACGACGAGTATTCCTTTCTGATAGAGTCCGATCCAGATGTTGCCCTGATTGTCCTCATAGGCGCAGTTCGGCTTGGAGGCTCCGATTTCCATGTTCAGGCCGCGTACGTGTACTCCCTTCACCCTTCCATTCAGGATGTCCACCGGATCCTTTGCGTCCGGTACGCCCTCGACAGACTTCAGGGTACGCAGGTCGATCAGGTCCTTTCCTCCCTCGGAATTCTCCACGCAAAGCCTTCCTCTGGAGTCGATGTACATCTTGCCCGGATAGTCCGAAGAAATGCTTGAGGAGATCGTTTCCGTTGCTTTCCTGTCGATTTCGCGCGTCTTTGTGTCGATTACGTATATTCCCGTACCTCCCGTGCTGGCCAGAATGGAACTTGAACCGTCTGCCCTCCTTATTTCAATTATGGTCCTGACAAACTGGTCGGACGACGGCCTGCGGGAGTCCTTGAAATCGAACAGGGTGAAGGTGTTGAATTCGGAATCGAATGTTTGAAGACCTTTAGCCGTAGCGATCCATTTTGTGCCGCGGCTGTCTTCGTAGAAAAAGTTGACAGAGTTGGTTATTATCGAGGCGCTGTCATCTCTGTCATGCATGAAACTCTCGAAATCCATACCGTCGAAACGGAGCAGTCCTCCTTCTGTTGAAATCCAGATGAAGCCGTCCCTGTCCTGACTGATGTCATTGATTTGGGAATTGGTCAGGCCGGACTCCGAGGTGTAGATTCTCGGCGCCTGGGCTGAAATGGCGGCGCAAATCGAAAGGGCGCACAGGATTGCCGGCATTCTTTTTCTCATAATACAAAGTAACAAAAGAGATCCGACTTTAACCTTTAGAATTTGATTCAATCTGTATCGTTTTTGCCGGAGTCTGTTACCTGTGTTACAAATTCTGAAATTTCTGTAACATCGAAAACTTGCTTCCGTAAAATCACTTTCTATATTTGTTCCGGATAACAACTCAACATTATTTATAAACCTAATTTATGCAACAAATGCTTAAAAAGTTAATCGGACTCGCGGTTCTTTGCGTGATCTTCCCTTTTGCTTCTGCAGCCCAGAATGTCAATGTCAAGGGAACCGTCACTGACAAGAGCGGCCAGTCCATCGTTGGAGCATCCGTCGCAGTGCGTAACACCACCAACGGTGTGATCACAAACGCTGACGGTTCTTACTCGATCAACGTGTCTTCTTCAGATGTTCTGGAGGTGGCTTGTATGGGCTACACGACACAGGCCATCCCAGTAGCCGGCCGCAGCGTCATAGATGTAGTCCTTTCCGATGATGCGCAGGCGCTCGACGCCATCGTTGTCATCGGTTATGGTACCGCCAGACGCGCGGACGTAACCGGTTCAATTGCCACAATGGGTGGAGACAACCTCAGGGAGATAGCCGCTAACGATGTCTCGCGTTCGCTGAACGGCCGTATCGCCGGTGTGCAGATGACCCAGACAAACTCAAAGCCTGGTTCGAGTATGCAGATCAGAATCCGCGGCGACAGATCCCTCTCCGCTTCCAATGACCCTCTGATCGTCCTTGACGGAGTTCCTTTCATGGGTTCTCTCTCGGACATCAATCCGGGCGACATCAAGAACATCGACATCCTCAAGGATGCGTCTTCCACCGCTATCTACGGTAGCCGTGGCGCGAACGGTGTCATCCTAGTCACTACTTACAAAGGTGTTTCAGGTCAGGATGCTAAGGTAAGTTTCAACTCTTACTTCGGACTCAAGGATGCCATCAAGTATCCTATGATGAACGGTTCTGAATATGTCACTATGCGTGAAATGGCCGGCAAGTTCACCAACAAGATCGGTTATGAGGACAATGCTACTGACACGGACTGGCAGGACCTCTTCTACCGTACAGGTACCGTTCAGAGCTACGACCTCAGCGTCGTGGGCGGAACAATGAAGGGAAGCTACCGTTTCGGTGCAGGCTACTTCAAGGATGAGGCTGTCGTCCCTACACAGGACTACGACCGTATCTCACTCAACGGAAGTGTGGACCAGAATCTGAGGGACTGGCTCAAGATCGGATTCTCTACCAACACCAGCTACAGCCGCAACCACGGCAACCAGATCGGTCTTTACTCGGTTCTCCAGCTTTCTCCTATCCTCAGCCCATATTCCGCTGACGGTACAGAACTCGAGCGCGCAGAAATGCCTCTCGACCAGGTTTACCTGCTTACCAGAAACAACATCGAGAAGCTTCAGGACAGGTGGGTCAACGAAAGCTTCGGCCTCGGTTCATACAACACAGGTTATGTGGAGGTCAAGATTCCCGGAGTTGAAGGTCTGTCATTCAAGGAGACTGTGAGTGCAAACTACCGCAACAACAAGAGCGGCTGGTTTACAGGGCAGGGCGTCAACAGTTTCAACACCACAGAACCTAACACTGCGGGAATCAGCCAGAGGGAAACGACTAACTGGACAGTAGAGAGCCTTCTGACATATGACAAGGTCTTCGCTGGCAAGCATCGTCTCAATGCTGTTGCGATGTACTCGGCAGAGCAGACCACCTATGTCCAGAACGGACTTTCCGCAAAGAACATCCCTAACGAGCAGTTCCTCTATTACAACCTCGGACGCGCATCTTCCGAGGACATCACTGTAAGCCCTAATTCTTCAAACTACTGGCAGGCTGGTCTCGTGTCTTATATGGGACGTCTTATGTACTCCTACGCGGACAAGTACATGCTTTCTGTAGCGGTACGTTCCGATGCATCTTCCAGACTTGCCAAGGGCCATCAGTGGCACACATATCCTGCAATCTCTGCAGGTTGGAACATCCACAACGAGCCATTTATGGCTGGTTACGCAGGCTGGCTTGACGAACTCAAACTCCGTGCGGGTTACGGCGAGACCTCCAACCAGGCCATCAATCCTTATCAGACTCTCGGTTCTCTCGGAACCCGTCCTTACAACTTCGGTGACACCTACGACACAGGGTACTATGTGTCAACCCTTCCTAACTCAGATCTCGGTTGGGAGTACTCACAGACGTGGAACTTCGGTCTTGACTTCGGCTTCTTCAAGGGACGCCTGAACGGCAGCATCGAGTACTACATCCAGAACACCAACGACATCCTCCTGAGCCTCGGTCTTCCTTCAACGGCAGGTGTGGGCAGCTATACGGCCAACATCGGAAGCACCCACAACAAGGGTATCGAGCTATCTCTCAACGGAACAATCATTGAGCAGGGCGACTGGAGATGGGATGCGGGCATCAACATCTACGCCAACAGGAACAAGCTTGTCGCACTTGCATCCGACCAGGATGAGGACAAGGGCAACGGCTGGTTCGTAGGCTATCCGATCAATTGTCTCTATGACTATGAATATGACGGCCTCTGGCAGGAAGGTGACCAGTACATGGACATCCTGACCCCTGGCGCACAGCCTGGTGACATCAAGGTCAAGTACCACGGTGAATACAATGAGGACGGCAGCCCTAAGCGTGCCATCGACTCGAACGACCGCGTTCCTATCAGCGTAGAGGCTGACTGGCTAGGTGGCTTCAACACCCGCGTAGCTTACAAGAACCTCGACCTCACAGTCCTCGGAACATTCCAGCACGGTGGTGTCCTCGTATCTTCACTCCACGGTGCAGGCGGTTACCTGAATATGCTTACCGGTCGCCGCGGCCAGATAAAGGTTGACTACTGGACTCCAGAGAACACTGACGCAAGATATCCTCGCCCTGGCGGACTCAACAGCAGTGACAACCCAATGTACGGAAGCACCCTCGCATACTTCGACGGTTCTTACCTCAAGATAGGAACCATCACCCTCGGTTACAACTTCAACAAGATCGGAGCGATCAAGCGTGCAGGCTTCGACAAGCTTCGCGTCTATGCTACAGCACAGAATCCTTTCGTATTCTTCTCCGACTTCCACAATGAGACAGGTCTCGATCCGGAACCTAACTCAAATGGTAATGAGAACCAGGCTGTGGCTTCTTACAGTTCCAGGATCAAGGTCATCGGAACCAACACTCCGAACACCCGCAACTATCTCTTCGGTATCAACCTTACCTTCTAATCGAACACGAAATGAAAAAGATTTTATATATTCTTGGTGGTTTTGCCGCTGCTCTCACTCTTGCAGCATCCTGCTCAAAAGTACTTGAGGAGGAGCCCAGGACCTTCTTTGAGCCGGGCTTCTTCACAACAGAGGCAGGTGTGAAGGGTGGTCTGACATCACTTTATGCTTCACTTCGCTACCTGTACGGCCAGGCTTACTACTACAACAGCCTTGAAACAGGTACTGACGAAGCCACATACGGCCAGTCGGCCGACGGCAACTTCAAGGACGCCGACTTGTCAGGTGTAGGATCATTCAATGCATCCACATCACGCTCAGACGCTCTCTGGGGAACTGTCTATACCTACATCAATACAGCCAGCGGAATTATCGAGAACGCTGAGGCCGTAGGCCTTGACGCCTCCCTTATCGCTGAAGCCAAGTTCTTCCGCGCTTTCTATTACTTCCAGCTTGTACAGACTTTCGGTGGTGTTCCGCTCGATCTCGGTTCAGGTGAACTCCAGTTCAACAGCACTCCTGCCAGAACTTCTGTTCGCAACACCGTACCGGAGGTATATTCAAAGGCTGTCTTCCCTGATCTTATTACAGCAATCAACGATCTTCCGGAGCAGCAGCGCCTCACCGGTACTGTCACCAAGGAAGTCGCTCGCCTTGTCCTCGCAAAGGCTTACCTGACATTCGGATGGTGGCTCGAGAATCCTAAGGGCATCGCAACATATCCTGAGTGCAGCCGCACTGACCTTGACGGCCACGATGCCGCCTGGTACTACAAGCAGTCACTCTCTCTCTGTCAGGAGGGTATAGCCAACCCTGGTCCTTATGGTCTCTGCAATACATTCCGTGAAGTCAGCCTCGCTCAGAACGACCGCAACAAGGAGATTATGCTCTACGCAGACCATACCGAGTCAAGCGAACTCTACAATGCAGGCAGCCTTACTTATGGTAGCGGTGGTGCACCAGACAACTTCGCAGGCTGGATGATGAACTGGAACCACGGTACTCTCAACATCGAAGGTGTCGGCCTTGTAGTCCGTGAGGCAAGCCAGGAAGTCAGCCGTCCTTGGACGCGTATGGCTCCTACACACGAAGCCATAAGGACTTTCACAAGCCAGGACATCACCAAGGATTCACGTTTCGACGGAACCTTCACTACAAAGTACTATGGTACATGGAACAAATCCGGCAATACTGCCGCTACTGTTACCGGAGCCAACGGTATGAGCATCAAACTTGGAGAGTGCGTTCTTTCATATGTTCCTGAAGTTATCGAAGGTATCTCATATCCTGACAAGCAGGACAACAAGAACGGCGCCAATGTAGGTGCAGGTACAGTGGCGGGCCGCGCGGACTATGTCTTCGACCTCAACGGTATCAGCCGCGTCGCCTTCCCTGCCCTGTGGAAACTCGGATCTTACAGAACCGACTACAATCACGAGACTGAGACCGGCAGCCCTAACGCCGGCAGCACCCGTCCTTTCAACGTACTGAAGTTCTCTGACTTCTACCTTACCGGAGCCGAGGCTGCGGTCAAGGTCGGTGACAACGCCACAGCCCGCAATCTGATCAATGTTCTCCGCAAGCGTGCAGGTAACTGGACCTACAAGAACAATGACCGTACAGCATATGTAGCTGACTTCGGCGACGAACTCGTTGCCGCAACCCCAGAGACGATCACTATCGACTATCTCCTCGACGAGCGTATGCGTGAGTTCTATGGAGACGGCTTCAGATGGTTTGACCTCGCACGCACCCAGACTTGGGAAGACCGCGCCGGATCATACACGATCAGCGGTTCATCGTGGGGGTCTCATAAGCCTGAAAAGTTCACAAGGACAATTGAGAAGTATTTTTATCTTCGTCCTATCCCTCAGGGACAACTTGACGGAATGGAAATGTCCAAAGAAGAAAAGGCTTTATATCAGAATCCCGGATATCCTACCGAGTAGTGAAACAACTTGGATAATTAGTTAGTATTGAGAGAGGGGTCGGCCGTGAGGCTGACCCCTTTTGTTAAAGTCTTGTTCTTGAGAAAGCCATGGAAATGGCTGAAATGCTATTTGGTTCCGAAGATTCTGTCTCCCGCGTCTCCAAGTCCCGGAACAATGTAGGCGTTCTCGTTGAGGCGCTCATCGACGGCTGCAAGATAGATGTCCACGTCAGGATGCTCTTCCTGCACCTTCCTGATACCTTCCGGCACACCGACCAGACACATAAGGCGGATGTTCGTGCAGCCGCGCTCCTTGAGCATGGCAAGGGCGTCGCAGGCGCTGCCTCCTGTCGCCAGCATAGGGTCGGTCACAATCACCATACGCTTTTCGATGTCGTCAGGAAGCTTGCAGTAATAAACCACCGGCTTGTGTGTCTCCTCGTGGCGGTACAGGCCGATATGACCCCCCTTCGCAACGGGCACGAGGGTGTGAAGACCCTCGACCATACCCATTCCTGCACGGAGGATAGGGACGATGGCGAGTTTGCGGCCTGAGACTTCCTTTGCCGTCATCTTGCAGATAGGGGTCTCTATCTCAACGTCTTCCAGAGGAATGTCTTCTGTGATTTCGTAGCCCATCAGAAGTGATATTTCATTCAGAAGCTCCCGGAAATCCTTGGATCCAGTTTCCTTTTTTCTCATGATCGTCAGTTTGTGCTGGATCATCGGGTGATTGATTACGTGCAATTGGCTCATAGAATCAGATGTTTCTATCTGAAACACAAATTTACGAATATTTTGCGGCAAGTCAAATTATTCGTAAATTACAGTCTATGTTGGAAAAGATTGTCAATACCGTCAACGGCATTGTGTGGAGCCCGGCCCTTGTCATCCTTCTTGTAGGGGCCGGATTGTATTTCTCGTGCCGCACAGGCTTCGTTCAAATCAGGAGGATCGGACTGATGTGCCGCCTTCTTTTCAGAAAGAAGAGAGAACCGGAGCAGAAGAGGGGAGTATCCTCCTTCGAGGCTTTCTGCATCGCCCTTTCCGGCCGGGTCGGCACCGGCAACATCGTCGGCGTTGCCACGGCGATCGCCCTGGGAGGCCCAGGTTCGATCTTCTGGATGTGGGTAATAGCCTTCCTTGGAGCATCCACGGCATTCGTGGAGTCCACTCTTGCCCAGATATACAAATTTCCACACAAGAGCGGATTCAGGGGAGGCCCGGCCTCCTTTATCGACAGGGGCCTGAAAGCCCGATGGCTGGCCGTCCTGTTCGCCATTGTGACCATCATAGGCTGCGAAATGATGCTGACCACTGTACAGGCCAACGGAGTCTCCACGGCGGTTTTAAACTCTTTCCGAATCGATCCTCTGATTTCCGGAATATCCCTTGCTGCCCTTATCGGTCTTGTCATCATCGGAGGCATCAACAGGATCTCCAAGGTGGCGTCTGTGGTGACGCCCTTTATGGCCGTAGCCTATTTTGTGATAGCCATTGTAGTCCTGTCCGTCAACTGGCGTTCCATTCCCGGGCTGCTCGGAAGCATCGTCACGAATGCTCTTGGAATCAACCCGCTGTGCGGGGGAATACTCGGATCTACTATTGCGATGGGTGTCAAGCGGGGTCTTTTCTCCAATGAGGCCGGACAGGGAACCGGTGCCATCCCTTCTGCATCCGCGGATGTCGATCATCCTGCGGAGCAAGGTCTTGTCCAGGCCTTCTCTGTCTATGTGGACACCCTTCTGGTCTGCACCGCAACCGCTTTGATGATTCTTTCCGCCGGCACCTTCAATATTCTTGACTCGGAGACTGGAGAGATGCTTGTCGCCAACAGTCCCGGACTCGGAGCGAACTATGTAGGGTACACCCAGGCTGCCATAGACACGGTATTCGGAGGTTTCGGAGGCGTTTTCGTCAGCATCGCCCTGGCCTTTTTCGTATTCACCACCATAATGGCCTATTACTTCTACTCGGAATCCAGCATAATGTATCTATGCAGCCTGAGCGGCCGATGCTCTCCTGAAAAGGAGAAGTTTTTCATAAGGCTGCTCCAGATTGTGATGCTTGCTGCCGTAATCTTCGGCTCCGTCAAGGAGGCCAACCTTGTCTGGACAATGGGAGATATCGGAGTGGGGATGATGGCTTGGATCAATGTCATCTCAATAATATTCCTTTCTTCAAAGGCATTCAAGGCCTTGGAGGAATATGAAAGGTCCCGGAAATGAAGGATGCGCCGGTGTCGGAAAACTCTCACACAGGGTGGATAATCTTTTGGAAAATTGATTACATTTGTGTGTTATGAAAGTTTACTCAATAGTTTTGGACAAGGAGGTCGCCAAGGGCGGTCTCAAGGGGTTCGAAGACAACTGTGTCATCGCGGTTCGTCCGGAGAAGGCTGTCAGCCGAAAATGGTCGGAGGTAATCAGGCAGAAACTGGATAGGAAGGCCAGCGCTGAAGCCGAGATTGATGAAATCCGGACATATTTTTTTGCCCTCAGTGACAGCGCCGGCTTCAGGAAGAAGGTGAACAAATCCCTTGAATCAGTCGATAACTATCTCGATGAGGCCACTACTTTCAGGGTGATCTATGATTCTATCGAGGACTTCGTGATGAATCAGTGCGCCAAACTTTGCGCGGAATTCGTCGCGGACTCTCTTGGAGGACTTCTTGTCGAAGGCACCAACCTGATGTCCTGCAAGGAGGATCAGGGCAGGATCACAGTAGATTGGGAAAAGACCATTGTGCAGATCAAGGGCCGGTGCGCGGGAGGCGGAGTCGTTGCAGTCTCCGCAGGCTATGGACGTACTGACGACGGCTATATCGTCAAGATCGGCCGGGGAGGAGCGGACCTGATGACGACAACCATCGCCTCCGCTCTCAATTGCGAGAGCGTGGTTTTCTGCAACAGAACAGGAAGCCTTCAGGAAATACCCGGGATGACTTACGAGGAAGCGGCACATTTCTGCTCTTCAGACGACGCCGCCTTCTATCCGGCCGCTATGTGGCCTGCCGTCAAGTCCGGAATCCCAATCGTGATATCCAATGTGAAGACTCCGTCGATCCCCGGGACAATCATCTCTGCAAAAGCGAATGAAGGCAACAGCATCACCGGAATCGTATGCGACACGGATCTCGACCTGATCACTGTTTACGGAAGCGGGCTTCTCGGCACCGTCGGCATCTCTTCCGACCTGTTCAGAACCATAGCGGAAAACGGAATCAACATCCGCTTCATATCCCAGTCTTCATCTGAATACAGCATCTCATTCGCCGTCAAGAACGCCGACTGCGTAAGGGCGATCAACGCCATCAGTTCATTGATAGACGAAAAGCACATCCTTACCATCGACGACCTGATGATCCACAACAAGAAGGTCGCCATCGTGTCTGTCTGCGGAGACAGGATGCGTAATGTTCCCGGAATTTCAGGGAAGGTTCACACCGCCCTCGGAAACGCCGGCATAAACATCATCGCCGCCGCTCAGGGAGGAGAGGAGCTGAGCATTTCGATTGTGGTAGATGAAAAGGACTTGGACAAGGCTGTAAAGGCTCTCAAGACGGTCATCTGACCGCTCTAAAGGAATTCGATGTCCGGGGAATTCTTTGCTGAAACTTTCCCCTGGAATTTTCTGAATGCCTTGAGGCGACGCTTTTCGATGTGGTCGCTGAATTTCTGGTCTATGTTCTGGGACAGGCCCGGGTAGCGCTTGCGGAGGTTCTTGATACGGTTGTCGATGAACGCCTGGGTGTGACGGGTTTTCTTGTCGTCATACATCTCATTGAAACAGATCATTATTCCTGTCTCTATCGCATCTCCCAACTCGTCGTTGACGCAGGAGCCAAGCATCTTCATGGTTGAGGATGTGTTGATGTAGGAGTTGACGAGCGGAGGAATGTTCGTCCCGAGGTGGCGTATCGCTTCCTTCAGCAGGCGGTAGTCCTTGCGTACATCGTTTTCGTACAGGATCAGGTCCATCAGCTTCGCATTTTCATAGACCTTTATCTCGTTCTTGGGGCGAACAAGGGAGTCCGGATCGTTGAAGTGCTTCTTGAGAAAGTGTATGATCAGATTTCTGGCGGTCTTGTCGTAGGAAGGGTAGATGGTCATCTTTCCGAGGAAATAGATTGTTTTCGGATGTTCGAGTATAACCGATGTTATTCCTTCCCAGAGGTTGTCCATAGTAAAGATGGATTTTGCTCCCGCTCTGGAACTCTGGTAGTCCGGAGACACGAAGGAGCGTCCGAGTTCCATCACGTGCGGCAGGTAGCCGGTGATGAATTCGTCCGAAAAATGGTACAGATGGGAAGAGGTGATCTTAGGCTGTCCGTCTTTCTTGAGTGTGACGTCGGAGCCAAGGATGAAGCGGTAGCCTCCGATGATGGCCTGCGCTTCCGGATCCCAGACTATGAGTTGGCTGTACGGCTTCTCCATTGTGTCATATTCGTCCAGGTCGATGGATTTGCCAGAACTTGCTCCGGCCTCTCGGTAGGATACCTCTCTGATCCGTCCTATTTCGCGCACGACATTCGGCGAATCCTGCCAGGTGACGACGTATAGTTCGTTGCCTCCCTTGCTTGTGTCTCCCAGTTTCTTGTCCGGAGTCAGTTCTGCCTTGATCAGACTGACATCGATAGGGTCTATGATGGTTTCCATCTTCATTGTAGGTTATAAACCTCCTGCCTGATCGTATCAGCCCACTGCAGCGGGCTCCTGGACGAGTCGAAGCGGGAAGGGGGGATCGGCTCCCCGAATATTACTGTGAATTTCTTGTGCCTCGCGCGGTAGAGTTCGCCCGGAAGGAACAGCATGGAGACATTGAACTTGACGCCGAACCTTCTGCAGAGTCCGTCCACACGGTAGAATTGCCTGGAATTCTCCCCTATGAAGTGTATCGGGACGATCCAGCGTCCATTCTCCACGCTTTTCGTGATGAAAGTTTTCTTCCACTGCGGATCCTGTACCCTGCCGTCAATTTTTCTGGAACACTTTCCTGAAGGGAACATGATGATGTCCGAACCGCTTGAGAATATACCGTCCCCCTGGGCGGAAAGGCTCTTTGACTGGCCTCCAAGTTTGTTGACGGGGACACACATCGGCGCAAGTCCCTTGATGTTCATCAGGAAGTCGTTGACCATCAGTTTGAGAGGACGAACCTTCAGGGTGCCTATCAGCCCGATCAAGGCGATGCCGTCCGCTCCTCCGAGAGGGTGGTTGGAAGCGTAGGTGACTTTTGCGCCTTCCGGGAAGTTGAGATTGTCCGCACCTCTGACATCCAGGGTTACATCCAAATATTTCAAGCATTCCGTGCAGAATTCGACCCCTTCGTAGCCTTTTGTCAGGAAAGAGTTGACAAAGTCCTGGTGAATGAATTTTTCCATCCACCACACGACGAATCCCGGAAGTCTCTTTCCGGAACGCCTGCTGACGATATCTCCTATGTTGATTGCCAGGTCTGTACGGTCAGCCATAGTGCTGTTCATCTATACGCTTACAATTTACAAATATAATAAAATGCTTGTTCAGCGAAAAATTGAAAGAGGTGATTCAAAAATGTAAAATTGCTTTCAATTCTATCTGATATCCGTGGTTTTATTTAAAAAATATTATCATATTTGTAGATATAATGCAAAACAATAACCGAATATGCCTGCAATTTCTGAAATTATTAAGCCGTTGGGTACCTTGAAGTTCTGGAAGGAGCTCTTTATTATGACCCTTGGTATGGCCGTGGGTGCCGCCGGTGTGTACTATTTCCTTATTCCAAGCAAACTGATCATAGGTAGCATCTCCGGACTTTCCATTGTCATCTCGACACTTCTGCAAGGCGCTGGAATCGCTGCAAAGGTTTCGCTCATAGTCACTGTCATCAATGCCCTGCTCCTGGTTATGGCCTGGATTCTTATTGGGCACGAATTCGGTGCCAAGACGGTCTTCACGGCACTCATTCTCGGCCCTCTTATGGAGCTTTGGGAGAAGATCCTGCCGTACGAGAGGATCCTCAGGGAAGGCTACACTTCAGTTATGAATGATCCGTGGATGGACCTTCTATGCTTCGTCCTGATGCTCAGCATCGCGCAGGCCATCCTGTTCAACATCAACGCTTCCACAGGAGGACTTGACATCCTTGCGAAGATCGTCAACAAGTACCTCCATTTCGACATCGGTGTTTCTGTCACTGTGGCCGGGGCGATCATCTGCTGTACCGCCTTTGCGATCAACCCGTTCGACCTTGTCGTGACCGGCCTCATAGGGACCTGGATAAACGGTCTCGCCGTTGACCACTTCACCGCCAGCCTCAACCGTCGGAAACGGGTCTGCATTGTTTCGGACGACTACGAGAGAATCCGCGAATACATCATCCATACCCTCGGCGGCGGCTGTAGTCTTTTCCCGCTTCGCGGCGGCTACACGAATCTGGAGAGGGTGGAAGTGCAGACCATCCTGACACAGGACGAGTTCTCCCACCTGATGAATTTCCTCAAGGAGAATGAAATAAAGTACTTCATCACAGCCGGAAATGTCAGCGAGGTCTATGGAATGTGGCACAAAAACATAGGGAAATCCGCATAAATTGGTTACATTTGCTTTCAGTGTAAACCTATAGACAGAATCTTATGAACATTGCAGTCGCCGGAACAGGCTATGTCGGCCTATCAATCGCTACGTTGCTCAGTCAGAGGCATCACGTTACAGCTGTTGACGTGATCCCGGAAAAAGTTGAGAAACTGAACCGCAAGGTTTCCCCTGTCCAGGATGAGTACATAGAAAGGTATCTTGAGGAGAAGGACCTCGACCTTTCCGCCACTCTTGATGGCAAGGCTGCCTACCGTGACGCCGATTTTGTCGTCATCGCCGCTCCGACAAACTATGATCCCCAGAAGAATTTTTTCGACACGTCACACGTCGAGGAAGTTGTGGATCTGGTTCTGCAGGTCAACACAGATGCCGTTATGGTCATCAAATCGACGATTCCTGTCGGCTACACCGAGTCTCTGAAAGAGAAATTCACTTACAGGGAAAGGCGGGAAGACGGCACATTCAGGATCGTGGTGCCGAAGATCATCTTCTCCCCTGAGTTCCTCAGGGAGAGCAAAGCCCTTTACGACAATCTCTATCCTTCAAGAATAATCATCGGCCGTGATCCGGACAATCCCGATCTGGTTGAGGCCGGGAAGACTTTCGCCGCCCTGTTGCAGGAGGGAGCCGTCAAGGAGAACATAGACACCCTGTTTATGGGCACTACTGAAGCTGAGGCTGTTAAGCTTTTCGCCAACACCTATCTTGCCCTGAGGGTCAGTTTCTTCAACGAACTGGACACGTATGCCGAGATGAAGGGTCTTGACACAAAGTCCATCATCAACGGTGTCTGCCTCGACCCCCGTATCGGGACTCAGTACAACAATCCGTCTTTCGGCTACGGCGGCTACTGTCTCCCGAAGGACACCAAGCAACTTCTTGCAAATTATGAAGATGTTCCGGAGAATCTGATTCAGGCGATTGTCGAAAGCAACAGGACCAGGAAGGACTACATCGCGGACCAAGTCCTGCGCAAGTCAGGCTATTATTCCGCCTCCAGCGCCTGGAATCAGGATGTTGAGAAGGAAGTGACCGTTGGAGTGTTCCGCCTCACCATGAAGTCCAATTCGGACAATTTCCGCCAGAGTTCAATCCAGGGTGTGATGAAGCGGATCAAGGCAAAGGGAGCGAAGGTGATTGTCTATGAACCAGCTCTCGAAGGCAATGCCACATTCTTCGGCAGCGAGATTGTAAACGACCTTCAGACCTTCAAGAAAAGATCAGACTCGATCATAGCGAACCGCTATGACCGAGTCCTTGATGATGTCCGTGAAAAGGTTTATACAAGAGACCTTTTCGAACGGGATTGATCAGTCTATATTCTTCTTGTCGATTGTCCAGTCCTTTCGACGGGACATTCCGCAGTCTTCACCAACGAACATTCCGGCGGCTTCACCGTCTCCCTTAAGCTGCCACTTCAGCCAGGCTACAGCGGGAATGGAGAATTCTCCACCATATGGCTCCCGATAGGTTCCTCCGTGTCCGACAGGGTAGTTCAAAGCGACTGCAGGAACGTTGTCGATCCTGTTGAAGTCATCCATGCCGTTGTTGTAGGCGATGTCGGTCTCTCCGCCGAGAATATATATCACAGGTACTGAGATCTCCGCCAGTTTTTCCTTGGAAGGCATTGGCATTCCGGGAATCGCTGTCGTAGGATCAAGGAACAGTCCGCTGTTGCAGATCATAATGGTTTTAAGACGTGGATCCGCGCAGTTGTAGAGGGTCTGAAGACCTCCGCAGGACATTCCAGCCGCAGCCATCCCGTCCAGATCAAGTTTGCCGAAGTACGGGCTGGACTTGTCCGAATTGACCTTCTCAGCCCAGTCGAGAGCCTCGATCTGCTGTTCCGGTTTTGACATTTCCCCTCTGTATGGCGACCCGTCCTCCGGCGGCATATAGCCGGTGGCGATCACTATGAATCCGTTGGAGGCGATCTCGTTCAGGAAATTCTGGTGCTCCCAAGGGGAGTTCGTGCAGGCGCCGTTGCCCCAAACCAGAACCGGAAGAGGATTTTTCTTTCCGAACGGAGTCAGATCCGCCGGTCTGAAGATGGTGTGGGCCTCAAGAGCGGGTTCGGTGACTAGTTCGGCCTTGAAAGGGCCTGTGCCGCCACCTTCGATCACTCTTGTCTCAGTCGCTGTTTCCTTGACCGGAGAAGCGCAGGCGATGCAGCTTATTGCTGCAATCGCCATTATGGTGCTCTTCTTCATTGTGTTATGGATATCAGGATGCTATTTCGTTACAATAAGATCAAGTGACTTGAGATCCGAATCCGCGGACGATGTTCCGTAGAGGATTTCATAACGGCCGGGCATTACGGCAAGGTCGTCTTCGCCGTTGAAGAATTCGAATGAATCAGGTCTTAGGGAAATCGTTGTGGAGATTGTCTGGCCAGGCTTGACACTCACTCTCTGGAAGCCCTTGAGGGACTTGATCGGAGCGTCAGGATTGTCGATGCTCTTGACATAGATCTGGACGACCTCGTCACCCGCCATTTTGCCTGAGTTGGTGACAGGAACTGTGACTTCCAGTCCTTCTCCGGCCTTTATCGAAGACTTGGAAAGAGCAGCCTCGCCGATTTCAAATGTCGTGTAGCTCAGACCGAAGCCGAACGGGAATTCCGGTGTGCCGTGGAAGTAGCGGTATGTCCTGTTCTCCATCCTGTAGTCAGTAAACTCAGGGAGCTGGGATGTAGAAGCATAGAAGGTGACAGGGAGTTTGCCTGAAGGGTTGTAGTCACCGAAGAGGATGTCTGCGAGGGCGAGAGCTCCTGCCTGGCCCGGATACCAGGCATGAAGGATGATGTTGCATTGGTATTCGATGGCTGTGAATGCCAGTGCCGAACCGGAGCAGTTGACAAGGACGACAGGCTTTCCGGTTTCGTGCATAGCCCTGACAAGGGTGCTCTGGACCGCAGGGAACTCGATGGAGGTCCTGTCTCCGCCTTCTCCCTCCTGGGATGCTGTGATGCCTCCTACGACGATGATCGCGTCTGCGTCGGCAACCTGCCTTGCAAGGTCTGAGAACTCGGCAAGTTTCCTTTCGCAGAACTGAGTTGAAAGCATTGCGAAAGGACCGTTTCCGTGGATATATTCAACGACCACGTCAAGAGGTTCTCCTGCCTTTGCAGGTATTGACTTGTAGTCGAAGCCTCTCCTCATTCCGAAGCCTCTTGCGGAAGGACCAGCTTCCTCGAAGAGTTTCCCGTTGATGAAAAGCTTGTAGCCGTTGTCCGAAGATATGACGTACTTGAGGTCGCCCGTGAAGTCAGGTACGATTTTTCCGGTCATCCTGACGGCCACATGGGCTGCATCTACACCTTCAGAGAAGCCGTAGGCTCCGAAAGTGCTGAAGTTGATGCTCTCCTTGAAGAATCTCGTGACAGAAGGCTTGTCTCCGATTCTGCCGTCTTCGAAGAATTCAACCTTCATACCTTCTCCTTCGTTGAAGTCAGGCATATGATCGATTGTGTTGTATTCATCCTCTATCTGGCAGGCTGCGGAGTAAACTATCTCAGCGTTCGGAACCGCCATACGGATTCCGTCAAGTATAGAACGCTCGTGCTCCTTGACAGGAGTTCCGCCGTAGTTGCCGTAAAGCATAGCCGCATTGTCGGCGTTAGGACCGACGACAGCTATTTTTTTGACAGACTTTGAAAGCGGAAGTATTCCGTCGTTCTTGAGGAGTACCATAGACTCCTGCGCCGCCTTGCGGGCGAGGGCGTCGTTAGCCTCGCTGCTGATTACGCTTTCGTCCAAGTCTGCCCACGGAAGCATTTCGGCAGGGTCGAACATACCAAGTTCAAAACGTCCCTTGAGTACTCTGCGTAGAGCTTTGTCAATGTCGGCTTCGACAAGGAGACCCTTCTCCAAGCCTTCGATGAGTGAAACGTAGCTGTTGCCGCATTCAAGGTCCGCTCCTGCCTTGATTGCATCTGCGGAAGCGTGAACTGCATCAGGATGGGTCTCGTGCTGTCCTCTGGTGTAGAAATTGTTGATTGCGTCGCAGTCTGTGACGACAAGGGACTGGTAGCCCCACTTGTTCCGAAGGATGTCTTCGAGAAGCCTGTTGCTCATACAGCAAGGCAGACCGTCGTAGCGCTGGTAGGCGCACATGACTTCCTGTACGTCTGCCTCTGTGACTAGAGCCTTGAATGCAGGCAGATAGGTCTCCCAAAGGTCTCTCATACTGACACTGACATCAAATCTGTGGCGGAGAGGCTCAGGACCGCTGTGGACTCCGTAATGCTTTGCGCAGGCGTGCGTCTTATAGTACTTGTCGTCGTTTCCCTGCATACCCCTTACGGTCTCGACACCCATTATGCTGGTGAGGTACGGATCCTCGCCGATGGTCTCCTGA
>CAYFVE010000031.1:13199-21151 GCA_964346605.1 uncultured Muribaculaceae bacterium | reverse complement strand
TACGTGCTCAAGCACGACGCAGCAGCGGTTGAGCCCTGAATATGCTATTGTCCAGATCTGGTTAGGACAGTCTGTCGGAGTCACTGTAAAGTAGTGTGTCTTGACAATGATAGGCTGGTCACCTTCGCTGGATCCTCCGGCGTTGATGTCGTCTCCCATCACGTCTGAGATGAGATGGAGGTTGTCGTACTGGTAGAAGTAGTCGAACCACTCGAGCGGATCGTAAGCCGCCACGAGACTCTCGAACATACGGGACTCCGTGTTGAAGTACTCCTCAAGAGGCTCGGATGAATTGTGCACCGGTGTGACGAAATCCTCGCTGCAGGAAGATAACGTCAGTATTGAAAGGGCACAAAGTGCTGTGAGTATCTTTTTCATATTCTTGTCCAATTATTAGAAATTAAGATTGACACCGAACGTGAAGGTCCTGTTTTGAGGATAAACTCCACGGTCGATTCCGGCCTCGGTGCCGTAAGCTGAGTTGCCTCCGGTGACTTCCGGATCGCATCCAGAGTACTTTGTCAAGGTGAAGAGATTCTCTGCCTGGGCATAAACCCTCATTCGTGAGACGCCCGCCTTTCTGGTGATGCTGTTCGGAAGGGTGTACCCAAACTGAACATTCCGCGCCCTCAGGAATGATGCGTTTTCTACCCAGTAGTCGGATGCCCTGTAGTTCTCGTTCGCAGAATCAAACGCGAAGCGAGGTGCGCTGTTGGTTGAGCCTTCTCCTGTCCATCTGTTGAGGATGGTCTTAGGAAGATTGATATAGTAGAGGTCCGTGCGCGGTAACGTTGTAGGCTTGAACACCTGACTGTCCCTGAAGCAGCATACTGAAATCGAAGCCCTTCCACTCAAGGTTGAGAGTGAAACCGAAGGTCCAGTCAGGAATACCCTTGCCGATCATCGTACGGTCGTCGTCGTTGATGACGCCATTGCCGTCAACATCCACGAAACGGAAGTCACCAGGCTGTGCATTTGGCTGGATGAGTCCGCCGTCTGCGTTGGTGTAGGAATTGACCTCGTCCCAGTTCTGGAACACACCGTCAGTCTTCCAACCGTAGAAGTAAGGGAAAGGCATGCCGACTTCACCTCTTGTGAGGGTACCGATCTTGTGGCTTGAACCAGTAAGATATGTTGCGTCGTCACCAAGGTAAGTGAGTTCGTTGTGGTTGTAGGAAGCGTTGAACTTGACGCCGTAGTTGAGGTCGCCGAGATTGCTTCTCCAGTTGATGTCGAACTCAAGACCGCTGTTGACCATATCACCAAGGTTTCCGGTAGGAGCGGAGTCACCTGCGTATGAAGGGACAGGCATTGAAAGAAGCATACCGGTCGTCTTCTTGTTGTAGTAGTCCACTGTGGCGGTGAGTCTGTTGCCCCAGAAGCCTAGATCCAGGCCGAGGTCTGTCTGGACTGACTGCTCCCACTTCACGTCAGGATTTGCAAGGCCGGAAGGCTTCACCCCCTTGTTGATTGCTTCTGAAGAGTTTCCTCCGGAGCCGAACACGTAGTTGTTGTTGGCTGAAGTATAGACCGCATAGGTGAAGTCACCGATGTTGTCGTTGCCGTTGACTCCCCATGATGCGCGGAGTTTTGCGCTTGAAAGCCATGCTGCATTCTGGAGGAAGGCCTCGTTCTTGACATTCCATCCTAATGATAAAGAAGGGAAGGTTCCCCACTTGTTGTTTTTTCCGAAGCGGCTGGACGCGTCGCGTCTGACTGTGGCTTCCGCCATATATCGTTCATCATAGTTGTAGGAGATACGTCCGAAGTAGGAAATGAGGCTGTAAGGGATGGAGTTCCAACTGCCCCAACCGTTGCGGTCGCCGTTCTCGCGCTGTCCGAGAGTGTTGTTGACTGTGATCTTCCATTCATCATAAGGGAAGGTGAGACCGTTGGCCTCGGCACCTACGTTCGCGCTGGTGCTTCTCATTGCTGACTGGCCGAGGACGGCGTTGACAGTATGCTTGCCGATGCTCTTGTCATAGGTGAGGATGTTCTCAACCTGCCAGGTGTAGTACCTGTTCATTGACTGGCTTGTGCTTGAACCGTAGTTGATCTTTTCCGTCACTGTAGGATTGCCGTTCTTGTCGTAGGTGGTGGAAGATGTGACAGTGTCATACTTGTAGTTCTTCGATGTGAGGAAGTATTCCGGACTGTAACTGTGGCTATAGACGTAGGCGAGATCAAGGGTGACATTGTTCCGGAACTTGAGGCCGTCGATGAGCTGAAGTTCAGTGTTGAGACCGGCGACGAGCTTGTCGGTGCTGCTGTGCCCTGCCGGACGGTCCAGCATGGCGACAGGGTTGGCCTGTTCGTTGTAAGTGCCTGCGTCAGCGATTGAATAGGCGGTTCCGTTCTTGTCCCTGATGATGAAAGGATAGCCAGCAGGGTAGAGGCTCTGGTATCTTGCCTCATCCTCAGGGGTCGCGTAGATTGCCTCAAGAGGGGACATCCCTATTGCGGATCCAAGAGGAGAGCCGTACTCGGAGTTGGTGGATATGCCCTGAGACTTTATGTGCGCGTAGGAAACCTGGTTGCGGAATGTGAGTTTGTTGAGCCAGTTCCTTTCATCCGACAGATCGAACAGGGTTACTCCGATGTTCTCCCTCATCGTGACCCTGTCGTAGTAGGAGCGTCCGAAGCGTCCTCCTATGGTTCCCTTGTTGGTAAGATAGCCTGCGGAGATACTGTAGTCAACCTTGTCGGTTCCGCCTATCACATTGACATTGTGCTTGACAACAGGAGAGTTCTTGTCAAAGACGGCGCTGACCCAGTCGGTGCCTTCACCGAGCGAATACGGGTCGTCATAGATCGGAGCGCTTCCGGCGTTGAGCATACCTTCATTCATCATAATGGCATATTCAGTGGCGTTGAGGACAGCTGGCTTTCTCCAAGGGTTCTGAATGCCGTAGGAGAAGTCGTAGCTTACCTGGGCGTTGCCGGCCTTGCCCTTCTTTGTAGTAACGAGGACGACACCGTTTGCTGCACGGGCTCCATAGACTGCACCTGATGCTGCGTCCTTGAGGACCTCGATACGCTCGATGTCGTTTGGATTGATGTAGTCTATGCTTCCGGCCGGCATTCCGTCCACAATGTAAAGAGGGTCTGAGTTGTGGATGGTTCCGATTCCGCGGACGCGGACCTGTGAGCCTGCGTTGGGAGAGCCTGAACTCTGGGTTACGAGAACACCTGAGGACATACCCTGAAGCATATTGTCCACCCTGTTGTTGGCCTGAAGTTTCAGGTCGTCGGATGTGATTGAGGAAATCGCGGCAGTGACTACGCTCTTCTTCTGTACGCCATAACCGATGACTACGGTTTCGTTCAGCATTTCGCTGTCCGGTTCGAGGACTACTCTCATCTTCTCCGCTGCAGGGAGTTCCTGAGGAACATAGCCTAATGCTTGAAATACGAGGACCGCTCCGTTGGGAACGCTGATCTGGAAGTTTCCGTCCAGGTCTGAGAGAGCGCCGTTGATGGTACTTCCCGCAGTGCCTTTCTGAATGATTCCGATACCAGCCATTCCGGCGCCGTTCTCATCGAGTACGACACCTGATACCTGGATGTTCTGCGACCAAGCGGCCGCCGAGCCGATCCCGAGAAGGCAGATGACTGTGAGTGCAAGCTGCCTGAGAATGTTGTTACTCATGTGATTTTAGAGTTAAATGGTAGTATTAATATGTGAAATTATCCACTTATAGGAGGTCTTTCGATACAAATGTATCAATAGGAATCAAAAAAAGAAACCTCCTCCTGAAAATAGGGGAAGGTGGGGTGTTTGAAGTTATATAAATAATTGAATAATAATTATTTAAACGATTGATGCGGAATCAAATTAGTGGATGATAAGTCCTGATATTAAACGATTTATTTAATTTTAAGTGGACTATGGAACGTTTTTATAATTATGAAAATACTTGGTTATTAGAAGAATAATACTATAGATCTTCAAATAAAAAGTGGATTGTCCATAGAATTTCATATGTAATCCACCCTGTTTTGTTGTCCACTTTAAAATGTTTAACCGCCTCAATTGCCTATAAGTTTAACCCTGTCCTCGAAAGTTTCACGATCTCCAAGCGAGGCGTTCTTGATTTGCGCCCTGTAGTTGTAGATTGTGTTTGTGGAGTACCTGAGCATCGATGCTATGTCGGAGGACTGTGTTATTCCCAACCTGATCAGGGCGAAGATTCTGAGTTCAGTATTTAAAAGCTTTCCCTTCTTCAGTTCAATCCTGGAGTCTTCTTTCAGAAGGTCATTGAACTGCTCCACGAATTTAGGATATAGTTTGAGGAAGGCCTTGTCGAACATTTCATAGAAACTTCTGAGCTCATCATCCACCAGCTGCAGAGAAGACGCCTCGGCCAGAATCTTGTCGTACTGACCCGCCAGGGCCATTTTTCTGGTCTTTGTAAGGTGGGCCTTCATTTTGTCGATGTAGTCGGAGCACATTGAAAGGAACAGGCCGATATATTCCTCTTTGGCTGCGTTTGCTTCAGTCAGATCCCGGTTCATTATCTTGAGCCTGCTGTTGAAGTCCGCAAGCGCCTCGGAATTCTCCTTTATCTTGTTGTTCATTTCCTCGACCTTCCGGTTGGCTTCCTTCTGCCTCCTGTACATCCTGTAGAAACCGAACGAGGAGATAAGAAGCAGGAACGCGAGAAAAGAAAGCACGACCAGAAAGACCCTCGTCCTTTTCTGGTGGATCGCCTGATTGTCTGAATATCCCTTCTGGATTGCCGGCAGGATTGCGGCGATCTGCCACTGGCGCAGTTTTGCGTCGAAGGATATCGCATCTCCCAAGGAGAACTGTGTGTAATTGAAGGCGTGCTCCAGGTCTCCGTCCTTGAAGAGTTCGTTTGCCAGGCTTATCAGGGAGGCGTTGTCCTTGGTGGCTGTCTTGATGTCGGCGATGGCTGAGCGGATGAACCAGTTCTCCATATCCTCCCGACGTTCCAGAGACTCGCAGATACGTGCTTGATAATAGGCTTGGTTGGCATATTCGTGACTCACGGGATTCATTTTGGAGAGGGCGTGGCGGTTGATGAAGTCCGCTTGGGCATAGTTGCCCTCCGTGATGCTTTGGAGGACCGAGATGTACTGGCTCAACTCGCTTCCCGGGGGAGCCAGATCCATAACGCGGTTTCGGTACCAGTCGCGCATCCGGAAGCCGTCTTCATTGTCGGCGTTCATATTCTCCTGGTAGTCGTTCCAGAAGCGCTGGCGCACGTTGCAGTATTCGATCTCCTGTTCTCTGGTGAATACCGTGGTGTCTATGGATTCGAGGATGTTGCTGGCTTCCAGATATTCTCCGGCTGCGGTGTTCAGCATAGCTTCCTTGAGGAGTATGTCGTTGATCTTTGACCTGTCTTTCAGGGTCAGAGCCAGAGTTTTCTGGTTGGACAGGGCTTCGACTGCCTTGTTGAAGTTGTAGGTCCGGTACTCGTCGAAAAGCAGCCCGTAGATCTCGTACTGCTTCTCTTCCGAGACACCTCTGGAGTGAAGTGTGTTCTCAATGCTCATTATGCGCACTTCCTTGTCGGAAACGTATCTTCCGGCATTGCCGATCGCCTCGTCCAGCTGCTGCAAGAGAAGTTTCTGTGAAACTTCCTCCTGTGCGAAGACAGGAAGCGCCGCGACAATAAATGTCACGAAGACGACAGCGTATGTTCCGGGATTCGCTTTCATCACTTCAGGGGTCTGATTCAGTCCTTAGAAATTAGAAAATAAGCACGGCGCTTATCGGGAAGTGGTCGGATATGAAAGTTCTTTCGTAGTAAGGTTTCGTGACCGTCTCGTACTCTGTGCAGGAGCTGAAACCGTCGAACCAGATGTAGTCGATCAGCTGGCATTCCTTCTCCTTGCCCCAGGCGTTGTAGGTGTTCAGATGGTCTGTTTTGACCGCGACGTCGCGGGAGTTCTTCATCTTCTTTTTCAGTACGTCGAGTTCCGGACGGTCTATCTCCATGTTGAAGTCTCCAGAAAGGACTACAGGAAGCCCTTCGGGGTTGATTTCGGCTATTTTTTCAATGATGAGTCCAAGCCCTTTGCTTCTGGCCTCCCATCCATGGTGGTCGAGGTGTGTGTTGACATAGCAGAATTTCTTTCCGCTCCTCTTGTCACTCATCAGCGCCCAGGTGGCTGTGCGTCTGCAAGCGGCGTCCCATCCGGCAGAAGGCTTGCCGGGAGTCTCAGAAAGCCAGAAGGAGCCCCATTTCAGCATCTTGACCGTCTTCTTGTTCCAGAAGATCGCCGTCTGTTCCCCTTCGCTCTTTCCGTCTTCCCTTCCCACGCCGACTCCGCTGTAGTTTTTGCAATATTCCTTAAGATACCTCACCTGGTAGTCATAGGCTTCCTGGACACCGAAGACATCCGGCATTTTGTCCATTATCATCATCGCTGACGCGGGGTAGCGGTAAGACCATGAGTTCGGGCCGTCGTTCGCTTCACCGTTGCGTATGTTATAGGAGATAACCTTCAGGCCAGAAGGTCCCTTGTCTCTCGCTGTCATACTCGCCGGTAGGAGCGCCAGTGCGGCCGCCAGAGCGAGAATCATTCTTTTCATATCCTTTTGTTTTAGAATTACTACAAAATTAACAAAATGTGCTAATTTTGCTTACATAACTGTTAAATTTGTTCTTTATGGCGGAAGAGACATTCAGTGACTACGGCAAGGCTGAGGCCATTGCAAAGCTTTTCGAAGGAAGCGGATTCAAGAACCCTGAGCATCCCGGTTTCGTCCCTAAGGCCGGAAGCCGTGTCAGGACGGCTTCCGGAATCTTCGTTGAGGGCATAGACTTCGATCTCATCTATTTCCCTCTCAAGCATCTCGGCTATAAGTGCGCTGTCGCTGTCACCGGAGAACTCTATGCCGGAATGGCTCATCCGAGAATGCTTTCAGTGAGACTGGGACTTTCCTCCAAACTGGATTTCAGCCACACTCGAGACCTCTGGTCCGGAGTGGTGGCTGCTGCAAAGGAACACGGATTCAATTCTGTTGACCTGGATCTCGTCCCTTCTCCCAACGGATTGACAATCAGCGTGTCGGCGGTAGGAGAAGAATACAAGCTCACGGAGGGGCGCACTGCCTTGGCCAGGTCGATGGACCTGATTTGCGTGTCCGGGAGCCTTGGGGCGGCATTCCTGGGCCAGCAGATTCTGGAGAGGGAGAAGCGCGGTTTCGAAAGGACGAAGGATGATTCCTCGCAGCCTGATCTTGAGAAGTACAGGATGCTGATCGGCAGTTATCTCAAGCCGGAGATTCCGGCGGATGTGGTAAGCCGGCTTGAGGAGTCTCAGATATATCCTTCGTACGGCTACCTTGTCTCCAGGGGTCTTTCTGATGCTGTGAAAAGGCTGGCAAGAGATTCGGGATCAGGCGTCAAGATCTACGCTGATAAGATTCCTTTCGAGGGCAACAGTTTCGCTGTAGGGAAAGAGCTGGACATTGATCCGGTTTCAGCGGCGATGAACGGAGGTGAAGACTTCCGCCTTCTGTTCACTGTCCCGATCCTTTCCGCGGAGAAGTTCCGCCGCGATTTTCAGACTTTCGACATAATCGGCCATCTGGCTCAAACGGAAGCGGGTACCGTTCTTGTCGCCCCGGACGGCCTCGAGCATCCGATCAAAGCCCAGGGTTGGAGGGAGGATGCCGATGCGTAGTCCTCTCTTCCTGACTGCGGTATTCCTGATGCTGGCAGGTTGTTCCACAGGCCTTGACAGACAGATGGAAGGAGTCCTTGACGATGTTGAGGGAAGGCTCGGTTATGTAAATACCCTTGACACAAGGGATGTGGCCAGGATGACGGTATGGTTTGAAAAGCACGGAAGCGATGATCAGAAGGCCCGGGCGCTCTATTGCCTCGGACGCAACCAGTTCAACGACCGTAGTTACTCCGCCGCAATCGTCACATACACCCAGGCTCTCGAATATGCCTTCAAGGCTGCGGATA
>CAYFVE010000031.1:0-13189 GCA_964346605.1 uncultured Muribaculaceae bacterium | reverse complement strand
CTCCTATCTGTCCAGGGCTGGAGAGGCATTCCGGGCTATAGGAAGGCCGAATGAAAGTCTGCAGACCATTCTGGAGATAGGATGCGCGAATGCCGGTCTTGGAAAGGACGACCTTGCTGAGGGAATATTCAAAAGTGTGCTTTATGACGCTCACGAGCTCAGGGACACTCTTTTGGAAGCCCGTTGTCTCGAATCCTACGCCGAGCTTGCAGTCAGCAAAGACACCCTGGATCCTGTCCTTGCCATTGACCTTCTAGGCCGCGCTGCGAACGAACTGGAGTACCCTCTCAGTTGTTCTGCCAAGGGTATTCTAGCGTATGCATATTCATTGATTGGGGAGAAGGAAGAGTCCTGGAGATGGCTGCTGGAGGCACGGGTCGCCGCGGAAGGGGACGAAGAAGCCGCCACCGTCAAGTTCCGTGAGTACCAGATCGCGGCCAGAAATGGAGATTCCAGACTGGCCCTTGCCGCCCTTGAGAAGGTCACGGAATATTCCAACAAGGCACATACCGTCGCTTTGGAGGAGGCTGTAGCCGCCAGCCAAAGGGAATACATCGAGAATAAGGCCGCTTCTCAGGCGGAAAAACTTAAGGCTGCCAGGACGCGTCTCCGTCTGCTTTTGCTTGTAGCCGTCCTGATCATCGCTTCGCTGGTAACCTTCTATCTGTATTTCAGGAGCTCCCAAGAACGTAAGTTGTCAGAGGAGACTGCTGAAAGGGAGAAACTTATGTCCCTGGCCGAGGATCTCCAGAAACAGCTGGCCGCTACCAGATTTCCTCCATCCGACAGATCCAACCTGCAGTTCGACGCCCTTCAGCGCCTCTGTGAGCAGTATTATGTCTATGAGGGTACAGACAACCTGCAGCCTAAGATCCTTAAGGAAGTCAAGTCTATAGTCAGCGGACTGAGAAGCGACCGGAAAACACAGAAAGCCCTGGAAGAGATGCTGGACAGTACCCGCGACGGAGTGATGACTAAACTCCGCGAAGAGTTCCCCGGCTGGAAGCAGGAAGATTTCCTGCTCTACAGTTTCGCCGCTTCAGGATTCTCCAGCACGACCATCTCCACACTTATGGAGAAAGAGAAGAACGTCATCTACAACCGAATCTGGCGCCTTAAGGGCCGCATATCCAATTCTGACTCCCCGGAGAAAGAATTCTTCCTGCGCTGCCTTGAAAGTTAGTGTGGGGGATAAAGCACTGACTCTCAGCTCCTTGCTTACCCGTTCTCCCCGGTTTGGGCGGGGGAGAGGGGGTGTTTAACTGGTTGCTGGCGTGTTAGTTAACCCCCACGGTCATTTGTTTTTTTGAAATGTTTTTCTGATATTTATTGAGACAAAAGGTAAAGGGCTATGGCAAAAAATGACATCAGTTGGGTTGTCACGCGTATCAACGGAAAGATCGCTTCGGTCGGGACCGATTTCCGTCAGCTCCCGAAGGTCTCGGAATATGTCGCCTCTCTTCCGGCCGCGTCGGTTTCGAAAATCACTGTATCCAAAATCGGGATGGACGAACTGGCTGAACTTTCCCTAGCAACAAGGTGGGAGGACCTCAGACTTATCGGCACCACCTTTCAGATCAAGGTATGGAAGCAGTTGTTTACGCTGACCCATTCAGACTCCAAGACCGGAATGAAACTTATGAGTTACAGCGAGCTGGCTCAGATGTGCGACAATCCTAAGGGTGTACGCGCGGTAGCCCACGCCGTTGCCAGCAATCCGATTGCATACATCATTCCTTGCCATCTCATCATACCCAAGGAATCCATAGACAGGATTCTGCAGATCAGCACTGTAGCCCAAGGGACCATCTTCAAGGGCACGGATCTTTACCTTCTCGACTCGATCGACGTCGGTGAGTACGAGTACGGCAGCGACCTGAAGAGGCTCGTTATTGAAAAACAGCTTTACAGCCGATAGCGGTAAATCTCTTTTTTCACTATTTTTGTCTCTGATGAAAAATCGTGTATCAGCCTTAACCATCCTGCTTTTTGTCCTGTTTTCTGCCGTTGCCTCTGCATCCGGACCGGCAAAGGACCGGTGTCTGGAAGCGTTGGAGTCCTGTGCAAGCAGCATCTCCATCCAGGACTTCGAGAAAGCGATGGCGTTCGCCATCGAAGCAGGCAATATAGCCGCTGACAACGACCTTGATTCTCTCCAGGCTGAGGCGCTCTGCCTGATGGCCGGAATCGACATCAAGACCAGCCGTGACGAGCAGGGTTGGGCCCACGCCGTTCAGGCAGAGAGAATTGCCCGCAAGGGTGGATTCAACCACCCTTTGGTCTCGTCCCTCATATCCAAATCCAGAGTCTGTTCCTACGCGGAAACCTCAAAGGACTTCAACCGCAACGACGAAGCCCTTGTCTACCTCGAAGAAGCCTATGCTGTCAGCGAATCCTCTGATTATAAAGATCTTCTGGCCGAGGTCTGCTATATGTTCTCGGAAATCTACGTCAATAAAAACCGCTGGAACAAGACTCTGGACAAGAAGCTCTACTCCAAAGCCGAGGACTACCTTAAACGGGGCGATGAATATGCAGCTGGTTCTTCGGACAGCGACCTTTCCACTAAGTCTATCTACGGTCACCTACGCCTGCTTCGTTCTAATGGAAATTATTCAGAATCAATTAAATATTGTCTTAAGGCTCTCGAGGACATCAATCAGAACAACTACATCTCAATCTCCAATCTTTACGACCAGTTGACTCTGCTTTACTCGGAGACTGACCAGAAGGATCTGGCGGTGGACAGCCACCAGAAGTGCGTTTACTACATAAATCTGTACTCGCAGCAGAAGGCGGGCGAACTGCTCCAGGAGATGGAGGCGAAGTACGAAAACGACAGGCTTAAGGCTGAGAATTCCGCTGCACGAAGGCGTGCGAAGTACATAACCATTGTAGCTTTTCTGATTGTAGTCCTGTTGACTTTTGCATTGCTTGCCTTGTCCTATGCTTTCAGGGCGAAGGCAAAGGCGCAACAGATGGAGCGCAAGTTGGACAAGGTCCGCACCAACTTCTTCACCAACATCACGCACGAGTTCCGAACCCCTCTGACCGTCATCCTTGGCTTAAGCCGCAAGATCAGGACGGCTCCTTGAAGGAGGAAGACTACATCCACTCCGGCGAGGCGATCACAAGGCAGGGAGAGAACCTGCTGACGCTCATCAACCAGCTGCTGGACATCTCCAAGATCCGTTCTGCGATCGGGGAGCCAGACTGGAAGACAGGAGATGTTGTTCCTCTGATGAGGATGCTGGCGGAGAGCTATGCCAGCCTGGCACAACAAAAGGGTATCGACTTGACCTACACTCCGCAACATCCTTCCTTGGTGATGGACTATGTTCCTGACTATTTTGAGAAGATAATGCGAAATCTGATATCGAACGCGATCAAGTTCACAGCCTCTGGTGGAAATGTCTCGCTGACATCTGATGTTTCTGATGGCTACCTTGAACTTAAGGTCTATGACACAGGAAAGGGTATTTCCGAGGAAGCTCTGGAGCACATCTTCGAGGAGTTCTATCAGGAGAGCAATAATTCGATGGAGATTGGTACTGGTGTCGGACTGTCGCTTGTCTATCAGATCGTGAAGTCTCTCGGAGGAAAGATTTCTGTCGATTCCACCCTTGGCAAAGGTACGACATTCACCGTATTGCTGCCGACATCGGCCCCAGGGCGGGTTTTTCAGTCGCCAAGACTACCGCAGCCGGCAATTCGACAAACTTGGTGAACGCAGAAACGTCCGGGAGTCCGGTATCAGAAACCACAACGGGTATTTCGACAAACCAAGTGACTTCTTTAACCCGCATCCTTATCGTCGAGGACAATCCGGACATCTCGTTCTATATCGGTACCGTGCTCGATCAGACGAAGAAATATTCATTAAGTTATGCCAGCAATGGCGAAGAGGGCCTCAAGATGGCGCTCGAGGAGATGCCTTATCTCATCATCTCCGACTTGATGATGCCTGTGATGGACGGCAATGAGATGATGCGGAGGGTTCGTTCCAACCCGATAATAAGCCACATCCCTATCATCGTCATTACCGCGAAGGGTACCGAAAGAGACAAGATAGAAGGATTGGAGGCTGGTGCGGACGCATACCTCTACAAGCCGTTCAACGAGCAGGAACTTCTTGTCCGTGTTGCAAAGCTCCTGGAACAGAGGCGTCTGCTTAGGGAGAAATATTCAAAGGCGGTTTTCAGCGGCGACGTCAAGCCGGAATTGGCTGTAAACAATTCCGACAAGGAGTTTATGGACAAGGTCGTCGGGATTCTGGAGAAGCAGATTGAGAACGGCCAGACAGACATCGCCGCGATTGCTTCCGAGTTATGCATGAGCCTGTATCAACTACGCAGCAAAGTGCAGTCCGTGACAGGTCTTACTCCGCAGGCGTATGCAACACAACTTCGCCTTTCGAGGGCGAAGAACCTCCTTGTTTCCGATTATGGACTTCCACTTGGAAACGTGGCTTCGCAGTGTGGATTCCTCGACCAGCAGTACTTCTCCCGTCTCTTCAAAAAGACATACGGAATTACTCCTTCAGAGTGCCGAAAAGCGAAGTAGCTGAAGGTTGATCATTTTTTGATACGACGAAGAGATAACATTAAGGATTGAGGACTGACATCAGTGCGTAGTCCTGCCGACTTGGACAATCCTTGCAGCTGTAGCAATACTCTTACAGGTTCCATATCCTTTCGTCTTGGTTATTTCCTTATCATGGCGGTCATCTTACGGTAAACTTGCAAACCGTCTGTTCTTTGGCTATAATCAATATTTTTAAGTTTTGTCCACAAAAAATTGATTTTTGTCCTTGTCTTCGGGCCGGGTCAAGGATATTTTTGCAAGCGAAATGACACGGAGAACCACAAAAACATTCGGTGACAGATCAATCCTTGAGGTTGACTTCTCCAAGGACATAAATCCTTGGCGACGCTTGATGAAGTGGGCAAGGACAAGACGTAACAAAGCCAACTATTGCATACAAGACGAACGACCAGAGCCTGGCGCCCTGAAAAAAGAATAACTATATAACCAAATACAAATGATAAGCATTACTAAACGAATTCTTGGTATCGGAATGGCAATGTCCATCACAGCCGCTTTCTGTGGACTTTTCACTGCCTGTGAGTTTGACGCCCCGGAGATCACGGCAAGCGTTTCTTACACCGTCGACTTCAGTACGATCATCAACGCGATCAACGACGGCACACTCAAGACCGAGCAGGTCATCCGGAAACTTGTGGAGGCCATTGATAAAATGAACGTAGACCAGGGCGCAAAACTGGAGGCCCTGGCCGATCAGCTCGGTTCAACAAACAATACCCTTGAGACAAAGTTCGCCGCAATCGAGGCTATCATCAAGGCACAGACACTCTCTCTCGAAGGCAAACTTGACCTCCTCAACAAGGCTCTCAATGATCAGACACTGAAACTTGATGAGATGGGTGGCAAGATTGCCCAGGCGATTGACAACATGGACAAGGATATGGCCGGAAAGCTTGACGAAATCAAGGGTATCATTGAAAGCACATCCAAGACAACTGCGGAGAAGCTTGCTTTGATTGAAGGTGTCATCAATTCCCAGACTCTTTCAATGGAGAAGAAGATGGATGCTCTTGCAGATGCCATCAGCAACCTTCCTGATTACACTTCAAGGCTGGAAGCAATCGAGAAGGCAATCGCAAATCTACCCGACTACAGCGACAAGATCGAGGCAATCGCAACGGCAATCGGCCAGATGCCTGACTATGCTGATGCCCTTAATGCTGTGAAGATGTCATTGGATGATATCAAGAAGTCCATAGACGACATTGAAATTCCTGATTACACATCTGCACTTGATTCGATCAAGTCCCAGATAGAGGCTGCTGCAAAGTCAATCGCTGCACTCGAGGGTGACGTCAAGGAAGGTAACGACAGCAATGCTGATGCGATCTCTGATCTCCTTGACAAACTTGATGAGCTCAAGGAAGCCATTGAGAGTATTGAGGTAACTGGTGGAACGAGTGGACAGAACACGGACCCTCAGGACGAGGGACAATCGGCAGTAGGGGAATCTGTCATTTCGATGATCACTGGAAATTCGGTTGGTGACGCGTTTACTCTCGTTTTCGCTTCTGAGGCGGAGGCAGGTATGGCAGTTGTCACCGGTTTGACAGAAACAGGTTATCAGACAAAAGAAAATGGCCGTATTGAAAAGAAGTATTCAGTGACATCCCAGAACATTTCTCTGAAGGGTGATATCACCTATTTAAATTGTTCAATGGACAATCTTGTGTCCTTGGACGTCACAAATAACGTGAATCTGAAGAATCTCTATTGCGACAGCAACATGTTGACAACGTTGGAAATAAGCAAGAATACTTCGCTTGAGTATCTTAGTTGCCAAGGTAACAGCTTGACATCCCTGGATGCCCTTAGATGCAAGAAAATCAAGTATATCAATTGCTGGTACAACAAGATCACACGTCTGGATGCTCCAATAGTCTCAAGTGGAGAAATAATCTTCAAATCTAACTATTTGAGCGATGAAGGCAACAAACTCAACAAGGGAACAGTTTCTTTCCTGAACCTTTCCGGTTGGACACTCTATTCAATCAGCCTTGAGGGTTCGATTGGGAATATCAAAGCGAAGAACGTTGTTTATGAAGGCGAATAAAACCAGATAGCATCATGACACAGTACAAACACATATTCCTTTGCATCGTCCTTGCCGTTTTGACGGGTCTCAGCGCAAATGCGCAGAGATGGTCGGTCAATGGCCAGACGGGTGCTTCAATGGGGAATGGCGGGCAGATGCCGGAGAGCATCGCCGCACCGGAGGCAATGGCTGTCTCACGCCTTGACGGGGGTGGAGTCACCTTCGGCTTCAACCATAACTGGCGGGTTTCGCTTGGATATTCATATTCAAAGATCCTCCGCGAACAGAGGTTCTCTTCCCTGCAGGCCGACGGCCTCGCTTACCGCAAGATTTCAATGCGTCACCACGACATTGACCTGATTGCTGAATATGACTTCCTGGGCGGCCTCAGCGGCCGTTGGGGGCTCCTTATCGGCACCGGAGTCGGTGAGATGATCGCCCGCGGACCTGATTACACTATCGCCATGGGATCGTCTGTCAAGGACGTCAACGGCGACCAGACAAGGTTCGATTTTGATGCATGGGTCACGTCTGGCTCAAAGCATCTCAGTGCAAACTCAGTCTATGTGCCTCTGACCCTGACAACCGAGTTCGCGGTTGCTTCCAATGTCGCCCTCGGGCTTCGCCTGAAAGGGGGCTGGCTCGCCCAGAAGAACGAAAACCTTCCGGCATTCACTGAATCGGCTGCGGCAATGATCCGCTTCTCATTCGGCAAATAATAACAAGAAAACCAACTGAAATGAAAACAAGAATTAATCACATATTGAGTGCAGGCGTTGCAGTGGCTGTCGCCATCCTGGCGGGAGGAGTGTTCACTTCCTGTGAATATGAGTCACCGAAGATCAATGCCAGCGTCAACTACAACATCGACTTCAGCAAGATTGTTGAGGCTATTGAAAATGGAACACTGAAGAAGGAACAGGCCGTTGAGAAGCTCACCGCCGCCATCGACAAGATGAGCGGTGAGCAGGAGGCCAAGCTTAAGGCACTTGCAGACCTCCTTGGCGATGTCAACAAGACTATCGAAACCAAGCTTGACGCAATCGAGGCCATCATCAAGGCACAGACACTTTCTCTTGAAGAGAAGTTTGACCTTTTGCAGAAGGCCGTTGATGACGGGGCCTTGAAGATGGATGAGATGGGTGACAAGATCGCTGAGGCAATTGATAACATGAATGCCGACCTCGCAAAGAAGCTTGGAGAGATCAAGGATATGATCGAGAGTAGTTCTGCAACCGTTGCTGAGAAACTTGAGGCAATCGAGGGAATGATTGAGGCACAGACCCTTTCAATGGAAGAGAAGATGGATCTTCTGGAACAGGCTATTGCTGCACTCCCAGACTATTCATCAAAGCTTGAAGCCATTGAGACCGCGATTTCCAATCTTCCTGACTATAGTGACAAGATCGGTGCTATCGAGAGTGCAATCAAGGCCATTCCGGATTACAAAAGCGCCATCAATGCAGTTAATACAGCCCTCGGATCAATAAAGAGCAGCATTGAAAAAATCGACATTCCTGATTGCAGCACAGTGCTTGACAGCATCAAAACCAAGCTGGAGAATGCTGCAAGGTCTCTTGCTGACCTTCAGGCAGATGTTGAGGCAGGCAACAAGTCCGATGCAGAGGCAGTTGAGGCAATCATCGGAGCTCTTGATGAACTTAAGAAGGCAATTGAAGAGATTGAGATCACGGCTCTACCTCAGGATCCTTCCGAAAACGACGATCCTGTGCAAGGTGGTGATGATCAAAACGGTAATGATGAGCCATCTGCGGATGACTATATTGAAAATGGAAAGAACTTCGGTAAGGGTGTGACCATCGAAGGTGTGATTTGGGCTCCAGTGAACTGCGGAACAGATGAAGGTCATCCTTATGGCCTTCTCTATCAGTGGGGAAGAAGGAAAGGCCAGGGTTACAATGATGGCAATGATTTTACGACGGAGAGCGCACCTGCTCTTGTCGACGAAAGAATCGAACCTGCAGATGGACAGAAGGAAGAGAAAAAGGATAATTTCTATCTTTCAAAACGTGCCTTCAACAATGATTGGTCATCAGTCTTGGACGATGCTCTGTGGAATTCTGGAACAAAGTCCAATGCGGTCAAGACAACAAATGATCCTTGCCCTGAGGGATGGAGAATACCTACAGAACTTGAATTTGAAAGCCTTGTGAGCCGTAATACAAAGAAATACCCTTTGACTCCTGTTGAGTATGGCGGATTGTTGGGTCATTGGGTATGTGGTAATGCTGAATATGTCGAAGGCATGCAAGATGCCATATTCTTGCCTGCGGCAGGGCAGAGGGACGGATATGATGGTGAATGCGGCGAACGTGGCTTAAGTTGCTACTATTGGAGTTCAAATGTTGCTGGTGTCTATGCTGTTTTTTATTGTTTGTTATATAACACTGAAAGTATTGGTGTTGGTGGCGGATCAAGGTCAAAAGGACAGTCGGTCAGCTGTGTGAAGGATTCTTCTGCAGGGAACGGAAATTCTGGCAACAACGACACGAACACGGGCAACAATGACCCTGAGCCAGGGCTGAACGACTATGTCTCAGGAGGAAAGAACTATGGTGCAGGAATTACCATTGAAGGAGTCATCTGGGCGCCGGTTAACTGTGGCACCGATGAGACACATCCTCTCGGTCTCGCTTACCAGTGGGGAAGAAAGTATGGCCAGGGCTACAATGATGGCAAGGATTACACAACTGAAACGGCTCCACGCTTGGTTGAAGGACCTGTTACCAAAGAGGAAGGGGAGAGCGCATCCAATGCAAATGTTTACTATATGAAATCCGGCAATTGGTTGGACACTATGGATAAAACTCTTTGGAACAGTGGAACGGAGACATCTCCTGCCAAAACCGAGTATGACCCTTGTCCTGAAGGATGGAGAGTACCGACCTTGGCTGAGTATATCAAACTCATCGGTGGGCAAACAAAGAAATTCTCAGAATGGTATCAGATCTATGGACAGAATGGCCAATGGCTATGTGGTAAAGCAGAATATTCAGAAGGAATGGAAGCTGCCCTTTTCTTACCTGCTACAGGCTCAATCAACAGCTCACTTGGAAATGCCAGAAACCGTAATTCATATGGTGGATATTGGTGCTCTTCGCCTAATGGCTTGTATGCGTCTTATGTGTCTGTCGAGAACGCTATGGTTGACGCAAGGGGCTACAATGGCTAGGCTGGAGGAATGTACGTCCGCTGCGTGAAGGAATAACTGAAAGGGAAATGTAAACTTTTAATAATCAAACAAATGAAAACAAGACTTTTGAAATCAATCCTTACCATCATGGCGATAGCCATGGTCGGTATCATGTCAAGCTCCTGCAGTAAGGAAGATACTGTTGAGAAGGAAGAGCAAGGTCCTGATTGGACAAAGGTTGAACTGGCCGGTACTGTTTGGAACATAGAGGCCTATTCTTCGAAGTACAGTGAAAATGGCTCCATTTGGACGATGGGTGGAGAAAACGATCTCATCCAGATGGTGAAGCAGGGAAAGGCTCATCTGGAATTCCTGAAATCTGGCCATGTCAACATTGTTGAAGACACACAGATCTTCTCTGATTGGACATGGGATCCAAAGTCAAGCTGGCTCACCATCGGTTGGGACACCGGTTATGAGAACGAGGCCAAAGTGGAATTCAAACTGTCTGACAACAAGAAGTTTGTGACCATGACCTGGGACTCTGACGTGCACGGCGGCGGACCATACATCCTGATCAAAGCAACAATTGAAGCAGATAAGATTTTGAAGTAAGGTTATGGGCCTTAGTCGTTGTTCAGCTCCTTGATGTCAACTTCTGCGCGTTCGGAGTCGCCGATGAGCCACTCGGAGTAGTAGTCGGCCATGCGCCAGAAGAAATATTCATTCATGTCGCCGAAGCCGTGGCGCTGGCCGGGAAGGATCATCATATCGAAGCGCTTGTTGGCGCGGATGAGGGCATCGACTACACGGATAGTGTTGGCAGGGTGCACGTTGTTGTCCATGTCGCCAGTCCAGAGCATCAAGTGCCCCTTTAGGTTCTTCGCCAGATCCTGGTTCTTGTCGATTGAATATACGAACGTGGTGTCGCCCTTGTTGATCTTCTCCAGGACGCCGTGGTGCTGCTCGCTCCACCAGCGGTTGTAGATGCTGTTGTCGTGGTTGCCGGCGCATGAGACTGCCACCTTGAAGAAGTCAGGGTAGGTCAGGATGGCTGCTGTGCTCATGAATCCGCCACCTGAGTGGCCATGGATGCCCACGCGGTCAAGGTCGATGAATGAATATCTCGCCCCAAGCTGCTGCACGGCGTATTTCTGGTCCTCGAGACCGTAGTCGCGGAGGTTGCCGTAGCCGAAGTTGTGGTACCACTTCGAGCGGTTAGGGTGTCCGCCTCGGTTGCCGACGGTGATGACTATCATTCCGAGTTGGGCCAGCCTGTCTGTCCTTGTGAATCCTTTGCTCCATGAGATGTTGTTGGCCTCGACTTGAGGACCCGGGTAAACATAGTCGGCGATCGGATAGACCTTGGTCGAGTCGAAGTCGAATGGCTTGTACATTGCTCCGTAGAGGTCGGTGATGCCGTCGGCAGCCTTGACCTTGAAGCGTTCAGGGAACTTGTAGCCTGCGTCGAGAAGGAGCCTGAAGTCGGCTTCCTCGAGGTCTAAGATCTTCTTTCCTGTTGCTGCAAAGAGGGCGACTGCAGGCTTGCAGTCAACCCTTGAGTAGTTGGCAACGAAGTATTTGGCGTCATCGCTGGCGGTTGAGAGGACATCCATATCATCCATATCAAGCTGCTGCATTGATCCGCCTGCGAGAGGAACTCTGAAAGTGTGCATCTGATAAGGGTTCTCGTCCTTGTTGACTCCACAGGCGCTCAGGAGGACATAGCCTTCCTTCTCGTTGATGCCGAGGATGTCCTCGACGTGGAAGGAGCCTTCGGTCAGGTTCTTCTTGACATTGCCCTCCTTGTCGTATAGGTAGAGATTTGCCCAGCCGTTGCGCTCTGACCACCAGACGAACTGTTTGCCGTCCTTGGTGAACTCGGGGTTGCGGTACTCTATGTAGGTTCTCTCCCTTTCCTCTATTATATTCTTAGTGCTGTCTGCGTCAACTCCGACCCAGCAGAGGTCGAGCCTCTTGAGATCGCGGCTCTGGCGGATGAGGTAGAAGCCTGTCTCATCGCCCATCCACTTCCTGCTGCGGAAGTCCTTGTATGCGTCGGCCGCCTCACGCTTCGCGCCCAGAAGGGTTATGTCCTGGTCTTTGAATGCGCTGATTTTGATCTCGTGGCAGTCAGCACCGTCGCCATTGATGCTGAATATATAGAGGTAACCTTTCGGGCCCGGCTCTCCTGGCATCTGGTACTTGTAGGTCTCCAGTTTTGGCCTCTTGCCGCCGACTGAGTTGATCACCCAGAGGTCTTCTAGCTTCCTGGTGTCCCACTTCATCGTGGCGAATCGCTTCGAGTCGGGGGACCATACGAGTTCGCCGACACTCTGGCGCTTGGTGGTGTCGGTCTGGTTGTCGCCGGAATAGTTGCCGTAGCCGTAGCCGTACTGGCGGATGCCGTCGGATGTGATCATATATTCAACGATGGTGCTGTCTTTGTCGTTCTTGGCGGCTTTCTTAAGGTTTTCTTCGTCCATCATCCAGAGGTTGGAGTTCCTCGCGAATATGCCGGTCTTGCCGTCCGGGGAGACGGATGCCCAAGCAGGGTAAAGCCTCTCTTCCTTGGAGGTCGTGTCTAGCTTCTGAGTGGCGATGTCGTACTTGAAGCAGGTCGTGTCGCGGTCATCCTTGAGTCCGGATACTATGTTGAAGATGAAATATTTATCATCCTTTAGCTTCAGATCTCTGATCGGGATGTGTTGGGCGTCAAATGGATAGCGTACCTGCTCGGTGATCTGCATCGCTAGCTTCTCCATATCGAAAACTTCGCTCCTCGAACCCTTCACAGGGTCCACGATGTAGTATTTTGTGCCATCTGAGGTGCTCCACTTGTACCAGAACTTGTCGGAGTCCTTGAACCAGTTCGGGGTGACTTGGGTCGAGAAAACCATCTGTCCTACCTTTTTTGCCGAGAATCTCTCAGCCAGCGCGTAGTTGGCCTTCTGTTGTCCATACACGAAAATGCTGCACAGGAGTGCAGCGCTTGTCAAGATCGTTCTTATTGATTTCATAGAGGTGATGATAGTTGTTGCAGTGTCTCAAAGATAGTGATTTTCTTCGGATTGCATCATTTTGTTTTATAAATCAATTTGTTCAAATCTTTGTTAATTAAAGAAATTTCAGTAAATTTGCAGCCCCAAATTATTTGGGGAGAAACATAAATAATAGATTTACAATCATTTATGCCTACAATTCAACAACTAGTTCGCAAAGGACGTGAGAGTCTTGTCACACAGAGCAAGTCTCGCGCGTTGGAAGCTTGCCCTCAGAAGAGAGGCGTTTGTCTGCGTGTTTACACAACGACCCCTAAGAAGCCTAACTCAGCTATGAGAAAGGTGGCCAGGGTACGCCTTACCAACTCCAAGGAGGTCAATGCCTACATCCCG
>CAYFVE010000030.1:15069-21230 GCA_964346605.1 uncultured Muribaculaceae bacterium | reverse complement strand
ATAAGGACGATCACCAGAACAACTCCGAATGTCCAGGCAAAGATGCTCGGCAGGTGCCTGCATACGATATGTTCCCATAAATGCTCTTCCACGAAATGGTCGGAAGCGAAAATGATGGCGGCCAAAACCACGAGGCTCAGGATGCCGAAGAGCCAGAACATCCACTCTTCTCTAAGCAGATTAAGCCCTTCCGGCTCAGGACCTTCCTCCTCAAGAAGGCCTGAAAGGAGAGCTATCAGGAATATAACCACACCAAAGAACAGAGCAAGTCTCTTCCAGCCGTAGTGTCTGGAATATTTACTTGGTCCCGCAGTGTCCTTCTTATCAGATAAACCGGATCGAGCGTCACTCCCGGACTCAACGGACATTCCGTGGCGGTGGTCGTCAGTGTGAAGTTCATAGGAATCTTCAAGGCGGGTAGGCAGAGGCTTTCCGGAAAAACGGTCAACCACCAGACCTACGGCGACAGCAATGGCGAACAGAATCGCAAACAGCCATGCGGCCTTGCCGGGAAACATTGCCAGCATCATAAATGACTCATCACCGGCAGTAGCGATCATCATAGCGACAAGGGCTCCGAAACTCAGCATCCTGTGCGTATAAAGGGACACGACAGCAAAGCCTCCGACACATCCGGGAACAGAACCCAGCAATGCCGAAACGAAGACCTGAGCAAAGCCGGACTTACGCAGGGAACTGAATATACGGCCGTTCGACTCGACATTGAACGACTCGATCAACATCATCATCACGACAACCAGCCCGGAGACCAAGACCGCGCCGCGCAACGCTTCCAATAAAACTTCAAGCATAAGGAATATTCCGGAAAATTATTCGATCCAGCCTGTCACGAAGAAATTCATAATCGGGCGAAGAGGCGAGTTGGTGGTCAAAGTCAGGACAATAAGGCACTCCCCTTTCGGGAGACCTGCGGTGTTGAGAGTGACTTTAAGGTCGCCCTTCTTTCCTGGAGCCAGATCCGGAAAGGGAGCGGATGTCAGACGGTCGCTCTCCGAATCCACCTTGTAAAGCCTGAATGCGGACTTGCCTTGATTCTCAATGGAAAAGGAACCGCTGACCGTCGTTCCGGCCTTTACCTTTCCGAAAGACCAGGTGCTTTCATCTGCCATCGGCCTTGAAGCATTGTCCCGCTGCTCCTTTGTCCAGTCCGCGAAGTTCTCCTTCGTGATTGTGAAGACACCGATGCGGGACTTTCCGGCGCCGAGTTCGGGATTGGCATCGGCGACAACAGCCTCTGTCCCTGCTGCGACAAACTCATCGCCAGAAGGAACAACGACCGCCTTGTAGGAGCGGCCGTCGATCATGGGGGTTGCATAATAATAATTCTTGCCCCAATGGCTTCGGTCAGCCGTGACCGTGTATGTCACTTTGGCAGTCGAGCCTGCCGGGACCGGATTCGGAGAAATCTTGATTGACAGCCCGCTGCTGACCCCGGTGAATTTAACGTCGATGGACTTCTTTCCGAGGTTGGCTACATTGAATTCGCCGCTCCTCTGCTGGCCTTGGGAAAGATTGCCGCCCTTGATGTCAACCTTCTTGAATGCGAGGTTACCGAACTTTATCGGAAACATTTCGCTGAGACTCAGTTTCTTGGCGTGGCTTTCTCCACGGAGTCGCAAGATTACCGGCTGCTTTATTCCTGAGAAATACACAGTCAGGGACTTGTCGAAAGGATAGCCGCCTTCATCGTTGCTGTACGTGGCCTTGATCGTCCCGGATTCGCCCGGCTTTACAGGCTGCCTGGTCCATTCCACGTCCGTACACCCGCAGGAAGAGACAACGCTGTATATCACCATCGGCTTGTCACTTACGTTCTTGGCTGAGAAGGTCGCCGTCACCGGACCGTCAGAAAGAAGGATATCGCCGAAATCGTGTATCGTCTTGTCCATCTGCACTATGCTGCCGAAGGTATTGTTGTCCTTCGAGCCTTGGGCGGAAGCGCTCAGGCTGAAGGCCGTCAGTCCAAGTAAAATGGAAATAACTATGAGGAATCTGTTCATTGTCTGCTATTATTCTGAAAGGAGCCTTGCAAATACCTTTCCAAATACAAATATACCCGTTTAAAGGATTGAATTTTCAGATTCACGAAAAAAAGTCGTAAATTTGTCTGATTGTACCTGAAGAGGGCAAGACAAACAGCAGAGAATGGCAACAGTACAGCAGAATACGGAATATACTGACGAACAGATAAAGACTCTGGAAGGCGTCGAGCACATCCGCCGCCGTCCGGGAATGTACATCGGACGGCTTGGAAACGGAGCGAACCCCGGAGACGGAATCTACGTCCTCCTAAAGGAGATCGTAGATAACTGTATCGATGAATTCTCCGCCGGATTCGGAGCCAAGGTTCTGATCAACATCGAAGACAAACAAGTCAGTGTCAGGGATTTCGGACGGGGAATTCCACTCGGGTCAGTCGTCAAGGCGACAAGCCAGCTGAACACGGGAGGAAAGTTCGACGACAAGGTGTTCAAGAAATCCGTAGGTCTGAACGGTGTCGGCACGAAGGCTGTCAACGCCCTTTCCGAGAGTTTCTACGTCGAGTCATTCAGAGAAGGACGCAGTTCCTGGGCTCTTTACGGGCGCGGTGAGTTGAAGGACAGCGGAACGAAAGACAAAGTCTCCGAGAAAAACGGGACCCTGATAGTGTTCACCCCGGACAATGAGATGTTCGGAGGATTCGAGTTCCATATGGACTATGTGGAGACTATGGTGAAGAACTATTCCTACCTTAAAAAAGGGCTGACCCTGGTACTCAACGGCACTGCCTACAAGTCCGAGAACGGACTTCTGGACCTGGTGCAAGAGAATATGTCAGAGACTCCCCTCTACTCTCCGATCCATCTGGAAGACGAAGACATTGAGGTGGTCCTCACCCACGGCAACTCATACGGAGAGAACATCTCCTCCTTCGTAAACGGCCAGAACACCAGAGACGGCGGAACGCATCTGGCGGCTTTCCGCGAAGCGATAGCCAAGACACTCAAGGACTTCTACAAGAAGAACTACGCTCCGGAAGACTGCCGCCAGGGAATAATAGGGGCTGTCAGCATTCAGATTCAGGAACCTAACTTCGAGGGCCAGACAAAGACCAAGCTCGGTTCCACGTATATGTGGGAGAAATACAAGACCGACGAGAAAGACGGTTCCCTTGAAATCGACAGGGGGCCGACCATCAGGTCCTTCATCAATGAATTCGTGGCCAAGCATCTCGACAACTATCTCCGCATCCACACCGATCTGGCTCCGATCATAGAGAACAAGATCAAGGAGTCACAGGCGGAGCGTGAGGAGATTGCCGGAATACAGAAAAAGACACGGGAGCGCAACAAGAAGGCGAATGTCTATAATCGCAAACTCCGCGACTGCCGTTATCACTTCAACGATAAACTCCCGAAGGACAAGCAGGATCTGGCGGAGCAGACAAGCATATTCATCACCGAGGGAGATTCCGCGTCCGGAACCATAACCAAGGTGCGCGACGCCAATTACCAGGCTGTTTTCAGCCTTCGTGGAAAACCTATCAACTGCTACAAGGAGAGTCACAAGAGAGTGGCCGAGAACGAAGAACTTACGCTTCTAGTCTCCGCTCTCGGAGTTGAGGAAGACCTTGACGGACTCCGCTACAACAACATCATCGTCGCAACCGATGCCGATGATGACGGGATGCACATCAGAATGCTGGTGCTGACATTCTTTATGAAGTATTATCCTGACCTGATCAGACGCGGCCACGTCCATATACTTCAGACACCACTTTTCAGAGTGGCCAACAAGAAGGAAAGGCGCTATTGCTACACGCTGGAGGAGAAGGATAAGGCGATAAAGGATCTCAAGACGACCGTACAGATCACAAGATTCAAAGGTCTAGGCGAGATCTCCTCGGACGAGTTCGTGGACTTCATAGGAGAAAAAATGAGGCTGGACCTCGTGAAACTCTCCGAAGAGGAATCCATTTCGGACATTATGGCGTTCTATATGGGTGACAACACCTTCGAGCGCCAGAACTTCATACGGACCAATCTCAGATCCGAGGAAGAACTGGAAGACGTAAACATATAAAAAAGACAAGCAAAATTATGTCACGCTGGGGAAAATTCTGCGGGTGGATGCTGAAAAAAATGGGCTGGACTTCTGTCGGGGGACCCGTCCCGGGAAAGAAGGGCGTCATACTCGGTGTACCTCACACTTCAATCAAGGACTTCATAATCTCCTATCTTTTCTATACTCAATTCGATGCTCAGAAATGCAGGGTCATGGTCAAGAAGGAGTTCTTCTTCTGGCCTATGGGACCGCTGCTCCGCGCTATGGGAGCCGTTCCCGTGGACAGAAGGAACGCTACCGCGATGCTCAAGAGCCTCATCGATGAGATGGAGAAGCAAGAGGATTTCGTTTTGGCGGTCGCTCCGGAAGGAACGCGGAAGCCGATAAAGAAATGGAAGACAGGCTACCATCTGATCGCAAAGGCGGTAGGATGTCCGGTATATATGGGTTATTTCGATTGGGGGACAAAGCGTGTCAGTGTCGGAGAAGAGGTGGAGCTAACGGATGACGCCCGGAAAGACACTGAAAGGATTCAGGCTCTATACGAAGAAATGCACCTCGTGGGCAAGCACCCTGAAGGCTACATCACACACTAACGAGCAAGAACATAATGTCAAAGAACAGTATCTTCAGTGCAAGCAGAGAGAATTATGTGACGACACTGTCCAAACTCTTTGAATATTCTACTGACAATTTCGCAAAAAGGCCTCTTTCCAGATTTATCGAAGGCGAAGAACAGAGTTATACCTACGCCAGTTTCAAGCACAAGTGTCTGGAACTTTCCCAGAGATTCAACCGATTCGGAATAAGCGCTGGAGACAAGGTCGCGATCCTGTCCAACAATATGCCGAACTGGACAGTTGCCCTCTTTTCCTGCGTGCCGTTCGGCAGAGTGGCGGTCCCGATCCTTCCCGACTCTTCGGAAAGCGAAGTCACGAACATCCTGACCCACTCCGGGTGCAAGGCGGTTTTCGTGTCAAAAAGACTTCTGAAGAAACTCAGCGATGAAGTCAAGGAAAAAATGACACTGGTCATCGACATTGAGACATTCGAATTCATAATGAAGGACGACCACGCCTTCACGTGCGAGGGAAGGAGTGCGGAGCCTCAGGCCGATGACCTGGCGGCGATCATCTATACATCGGGGACCTCCGGCAACGCCAAAGGAGTGATGCTCAGCCATCGCAACCTTTGCCACAACATCATCGAGGCATATCACGCCCAGAAAGCCGGGAAGAAAGACCGCTGGCTTTCCATCCTTCCAATGTCCCACACCTACGAACTTGCCCTTGCAGTGCTCTATCCGCTTTATGTGGGTGCCTGCGTGTACTATATTCAGAAGCCGCCGACACCTAGCATCCTGATGAAGGCGATGAAGCAGGTAAGGCCGACCATTATGTGCGCCGTGCCCCTGATCATTGAGAAGATCTACAAGAACAGCATAGTGCCGACCATCGAGAAGTCACGCATTCTTTCGAGTATGAAGAAATCGATGCCTTGGCTGCTGTATTTCCTGATTGGAAAGAGACTCTACAAGACATTCGGAGAAAAACTCAAATTCTTCGGCATAGGCGGATCCAAACTCGACCCTGTTGTCGAAGACTTCCTCCACAAGGCGCGTTTCCCTTATGCGATCGGCTATGGCCTTACCGAGACCGCTCCGCTGATCACCAACGCCTGCGTAGGCAAGACCGTTGTCGGTTCCATCGGCGTACCGGCCTACAATGTCGAAGTGAAGCTTCAGAACGTCAATCCTGAGACCGGAGAAGGAGAGATAGTCGCCAGAGGGGACAATGTTATGCTTGGCTACTATCGAGACCCTGAGCGGACAAGGGCCGCCCTGACCGATGACGGATGGTTCCGCACCAACGATCTGGCCTGTGTGGACTCAAAGGGACGCTACTACATCAAAGGACGTCTTGGGAATATGATAGTGGGTCCTTCGGGAGAGAACATCTATCCGGAGGAAATCGAGCAGGTCATCAACAACATCCGGGAGGTTAACGAGTCGATCGTGATCCAGCGTGACGGCAAACTCGTGGCGCTGGTCAAGTTCGATGACAACGTCATAAACTGGAATCTGGAGCACGAAGAGA
>CAYFVE010000030.1:11754-15059 GCA_964346605.1 uncultured Muribaculaceae bacterium | reverse complement strand
CTGGAGGAACGCAAGAAGGCAGTGATGGACTATGTCAACAAGCATGTCAACAAGCAGTCCAACATCGGTGAAGTCGAAGCGATGAAAGAGGATTTCGAAAAGACGGCAACTCAAAAGATACGACGGTTCAAATACAAGAAATGACAACAAGGAAGGGAGGTCGATTGATTTTCGACCTCCCTTCCTTGTTTTTATTTCGAATCTGGAAATTACTCAGCCTCAACAGTAAACTTGATGGCTGCCTTGACTGCTTTGTAGCACTTTACAGAAGCCTCATACTCACCTGGAGCTTTGATTTCCTCTGGCATGGAAATGTTCTTCTTCTCGATCTCGATGCCGGCGGCCTGAAGCGCTTCGGCAATCTGAGCTGAAGTAACTGAACCATAAATCTTCCCGGACTCGCTGACCTTGACGACTACCTTCAGCGGTGTCGCCTCGATCCTTGCAGCGAGAGCCTCGGCATCAGCAACGAATTTCGCTTCCTTGTGAGCCCTCTGGCGCTTGGTTTCCTCAAGCTGCTTCAGAGCGGAAGGGGTTGCGACTGTCGCGAATCCCTGAGGAATGAGATAGTTCTGAGCGTAACCAGCCTTTACCTCTACAACATCTCCGGCCTCGCCGAGAGTGTTGACTTCTTTCTTCAAAATGATCTTCATAATTGCGCTCTCCTATGATTATTTAAGAAGGTCGGTTACATAAGGAAGCAGAGCGAGGGAGCGTGCCCTCTTGACTGCCTGGGCAACCTTTCTCTGGAACTTCAAGGAAGTACCCGTGATGCGGCGTGGAAGAATCTTTCCCTGTTCGTTGAGGAACTTCTTGAGGAACTCAGGATCCTTGTAGTCAACGTACTTGATGCCTGCCTTCTTGAAACGGCAGTACTTCTTCTTTCTGACCTCAACTGTCGGAGGATTCAGATAGCGGATTCCAGTATTCTGTGAGTCATTGTGTGCCATATTGATTTCCTCCTATGATTAAGCGTTGTTTTCCTCTGTCTCTTCATCGGCAGGAGCGGCATCTTCTGCAGGAGCCTCGGCCTTAGGAGCCTCGGCAGCAGCGGCAGCCTTCTTGCCACGGTTCTCCCTCCTGTGCTCCGCGTACGCGACTGCGTCCTTGTCAAGAGCTACGGTTAGGAACCTGATGATTCTTTCGTCACGGAAGTACTGGGTTTCGAGTACCTCTACGAAAGAAGGTTCAGCCTGGAACTGAATAAGATAATAAAAACCTGAAGTCTTGTGCTGGATAGTATAGGCCAGCTGGCGGAGACCCCAGTTCTCCTCTGCCACTACCTCACCACCGTTGTCGGTGATAAGTTTAGTGTACTTGGCAACCGCTTCCTTCATCTGCTGTTCAGACAAAACGGGAGTTGCAATGAAAACGGTTTCGTACTGTTTTAACATTTGATGTAATTGTTTAATAATAAATAAAATACAGTCCTTTCTGGTACGTATGCCAACCAAAAAGGACTGCAAATATAGTTAAAATTCCGCTTTTGGCAAAATCTTCTGCCTCAATTCATTATTTCTCAAGAATATTCTCAAGAACTGCCGTGACGAACTTCCAGGTCTGTTCGACTGTATCGATCTTCACGCGCTCATCAGGTGAGTGAGGGTGGACGATGGTAGGTCCTATGGAGACCATCTCCCAATTCGGGTATTTGGCTCCCATAATGGCGCATTCGAGTCCGCCGTGGGTGGCAGTGATCTTGAGATCCTTGCCGAATAGTTTCCTGTAGGTGTCCTCAAGAACCTTGATCATCGGAGTTCCGAGTTTCGGAGCCCATCCGCTGTAGGCGCCTGAAAGGCTGTACTTCGCTCCGGCGAGTTCAAAAACGAAGCGAATGGAGTCGGCAAGATACATCTTGGCTGAATCAATGGAACTTCTCGTCAGGGAATGAACCTTCAGATGACCTTTCTCCGTGCGGATTATTGCCATATTCGTGGATGTCTCGGTGAGGCCGGGAAGGGTGTCGCTCATCCTTTCCACCCCGTGAGGGCAGGCCAGTATGGCTCTGACGGCGTTTGAAATCACCTTAGGGCTGATGAAGCGAGGAGCTGTCTTCGCAAGCTTGTCGTAGAGGAGGATCATATCGGGGTCTGAGTACTGGTACTCGAATCCGGACTCCTCGAACTTCTTCTCGACGAAAGCCTTGACCTTGCGGGCATCGGCTGAAGGTACGCAGATGACCGCCTCGGCCTCGAACGGGATGGCATTGCGGAGGGAACCACCGGTGATGCTGGCCACCTTCACATCAGGATATTCACCGACAAGGGCGTTGAGGATTCGGCAGACAATCTTGTTGGCATTGCCGCGATAGAGTGAAATATCCATTCCGGAATGTCCTCCCTTGAGTCCCTTGACAGTGAAGCTGTAGGATGAATATCCTTCCGGAGTCTTGTACGTCCTGTATGCGAAATCTGCGCTTCCGTCGATTCCGCCGGCGCATCCGGTGCAGAGTTCGCCTTCTTCCTCCGAATCGAGGTTGAGGAGGATATCCCCCTTCAAAACACCCGGCTTCAGGGCGTTCGCCCCCGTCATACCGGTCTCCTCATCGTAGGTGATAAGGGCCTCTAGAGGTCCGTGTTTAAGGGATTTGTCCTTGAGGATGGCCATCGCCATCGCGACGCCGATACCGTTGTCGGCTCCAAGAGTGGTGCCTTTGGCCCCTACCCACTCGCCTTTGATCTCTGTCTCAATAGGGTCCGTCAGAAAATCGTGCTTCGTGTCAGCGGTCTTCTGAGGAACCATATCCATATGGGCCTGCATTATCACACCCTTGCGGTTTTCAAAACCGGGCGTGGCAGGCGCTGTGAATACAATGTTGCCGGTGTCGTCCATCCTGACGTCAACTCCGTTGTCCTTTCCCCATTGGAGAAGGTGTTCCTGTACCCTTCCTTCGTGCTTTGACGGACGCGGTACTCTGGTGAGGCCGTAGAAGCATTCCCAGACGGCCTTAGGCTGCAAATCTTTGATTGTCATAGTGTCATAAGGATTATAGTGTTATTGTCATTCGATTACTTTGAAAGCGGGAAATAAGCGACGGTACCCAGCTGATAGACAGCTACGCGGTCCTGAAGGACAGGATTGACTCCGTCTGTGAGTTTCACCGTGCAGATCGCAGGGACCCTGTAAACAGCGACATTGCCTTTCGCCGCAGTCCCCCTCCCGGATGCGGGAGAGACAGGCTGTGGAACGAGTTCCAGAAGATAAGGCTTCCCTGAAACATTGTCTGAGGAGACGATACCATCCGTGTCCGAAATACGGAATGCTATGTAGGTCTGAGACTTGCGGTCCTTCTCCGGAACAACGTC
>CAYFVE010000030.1:10556-11744 GCA_964346605.1 uncultured Muribaculaceae bacterium | reverse complement strand
GTCTGTGTACGGTAGTCGCTGTAGCCGATGAAGAGTGAAAGATACTCCTTCTCCAGCGCTGCAATTTCGTTCAGGGCAGCGCCCATCGCCTCGCCGCTGTAGGTCGCGTCAGTGTCTCCGGTGACGATCTGTATTCTCTTCTTCCTGAGTTCGAAGATCGTCTCTGCAGCCTCGCGGGCTCGTTGTTCCAGAGGCTTCTGTACCACCATATCCTGTTGTACACCGATTCTGCTGCCATCCACACCCCTGAAAAGGGTCGCGGCCTCGGAAGTCAGGTTGGAGGAGACTCCCTTGTCGGAAAAATCCGCCCCTGACTGCGGCGCGAACCGCCACTGGGAACCATCTCCGAAATTGCCGTCGTTCACCGCCACAAGACCCTGGGAAGTCAGGGCCAGAAAAGACATCGCATCCTTTCCCGGCGTGACATAGAAACGGCTGGTCTGGTCGGCCTCGATTGTCGGAATCATCCGGACCGCGCTGAGAGAGCAGGTCTTCTGGTCTTCCTGACGCGCGGTCACTCCCAGATATTTCTGGGCGTATCTGGCATACGGACCGGCGTAGAAATTCTCTCGCACAGCTTCGATTTCAAGTGTTATGGTTGTCTGCGGCAGGGCATAGGAAACAGTGCCCATAGCATCCTGAGCCCACGCCGGAGACAGGCTCGCCAAGGCGAGGCAAAGGACAGTGATCTGTGATTTCATATTCATATAATTATCTTTTCCATCTTTTGTGTGTCCAGAGGTAGCACCAAGGGTACTTCTCTATATCTGACTGCAGGCAATTGTAAAACTCCTGCATTATCTCGTGGGGAGTCATCGTCGAGCCATCCTGGCATATCTTTGTCAATGACCATCTGTAGCGGCCTTTTGAGACAGGCACATAGGCCATATAGAAAACGCTGAGGCCGAACTTGTGGGCGATGGATGCTCCTCCAAGCATTGTTTTGGTCGGTTGGTGCAGGAAGGTGACCGTGTCATCCGAAGTAGATCCCTTGTAAGGGCACTGGTCCGTAGGAAAAACATAGACAAGTTTCTTATCCCTGTTGCTGATTGCGAACCTGAGAATGTCCCTGGAACTGATATAGCCCTTGAAACCCTCCTTAAGAATCGGAGCGCAGCGGTTCTCTCGCATTATCTCATCCCACATACGGCTTGTGAGAGGCTTGTAAACGACCACTACCCCATCTGA
>CAYFVE010000030.1:5979-10546 GCA_964346605.1 uncultured Muribaculaceae bacterium | reverse complement strand
CTTCCCTGTAGTCATAGGAAAAGAAGCCTCCAGTCAGTTCCCAGTTGCCGAAATGAGAATTCAGGACAACGACTCCCCTGCCATCCCTGTACGCATCTTCAAGTTCCTCTATATTCTTGAATTCGACAATATGCTGCTTGCGGAGCCTTTCAGGATCCCGGCATCCTCCGAACCAGATGGATTCGGCGATCAACTGGCCGAAATACTTATAGAATCTGTTTGATATCTCCTTGAGTTCGCCGTACTTCTTGTCCGGAAATGAACGTGACAGGTTTATCATAATGACATCCTTGCGGTAATGCATCAAGTCCTTCAGGATCCAGGAAAAGAATCCGGCCCAGGCATAATGAACCTTCAGAGGCAGCGCAGAAAACGCCCTCACTATGCCTTTCATTATTTTTGTACCTATCTTCATAGTCTTAATTGACAAATATAATAAAACAGCGGAGAAATACATAAATTTGGCAGTTAAGAAACTTTTTTAGTAACTTAGAAACTTGATTTTACTGAAGAATCAAGAAAATCTAAACACAGATAATTATGTTCAAAGGACAACCTAAAGGTCTTTTCGCCCTTGCCCTTGCCAACACCGGCGAGCGCTTCGGCTACTACACTATGCTGGCTATCTTTATGCTTTTCCTCCAGGCCAAGTTCGGCTGGGAGCAGGCTCTGGCCAGCCAGGTCTATTCCATCTTCCTTGCCGCAGTCTATTTTATGCCGGTAATCGGAGGTATTCTCGCAGACAAGATCGGTTTCGGCAAATGCGTGGTCACTGGTATCATCATTATGTTTCTGGGCTACGTCGCTCTTGCTATTCCTACCGCAGCCAACGGCCTGGGAGTCTCGCTGATGATCGGAGCCCTTCTGCTCATTGCTGTCGGCACCGGCCTGTTCAAGGGAAATCTTCAGGTTCTGGTCGGAAATCTTTATGACGATCCGAAATATTCCTCCAAACGGGACAGCGCGTTCAGCCTTTTCTATATGGCCATCAACGTAGGCGCCATGTTCGCCCCATCGGCCGCCACTGCGATTACAAACAGGTTCCTTGCCAAAGCCGGCCTGATTTACAAAGCTGACGTGCCAGCCCTGGCGCACCAGTTCCTGAACGGAACGATCTCTCCGGAAAACACAACCAGACTAGCCGGATTTATGGGCCAGATGCCTGACACCGCTGTTCAGGGAATGGACACGGCACAGTTCTGCCAGTACTACATCGACAATCTCGCCTCTTCATATAATATGGGATTCGCAGTTGCCTGCATCTCCCTGATAGTCTCCATAGCGATCTACGCCGGATGCCGCAGCTGGTTCAAGCACGCCGATGTCAACGCCAAGCAGGCCAAGGCGACGGAAAACTATGTGGAACTCTCCCCAAAGCAGACAAAGGACCGAGTCGTCGCCCTCTGCCTCGTTTTCGCGGTGGTGATCTTCTTCTGGATGGCTTTCCATCAGAACGGCCAGTCTCTCACTTGGTTCGCGCGCGACTATACTCAGCCTATTGCGGAAGGATGGAGCAGAATCGGATTCAACATCTGGGCTCTTGCGCTGATTGCGGTTTCCGTCTACACATTGTTCGGAGTATTCCAGTCCGAGAAGGCAGGCAGCAAGATCGGCTGCGGTCTTGCCACCGCGACGCTCTGGTCCGGAGCTTACGCGATCTACGCGGGACTCCCTGAGCCTCTGGACATCTTTCCTCAGCTTTTCCAGCAGTTCAATCCATTCTTCGTAGTTGCCCTGACTCCTGTTTCAATGGCGATATTCAGCGCCCTTGCAAACAAGAAGGACGAGAAACACCCTGAAGGACGCGAGCCCTCAGCGCCTATGAAGATCGGTCTCGGAATGTTCGTGGCCGCGCTCGGATATCTTGTCATGGTCTTCGCCTCAAAGGGACAGATGTCTCCGGCTGCTCTCAACGGGACCGTTTCCCCGGATCCTGTGGTTCCGGCCTACCTGATGGGAACATACCTTGTACTCACCTTCGCCGAACTGCTCCTCAGCCCTATGGGTATATCCTTCGTATCGAAGGTCGCTCCTCCTAAATTAAAGGGCCTGATGATGGGTCTCTGGTTCGCAGCGACCGCCGTAGGAAACTACCTTAGTTCAATCCCGGGTCTTCTTTGGAAGAAAGTCTCCCTCACAGCGAACTGGGGTATCCTGATGGCCCTCTGTGTAGCGGCAGGCCTGGTGATGTTCGCGATGCTGAAAAAACTCGAGGCCGCGACGAAGGACTAACGGTTCTTCGGATGCGTTACACCGTAGCCGAATAAAGAGAAGTCGCCTCTGCAGGGATCGCCCGGAAATATACCGGCGAACTGCGAGGTGATTTCTTTTACAGTAACGATGTCCTTCGGCTTCCGGGCCGTGAGACCGAGATCGACAGCGACGTCGTAAACGTGGACGTCAAGAGGTATGAGAAGGTCTGCCGGATCCGTGTTCTTCCAAACGCCAAGATCGACCTTTCCGTCGTCGCGAACCATCCAGCGGCGCATCATATTGATCTTTTTGTTCGGTGCTTTGACATCCGGCTTCTGGCCGAAGATTTCAACTCGCATTTCAGCCTGGGACAAGGATTCCAGGCTCTCCGAACGTTCATATACAGATTTCAACCGACGGCATATTCCCGCGACCTCGGACCACTTTACGGTACGATGGATGCTGTCGGAGTCCGAACGCCATTCCCCTTTCATCACATAATCGTAAGGCTTCCAGGACATCTCGTCAAAAAGGCGGCCGCAATCGCGGACGATCATCGCACGACGGCCCCAGGCGAAATGCGCTGCAAAAACCGCAGCGACCTCCACATCTTGAAGCGAGGCCTTTCCGGAGCGAGTCTGTTCAGCGAATCTGCGGGGGAATGCGATAGGATCCTCCTGGAAGTATTCCGGAGAATTGTAGGTTTCCGCCCACTCGACGAGCAGGCTGATTGTCTTCTTGTCCATAATTCTATGCGCTGAAATCCACGTCCCTGAATGCCAGGGTAGGAATAAGTTTCGATTTGCAAGGTCGGGGATCGTCTCCGGCGGCGATCAGACTGTTCCAAAGGGTCAGGAGATTGCCGGTAATCAGCAACTCACGGACCGGGTGTACGATTTTGCCACCACGGAAAAGAAATCCATCCACACCGAATGAAAAGTCTCCCGTAGCCGAATTGCAGTTGCCGCCGTTGAAGCCGGTTACAAGTATGCCTTCGCCTGCCAGGGACATTATCGCATCGCGGTCAAAGGCTTTGACGGAGCCGGCGTCCCGGGCAAGCGATGGATCCACGCAAGGCGGCACGACCGGTCTTGTGACATCCTCGATTGTAGGGGCTACGCCCATCTTGCCTGACATATAGGTGTTGACGAAATATTCCCTGACCACACCGTTTTCGATGACAGGTGTCTCCATAGTGGCGACACCTTCGGAATCGAAGAGCCGCGAGCCCGTCTCCCCTCGGCTGCGGGGCCTGTCCCAAATGCTGAACCACTCCGGGAAGACCTTCTTTCCGAGAGTGTCAAGCAGGAAGGAGTTATTCTGCTGCAACGAATATGCGCCCAGGGCATTGGTAACAGGTGTCACAAGTTTGGAGGAGTTTTCGCTGTCAACTACCATCGTGTACTTCCCGGACGGAATTCTCTTAGGACCGATCTGAGCCTTGGCGCGCCTGAACGCCTCCTCTCCACAGGATCCGAGCTTCAGATCCTTCAGGAAAGGTGTCGCGTCCCACCAATAGCCTGAGAACCGGTTGCCTTCCGAATCCTGTATGGTTGTCTCCACACCATATTCAAAGGAAGTCTCGGTGTGGCGGCAGCGAGTTCCGTTGGAATCAAGAAGAAGGGTGTCGAAGACAGAGTCTGAATATTCCCCTTCCTCAGAGATCAGTCCTTCTCCTTTGCGGGAAGCAAACACAGCCGCCTCCATAGCCATCCTGAGCCTTTTTTCGGAAGACAGGAGCGGATATGAAGAGTCGAAGAGACCAAGTTCCTTTCCTTCAAAGGCATCGCCGGCGGTGCGGGATGGATCCGGCAGATCCCTGCAGGAATCTTCCGCAAGCATCCTGACAGTGGCTACAGCCTTTGTCAGGAAGTCTTCCAACTCACTGTCAACAAGCCTGTTCGTAGAGAAACTGCCGAATCTTCCCTCCACGAAAAGACAGACACTCATTGACCTGTCGAGACAATGGTTCACCTTGTCAAGTTCCCCATTCAGAGTACCGAACAGTTCCATCAGACTCTTGTTCAGAGTGACGCGGACTTTATCGGCCCCTAGCCTTAGAGCTGTCTCCAGACACTTTTCTGCCGTACGAATCTCCTGCTCAGTGAGCATTCCGTTGATATCTCCCATATTATTCTCCTCCTACCGTCAGGTTCTTTATAAGCACTGTGGGAATACCGCAGGACACCGGGCAGTTCTGGCCCTTCCCGCAAGTCCACGCCCCCTCGTCCACCTTCAGGTCATTGCCTACAGCAGTGATGTCGGCAAGGGCCTGAGGACCGTTTCCTATAACGTTGATGTCCTTGACCGGCAAAGTCAGTCGGCCGTTTTCAATGAGAAATCCGCTCTTGACGAAGAAAGTGAAGTCGCCTTC
>CAYFVE010000030.1:0-5969 GCA_964346605.1 uncultured Muribaculaceae bacterium | reverse complement strand
GGACCTGCCCGTTGCTGAACTGGTCCACGTATATTCCCTTCTTGACGGAAGCGATTATGCTCTCCCTGTCGGCATTGCCGCTCAACATATAGGTGGAGCGCATTCTTGGAAGAGGAGCGTAGCGGAAACTCTCGCGGCGTCCGTTTCCGGTCGGAGCCACACCATAGAAATCCGCGCTGATACGGTCGTGGAGGTAGGAGGTAAGGACTCCATCCCTGACCATATAGGTCAACTGTCCAGGGATTCCTTCATCATCGTAGTTGACCGCTCCCCTGTTGGCCTTAAGAGTGCCGTCATCCACAATAGAGATGTTCTCATCGCAGACCTTCCGTCCCATCTTCTCACTGAAGACGGATTGCCCCTTGCGATTGAAGTCGGCCTCGAATGCGTGTCCCATTGCCTCGTGGAGGAGTATCCCGGACGCTCCGGCACCCATCACGACCGGCATCCGTCCTCCTTTCGGACGCTTGGCGTCGAACCTGTCGTCGATTCCCCGGACGGCATCAGAAGCGATGTCGTCGAGAAGACTGTCTGTCAGCATTTCACTGCCAGTCCTGAAACTTCTGGATGTTGTCTTGTTCTCGATTTTTTCGTCCTGTGAAAAGACTACGGAAACCGCGATTGTTCCCATAGGCCTTGTGTCGAAAGTCAGTTCCCCGAAAGAATTGTACATCAAGATGTCACTGACTTGAGAAGAAAGAGAGACTATCACCTTGATGGCTCTGGGGTCGCTTGAGGAAATCTTCTGCTGCAGTCGTTCGAGAAAGGGCGCGAAGTCGCTTGCAAGGGCGATGCGCCAGTCCTTGTTCCAAGGGTAGTAGTCCGGTTTTCCGGAACCTGCCGTAGAGAACCTTCCTGTCCCGGAATATTTCATTCCGGCATTGCCCGTCCGACTCCCTCCAGCAGCGATCTTCGCAGCAGAGGCAGCTGCCTCGGACATAGATCTGGCATCCGTGCTTTCGGAATAGGCATAACCTGTCTTTTCGCCGTTGAGAACCCTGATTCCGACACCGAAATCAACGTGGAAACCTCCGCTTGAGACGATTCCGTCTCTGAGCAGAAGTTCGTTGTATGTGGTGTTCTCGAAGAAAAGGTCGCAGAATGTGCCCCCTCCATTCAGGCCATCGGATGCAAGTTTTCGCAACTGCGTTTCATTCACCTGGAACAGGTCCAGGAAGTAATTCTTATCATTGAGCATACTTTTCCTGCTTTTTCTCTTTCTCAAGACTCTTTTCGTAAGCCTCGTTGACCGACTGGATCCTGCTGAACTTCTCCGGATCCTTGACGATCACACCGTCCTCGGAGCCTTCCGCGACGACAGTGAAAGGGACATTCGAGTTGTCGCAAAGGATCCACCTGTTGCACAAAGGCATAAAATCGCGGAAAAGGTAATGAAGCCCTACGTTGTAACGCCTCCTGATCGTCTCCTCTTTGATGTTGTGTCCTCCGGACTCGACTCTTGCCTTGACTCTGGAGACAGCCAGGTCAGGAGAGTTCAGCCAGAAGTAGAGTATGGTGACGTAGTACCCTTCCGCTTTGGCTTCCCGTATCATCTTCAGGAGGAATCTTGTGGCGAGGGTTGTCTCGATCGCAAAATCCGCCTTCTTCTCAAGAAGGTACCGCATCTTCATCAGCATAAAGCGGCTGGCCCGGACATAGGCGCTCTCCGGATTGAACGGAGCAAGGCTCTTCGCGAATTCATCCGAATTCACGAACTCGCGGCAATTAAGCATCTCAGGAAGAAGGGCGTAGGACGCCGTCGTCTTCCCGGAGCCGTTGCAGCCTGATATGATGAACAGTCTTGGCATCCGGTCTTGAGTCAGATTCACAAAAATACTTCATTTTTCCCACATCGAAAAAATATTCCTAAATTTGAAGATTATTTTTAAAGTTTGTCATTGTAACAACAGAACATAGAGAGATATGAAAGTAGAAAAGAACAAGGTGGTCTCGCTGACCTATGAACTCATCGTTGACGGAACACTTGCTGACAAGGCTGACGAAAGCCGTCCATTGGATTATATTCACGGAACTCATATGCTCCTTCCGAAGTTCGAAAGCGAAGTGGAAGGGAAGGAGGCCGGTGATGAGTTCGCATTCACTCTGACCCCGGAAGAGGGGTACGGTGTCTTCGACGAAAACCGCCTGGTGGATCTCCCGCTTGAGGCATTCACCATCGACGGCAAGGTTGCCGAAGAATTGCTCGAAGTGGGAAGGATCATTCCGATGATGAGCGACAGCGGCCAGGTGGTTCAAGGCAAGGTCCATTCCGTCAAGCCGGAAGGAGTAACCATGGACTTCAACCATCCTATGGCCGGGAAAGTCCTCAACTTCACTGGAAAAGTGGTCGAGGTACGTGAGGCAACCGAGAAGGAAATCACCGAAGGCCTTCACGGAGAGTATGTTCCTCAGGGAGAGCACAAGTGCCACAAGAAGGACGGCGAGTGCTGCGGAGGCGGAGACGGCGAGTGCTGTCATAAGGGAGAGTAGATTATATGCGCCTGGCGGTCGTAATACTCAACTGGAACACAAGGGAGTATCTGGAAAGGTTCCTGCCCGGCCTGATCGCTTCGGCGAAGGCTGTGGAAGGGGCTGAAGTCATTGTGGCGGACAACGCCTCTACCGACGGATCCGTGGAGATGCTCTCCGGTAAGTTCCCGGAAGTGAAACAGATCCGCCTCAATGAAAACTACGGGTTCACCGGCGGCTACAACAGAGCCTTCAAAGAAGTCTGCGACATGCCGGAAGCAGCCGGTCTCGAATACTTCATCCTTATCAACTCGGACATCGAGGTCCCTGCGGACTGGATGAAGCCTCTGGTCGAATGGATGGACACCCACAAAGACTGCGCTGCCTGCGCTCCGAAACTCCACTCCTGGTTCGACAAGGATATGTTCGAATATGCCGGCGCAGCCGGAGGCTTCATCGACAAGTACGGCTACACTTTCTGTCACGGCAGGGTGATGAAGATGGTCGAAAGGGACAACGGACAGTACGATTCCCCTGCGAAGGTCTTCTGGGCTACCGGGGCCTGCCTGATGGTGCGGAAGGATGAATATTCAAGGATGGGAGGGCTGGACGACAGATTCTTCGCGCATATGGAGGAAATCGACCTGTGCTGGAGGCTTCAGCTTGAAGGGAAAAGCATCTGGGTGGTGCCTCAGTCCGTCGTCTATCATCTGGGGGGAGGAACCCTTCCAAACGATTCTCCGTGGAAATTGAAACTCAACTACCGCAACAATCTCCTGATGATGGAGAACAACCTTGCCAAGACCTATGTCCTCGAGGAACTCCGGAAGCTTGCGCCGGGAAAGGCAGCTGCAAAGGCCTGCAGGAGAGCATCCACAATGCTCCTATGGAGAATGTTCCTGGACGGGCTGTCCTCAATGGTCTATCTTATTTCCGGCCACAAGGACTACTGCAAGTCAGTCTTCGAGGCCCACAGGGAGTTCAGAAAGATGCGCAGGGGGATTTCAGTCCGTGAAATCGAAGACTATGCATCCCGGCACGGGAATATCTCCGCCCCTGTAATGTACCGGGAATGGATGATTCCTTTGGTTAAAATCAAAGGAAATGGTATATTTGAATACTTAAGGAATAGAGTATGAAGATAGTGATTCAGGGTGCCGGTGAAGTAGGTTCCCATCTTGCGAAGATGCTGCGGCAGGAAGCCAACGACGTGACCGTCATCGATGACGACCCGCAGAGGCTCGCCAAACTCAATGCCTCGACTGATGTAATTACCATCGAAGGCTCTCCTTCCTCACTGAAAGTGATGAGGGAGGCGGAAGTGCAGGGCGCGGACCTTTTCATTTCCGTTGTTCCATCCGTACCTCAGGATGTCAACATAGTGAGCGCCCTTCTGGCAAAGAATCTGGGAGCCAGAAAGGTCACAGCAAGAATCGATGACAATGAATTTATGTCTTCAGAGAACAAGCTGCTGTTCAAGCAGATGGGTATAGAACTCATGTTTTATCCTGAGAAACTTGCGGCGGATGAGATCTTCGACCTGCTGAAGCATTCATCGTCATCAGAATCAATGGACTTCGCCAGAGGAAAACTCCAGGTGGAAGTTTTCAAACTCGAAGAGGACTCCCCTCTTCTGGATATGAAGATCGCCGAGTTCGCTTCCATCACGACAAAGGATGAACTCCAGTTCAGAGTCATCGCGATATCCAGGGGCGGAGAGACCATAATGCCGAAATACGACACCAAATTCCTGTACCACGATCTTGTCTTCATCATTGCCACTCGAGAAGGAATGTCATTCCTTATGAAGTTCCTCGGGAAAAGTAACATCGAGATTGACAAGGTTATGATACTTGGTGGATCGGAGATAGCAGAACTCACCGCGGCCCAGCTCAGCAAGAAGATCAGTCTTGTGAAGATTCTGGAGAAGGACAAGGAAAGGGCTATGGCTCTGTCCGAAAAACTGGACGACAATGTCATCGTGGTTATTGGCGACGGCCGCAATTCAGAACTGCTCCTGGAAGAGGGCATCAAGGACTACGATGCGTTTATGGCTCTTACCGGAAAGGACGAGGCGAATGTACTCGCCTGCGTGGTAGCAAAGAAATTCGGTGTGGACAGGACAATCGCCGAAGTCGAGAACATTGAGTACATCCGCTTGGCAGAAGAGATGGGAGTGGACTCAGTCATCAACAAGAAACTGATCACCGCCGGCCGGCTTTTCAAGTTCACCCTAAGCGGAAAGGCCCGCCTTGTCAAATATATGAGTGGTACTGACGCCGAAGTTCTTGAGTACACCGTCGCTCCCGGCAGCGCGATAACCAAAGCTCCGCTGAAGGATCTCAACTTTCCTAAAGACGCCGTGATTGGAGGCCTCATCCGAGGAAGCGAATCCAAAATAGCTATCGGAACCACAGAAATAGAAGCCTACGACAGGGTCGTCGTCTTCGCCCTTCCACGCTCCGTCAAGGAAGTGGACAAGTTCTTCAAATAAGGCTGCCGTTCGTCGAACCCGAATTCATCGCTGCTCTCTGATGTGCCAACCACGTACTCCAGAAGCAGTTTTTTTTACTTTCCCCGGTCTCTTATCCACTGCCACTGTTCTCCTTGGACCGCGCCACGAACCCGTTCTATGAACAATACTTAAAACCTGATTTTGAATCATGCGCATGCGCTCAATAAAAAGAAGGATATTTTCGTTCGAAAAGCCGCTGAAATCTGTTTTTTTGTTTTAACCATCACCCCGTGCCCCCCGGTTAGAACAAATTTCTTCGTTATTTTGTTCTAACCGTATTACGGAGACCAACGGTTAGAACAAAAAAAGAGGATGGGGGTGATGTGCAGAAAACATGGCTTTGAGAGGGACCAGTGGAAGTCTGTTCGTTGTCAGAGAAGGGTTGTCCATTCGATAATTCACAGCCGGATCAACTCCTTTCCACTGCTACATAGAGAGTTCGAGCCAGCGGGTTTCTTTGGTGTCGAGGAGTGCGGAGACTTCCGCGAAACGAGAAGATACCTTCTGCAGTTCCGCAACATCGGTCAGGCCGCCGTTCATCTTATGCTCAAGTTCAGACTTCTCTTCAGTCAACGATTCGATGTCCTTTTCCAACTGTTCCAACTCACGCTGTTCCTTATAACTGAGTTTCGTCTTCTCTCTTTCTTTCCTGGGCGCCTCCTTCGGAACTTCCGCTGCACGGGCGGCGGAGCGCTGCGCGGCTTCGTAGTCCTTGATGTAGTCCCTGTACTGGCTGTAGCTTCCGATGAAGTCCTTGACGACCCCGTCCCCACAGAAGACAAAAAGATGGTCCACAAGACGGTCCAGAAAATGACGGTCGTGGGAGACCAGGATCAGAGTACCCTTGAATACCTTAAGGTACTCTTCAAGGACGTTGATGGTCACGATGTCCAGATCGTTTGTCGGCTCGTCCATCACCAGCAAGTTAGGCTGCTGCATCAGGATGGTAAGCGTGGCGCTTGTGCCCGTCCACTTGATGTTGCAA
>CAYFVE010000029.1:0-22968 GCA_964346605.1 uncultured Muribaculaceae bacterium | reverse complement strand
CTACGCAGAATGATGCTTTTGCCCCTCTTATGAAAATCGAATGGGTGACGAAGGCGTCTTCCGCGGTTTTCAGTTCTTCCGGGAAATGCAATCCGTACGCATCGAACAGAGATTTCCTGATCATTTTGTTCCAGAGGGGGATGGAAATGACACCTCTTGCAACGGCATCTGCAATCTGTTCCTGAGAATAGTCAGGATGCGATTGGGAAATATGATCGGAATGATCTTCGAATTCCATCACATAGTCGCAGATGACGACATCAGCGTCATCTCTCACAGCGACTTCATACATTTTCCCGAGCCAATCCGGATCGGCCCAGTCGTCAGAATCGAAATGGATGAAATACTCTCCTTCCGACACATCCATACCTGCCTGTCTCGCCGTGGCAACTCCTCCATTCGGCTTGTGTATGACCTTCACCCGCGGATCCGCTTCGGCATATTCATCGCATATCGCTCCGCTTCCGTCCCGGCTCCCGTCATCCACAAGGATGAATTCAAAATCGCGGAAGGTCTGCGACAGGACACTCTCAACGCCGCGCCTTAGATACTCTTCCGCATTATAGACCGGGCAGATCACCGAAACGGAACATATTGTTTTCTTTTCGTCCGACATACTACATCAACATTGATGAATATATCTCCTGAAGGTGGGACATCACGCTTTCCGGATAAAAAGGAACCGCCTTTCTCCGGCTGGACTCACCCATCCTTCGCATCTCCTCCGGAGAAAGTGACGAAAGTTTTCCGATTGCGCTGAATATTCCTTCGCAGTCGCCGGGCCGGACCAGAACGCCGTTGCTTTCGTCAACCACTTCAGGGATTCCTCCCACCGGGGTCGAGAGAATCGCATTCCCGTAGCTCATAGCCTCCAGAATCGAAATTGGAAGACCCTCGTTGTACGAAGTCAGGACGAGAGCATCCGCCCATTCCAGAAGTTCAGCTTTCCCGGTCCCCGAGACGAAGCCCTCAAACTTCACCATATCCTGCAGACCGTCAGCACCTATCACATCCAGAAGCTTCTGGACCTCATTGTTCCCGCCGATCCTGAGCTCAATCTTCCCGGAAAGCCTTTCCTTGTTGTCAGAAACCGCCTTCAGAACATCGAATATTCCTTTGCGACGGCCTATTTCACCGAGAAACAGGAGCCTCAAGCGGCCTTCATCCTTTAAATGCTTTTCGAACGGCTCCTCCGGACAGGGGGTTATGTTGTTCAGTATCTCGATTCTTCCTCCCCGGTCGGAGACTCCTGCGCTCACGAACCAATTCTTCCAGGATTGCGACAGGACCAGTACGCGGTCTGCAGAATTGAGGGTCCTCAGGATCGAAGACCTCTTCTTCCTTCCGGATTCTTTGAAATATCGGACAAAACCGGAGGCGTGTGAATGCATGATAACCTTCCTGCCAAGCAACCGCGCAGTTGCGGCATAGTACTGATGGTTTCTGAACGAGCCGTGCGCTGCGGTGTGAATATGCACAATCCTTATTTTCCAATTCAAAAGAAGGATCAGGAACATCTTGAAGAGACCACCCAGATCATACAGCAATTTTGACCTGAAACTGCTTCCCCTATGCGACGCGACAAAATTGAACGATTCGAAAAGGGGCTCATAATTCCTCAAGACAGAGGCGATGCCTCCATGGTTCGGCTCATCGAAATACTCACCGACCAGCAGTACCTTTTTGCTTATCGCTGAAGGAATAAGTGCACTCATAACAGTTTAATCATACAAACTTACAAAAAATTATGAGTAACTTGCAAACAAAACCACTTTGTATTTCAAATGAGAATATTGATCTGCCTGATTGCAAAACTGGAGAACCTGTACATTGGAGAATTCATCGAGCACTACAGGAATCTCGGAGTGACGAACATCGTCATCTATGACAACAATGAAATCGATGGTGAACGGTTCGAGGAAGTCATCCGGGATCAGATAGACAGCGGATTCGTGATCATCAAAGACATCAGAGGCAGGAAGGTGGACACTGAAGCCTGTCTGACCATTCAGTTGAACTGCTACAACGAATGCTACTGGAAGATGGGACCGGACTACGACTGGGTAGCGTTCTTCGACACCGACGAGTATCTTACTCTTCCAGAGGGATTCAGCACTCTACCGGAATTCCTTTCAGACAGCAGGTTCAAGGATTTCGGGATGATCCACCTGAACTGGATGTACTACGGAGACAACGAACTGCTCCGCTACGAAGACAAGCCGCTGCAGGAGAGGTTCAAAAGCCCTTGCCTGCCTGAGGACCCGGAACAGTTTTTCGAGAACAGGCACGTAAAGACCATCATTCGAGGTGGAGTGAACGGGGTGGTCTGGATCAACCAGACGCACACTCCCCTGACCTGGATTCCCTGCTGCGACGGAAGAGGAGAAAGGATAGTCGAGTCGTTCTCACCATTCGTCAAGCCGGAGTATGACGGAGCGGCGTACCTGAAGCATTTCGGGACAAAGACAATCGAGGAATATGTCTCCATAAAAATGGCAAGGGGATTCGCCGATATGCCCTATGAGGAAGCCCTTGAGAAGATCAATCTCAAGGAATTCTTCCGCAGGAACAAAAAGACAAGGAGCAAGGTTGAAATCGGAAAGAGCCTGATCAGGAAGTTCATCAGGCGCGTGAAGCCCTGATCTTTGAACCGGCAAGGCGCTTCATGTGCCGGAACCAGCCCAAGGCCTTTGCGACGGAATTGGCCTTGCAACGGTCTGCCAAAGCGATTCTTTCCTCATCAGGAAGGTCAATCACGAATCTGGACTTGTAGTACAGTGTTCTTCTGCAATCCCATCTCTTGAGCCTGGAGGAATACCCCTTGTTGTAAAGATAGTCTTGGATGTCAAGCATTTCCAGAATAGGCTCCGCCCTCGTGACAAGGGACTTGGTGGTTCCTGAAGAATGCTGGCGGAAGCGGTTGCGCATCTCTGAATGGAAAGCGACCTTCCCAATCTCGGCCAGTTGAATCCATAATAGCCAGTCTCCGTTGCCTCTCATTCTCGTGTAAGCATCAGGGACGGACAGGGCAGCGTCTTTACGGAAGACACATCCACTGGCGTTGACGACAATGTTCCTCCTCCACAAATATTTTCTGAGAACCTCCTTCCCATCCATCATAAGGTCTTTCTTCAACGGCTTCTGCTCCACACATTCTCCCAGACTGTTCCCGGAGGAATCGACTTTGACCGATCTGGAGAAGGAAATCACACATTCGGGGTCTTCCTTGAACGAGTTTACATTCACGGCGAGAAAATCGGCTGAACAGGAGTCGTCACTCTCGGCGATCCAGATCAGTTCTCCCTTTGCGAGCTCAATCCCCTTCCTCCATTGTGAACACGGGAGTCCGCTGTTCTTCTCATTCACTGCTATGATGCTGACTTTCGGGTTGTCACGGTATCTTTCAATAACCTTAAGGCTGTCGTCTGCAGAGCAGTCGTCAAGGATGACGACCTCAAAATCCGGGAATGTCTGATCAAGCACGGAGCGGATGCGCTCATCCAGAAAACGGGCGTGATTGAAGTTGGGAATTATGACGCTGACTTCGGGTGACATTGAACGGTTGAAATTATGATTTAAAGGCGTAAGTCTTCATTTTCTGACAAGGTTGAGAATTTCCTTCCTCTGCTCATCGTTGAAACAGAGGAAGAAAGCCATCGCCGCTATCGATATTCCCACAATGGCCCCGAATCCGGCCAGTTCACCAAAAGAGTTTATGTCGACCAGTGAGACGAATGCACGGCAGACCGCCATCGAAACAATCAATGTCGCGGTTATCTTCAAGAAGCGGAACAACAGTCCGCTGACGATGCCCGGATATAATCTGGAAACGCAGAAGGAGTTGACAATATAGGCCTGTACTATTCCGAGAACAAGGGAGAATAGCAAAAGCATCCATACCGGGATTCCGGGAATCCTGGCCATAAGGACAAGCACCAGCAGATTGAAAAGGCCGATTACAACGGTCAGGATCGCAGGCAGCCTGACCTTGTTCCAAGCATTGCAGGTAAAGTACAAGACACCTCCGGCAGCCATATACGGAGCAAGGCAAACCTTGATTGAAAGCCATATTGAATACTGGTCGTTTACAGGAAACTTCGGCCCCAGCCAGTATGTGACTATAGGTCCTGAGAAACCTGCTATGAAGCCGGACAGGACAGCGGCGATTATTCCTACAATATAGGAATTCGTTGTCGAAAGGCGTATGACCTCCTCGTGTCTTTTTTTGGCGTAGGCAATCAGGATGAGAGGCCCGTACAGGGAACTCACAACATTCACGATGGAACTGATGAACTGGCTGATGTCCGTCACCGCGCCGAGCGCTCCGGATTCTACGATACTCCAATGGCGGTTTACGATGATATTGTCAATCCTGTACAGCACGGTGTCACCGAAGTACTGGAGAAGAACCCAGGAAGCCATAATGAAGACTACCCGGAAAACAGAAGAGGATGCCTTGAAAGGATTGATTGAAAGCCCCTTCGGACGATATTTCCTGAACAGCAGGTATGAATAGACGATAGCGGCCGATTCAAGGACAAGCCCTGTGATTCCTATGAATCTGACATCGACCTCGAAAAGTTCAAAAAAGAGGACAAGGAGGACGAGTTTGCCGAAAGACCTGAATATCTTGGGCCAGTTCAGAAGGTCGATTCTGTTCAGGGCGTATATGGTGACAGAAAAGACCCCGGTCATCAGCGACAGGAAGAAGCTGAGGATGGTAAATGAAAACAAAATCTTCGCGCTCCGGATGTGCTGAGGAGGAATTCTGAAGAATGAATCGACCCTGGACACCAGGAATACCATCATAGGAGTCAGAATCAGGATGATCGAAAGGATCACGGCGAAGGAGGTGCATATCGTCCTCTCTGCCTCCTTTATGTCGCCTTTCTGGAGGGCGACCACATAGAATCGGGAGAAGGAGCCAGTCAGGGCGCTTGTCACCACTCCGATATACTGATTGATGATAAGGGCAAGAGGGACAAGACCATAGGCAGACGGACCAAGCGACCTTGTGAGATAAGGCGTGTAGATTATTCCGATCACGACAGTTGCGGCCAGACTCAGAAGATTCGTGTAGAAATTCCTCCGGGTCTGGATCGTCTGAAGCGACCTGTCTGACTGTCCTGTACCTGACGTCTCCAAAACCTTACTTGATTTTCAATGGATTCCTGTCGCTTTTATACCACTCCATAAAAGCGGCTATTCCGTCATGCAGTGTGGTTGACGGGCGATAGCCCAACTCGGTCTCCAGTTTCGTGCAATCGGCATTCGTCTGATAGACATCGCCCTGCTGCATCGGCAGGAACACCTTCTCGGCAGGCTTGCCGTAAGCATTCTCTATCTCGGAGATGAAGTCCATCAGCTTAACAGGATTCGAACAGCCGATGTTATAGACCTTGAAAGGGACTTCGTTAGGGCAACCGGCGGCTGTCGGAGTATGGTCTATTACACGGATGGTTCCCTCGACAATGTCATCCACATAAGTGAAATCACGGATCATATCTCCATTGTTGAAAACCTTGATCGGTTTTCCGGAAGCGATTGCGGAAGCGAAGAGCATCGGGGACATATCCGGCCTGCCCCAAGGCCCATAGACCGTGAAAAAGCGCAAACCTGTCGCCGCGAAACCATAGAGTTTTGAATATGAGTGAGCCATCAGCTCGTTGGACTTCTTGGTCGCCCCATAAAGGCTGACCGGAGAGTCCGCCTTGTCGTCCTCCGAGAAAGGGACCTTGGAATTCAGACCGTAAACCGAACTCGATGAAGCGAAGACAAGATGTCTTACACCAAAATTCCTGCACGCCTCGAGAACATTCAGGAAGCCTTCAAGGTTACTCTGAAGGTAGGAATATGGATTCGTTATGGAATACCTCACGCCAGCCTGTGCAGCCAGATTCACAACTTTTTCAAAACGCTCCGCATCAAACAAGGCTTCCATCGAGAGCTTGTCGCAGATTGACATCTTCACGAACCGGCAATTCGGACAGATGGAGCTTGCCTTGACTGCGCCTTCGCCGAAAGGATGGTCAAAACCATTTTCCGCAAGACGTCCGTATTTAAGGCGGACATCATAGTAGTCATTGATGTTGTCGAGACCTACCACCTCGTCTCCCCTTTCCGCGAGCGCCCTCATCAGTCTTGAGCCGATGAAACCTGCCGCTCCAGTCACAAGTATCTTCATAACGGATAATCTTCAATCTGATAAATATAATCAAAATCACTCGGAAATCATAACTTCCCTAGAGCGTTTCCCGACACGGCACAGCGACAGTATCCTGTCCTTCTGCAGCTTCGGCGAGTATTCATCTTTGTAACGGGATGCCGTTTCTTTCAGCGAAGAAAGGTCTTTCGGCCTGTCCAGAACCATTCTGATCGCATCCGCAAGCATCTTGTCATCAAGAGGGTCATCATAATAGTCGGCCAGTCCCATCGTAGTTTCAGGCAGGGCGCCGCATCTTGAACAAACGACAGGGCAAAGGCAGAGCGCAGCCTCGACCGGAGTGTAGCCGAAACCCTCATCCAGCGATGGACTGACGAAGACGGTGGCGTTCTCATAGAGATATCTCAACTCTTCATCCGGGACATCTTTCTTGACTATTACCCTGTCCCCTGTTCCGAGCCCGCGAAGAACCGGGACGACTTCCGAATTCCAGTAATCCCCACCTCCGGAAACGACTACCAGATCCAAGTCATATCCACCGGAAATTCTTGAATATGCCTTCAAAAGTGTCAGGAAATTCTTTCTCGGAGCCATAGAATTCACAAAAAGAACATATTTTCCGGGTCGTACTCCGGCTGATTCCACACTGGACTCAGAGACCGTCACACTGTTGTGAATCACCGTCAGGCGTTCCAGATTAACACCGGAGACGGAGGATATGAGCGACTGTCTCGTATATTCGGAAATCGCAATCGAAGCGTCGGCATTTCCGACCAATCTGCGGTAATAACGGCGTATCTGATACCGGCCAAATGGGGATTCCGCCTCGTCTATGCCCTTAATATCGTGAACAAGCGTGACCTTCCTCATCTTAAGCCTCGCTGTTATCTTCTGGTCGTAATTGCTTGCGGAGAAAAAACAAGCGTATGGGAGACGGTTCACAAACCTTCTGAAATGCCGCCTAGACATAATGGATTTCAGGACAGGCACCTTCTTGAATATTCCTGAATAAGGAATATAAGTCTCGTGTTTCAAACCAGGAAACCTGCCGGTATAGAAACTCTCGTTCTGCGGACCGAGCAGGAGTGTGACATCCTCGAAGTCAGAGTCTTCCAGAGCATCCAGAAATCTGTGCTTGAAGATGTTGACCGAATAGTACCTCTTCCCTGGATCGGCATCTGAAAGGTCAAAGAGGATTCTTGTTCTCTTTTCCATAAACTTATCTGTATTCTTTCAGTTTCGCCCAGATCTCATCATTAACACCTTGTCCGACATTGGAAGAGGAAAGAGTGATGCCCTGGGATGATGGAATGGCCGGAGGAACAGCGAAGAATTTTCCGGCAGCCACTCCGATTCCCTCCAGATTCTCACACTTGAGCAGCCAGAGGTCATCCGCCTTCATCGCGAAAGACCTGATGGCAGACATATCATAAAAGCGCTCACGCTCATACACAGATGGAGGATAAAGCGCTCCGCCGGAACCTATGGCAAGAAGAGACTTGTCAGGAGCGCTTTCTTCCGTTACTTGGATCCAGTCTGAATAATGTGGTCCTGAAACACGTCTGCAAATGTTCGCGCAGACAGAGTCCGGGTGCTTTTCGTGGAGTTCCAGGAGCCTATCGACCATATCCGGAGCATAGAAAAGGTCATCATCGACAGTGATGACGCATCTTCTTTTTCCTGAAAGCTCTTCCTTGAAGGCATAGTAGTACTTGAGGTGTGATCGGAGATTCTCCTCAGCCCAGATTATCCTGAGTCCGCGCTCAAGGTATGGAGTCAAGGATTCAGGCAACTCCAGATCAGGGAAATCTCCCTTATAGAGGCAGAGGATTATCTCCGCCGGTCTTTTTGTCTGACGCATCAGCGCATCGATTACCATCCAGATTGTTCCGATCCTCTTCGGAAAGGATGTAAGGGAGATCACCACATTGCCTCCTCCGTCAAGAGAATCCGGAAGGGCAGGGCGGAAAAACCTGTAACAGGCAAGAAGCCGGAGTCCGGACAATTTCGCCAAAGACCCTGCGACTAACCACGAAATGCCGGCATTCTTTCTCAGCCTGGTAGTTTCCTTGAAACACTGATGCTGCCTAAGTACATTCTCAACACTCATCATTTATTGTTTTGAACAGATGGACAAATGCTTCTCCGGGAGTTTTCCCTGAAAAGACCGCACGCCTCACATTCCTTGCCGTCGCAGCCATAACCGCGTTATGGCTCTGCGGTTCGCTGCAGTCTTTGAACAGGTACTTCAGTCCTCTAAGCGCCTCGAACATCCATACAAAGACGCTTATTGCAAGTCGTTTGAAAGGATTGTCCTCAGCGTAGAAAACCATCGCTCCAAGGACTCTTGCCGGCTTGACGGCCGGTTCCAACCTGGAAGCGGTTGAATAGGATATATGGAAGAGCTTCACATCCGAATCGACATAGACTCCATACCCCTGCCTGTTGAGCAGAGTGCTCAGAGCGATGTCTTCAGGAGTGAAGAAATACCTCTCATCAAACCATCCGGCCTTCCTGAAGGGATCGGTTCGCGCCAAAAAGGCGGCGCCGTTTATGTTGTATGTCCGGAACAGGCCTTCCTGCATAGACCACTTCGTTTTCCTCAGATCACTGTAAAGATGAAGGTAGTGGGTGAAGAACGACAGGAAGGTGAACTTCGGGCGGCCGCAGGTCTGGACCGAACCGTCGGAATATAGTATTTTCGGAGAAACTATCGCGGCGTTTGCCGGAAGTTTCCTGAAATCGGCGACAAGGCTGTCTATCACGGGAGAGTCGAAGAAGGTGTCGTCATTGAGGATGAAGGTAAACTCACCGGAGGCCTGCCTGAGAGCAAGATTGTTGTTTTCGGAAAAGCCCCGCAATTCGTCGCTGACAATGATCTTCACCCAGGGATACTCTGTTTTCAGCGCTTCCATATTCTCTTCGGAGAACATATAGGCCACAACGAAGGTCTCATAAGAAACTCCGGTGTGCTTCCTGATGCTGTCAAGACAAGGACAAAGCACCTCCATCTTGTCCATACACACTATGACAATGCTGACCTCAATCATATCCGTATCCTCCTTCCTTCGGCAAAGCCTTTCATCATCGCCGTCAATTTCTGCCATCTGTCCCTGTCTCCGAGGAATATCCTGAGCGCGACCTGGCGATACCAGGTCCTCCTGAACCTTTTTCTGAAACCGGAGTACCGGGGATAGAGTCGGAATATGATCTCGTGATTCCTGCAGATGTCGAATAGCCTTGATGCGGGATAGCCGGGGAAGGTGTATTCCTTCCCCAGGAATCTCTTCTTCTTCCGTTCTCCGAAATTCTGGGCAAGAAGGCAGTTTCCAATATGATAGACCTTCACTCCTTTTGACATCGCACGGAAGATGAATTCCGTGTCGATTCCATCAACCCTGAAATCCTCGTCATATCCTCCGACCATATCATAGACGGCCATAGGGACAAGCATTCCCGACGTGATCAGGTAGTCGGTCTCGACAAACGGCTCCGAAGGCGCCTCTCCCTTGACGACAGGACCGTATATTCCGAAAGGAGGATTTCCCTCCAGGTGTGAGACGAAACTGTCGAAGCCTGCCCAGACAGAGTCCTGATCCATCGTCAGGAGGAAGTCGCAGCCTTGTTCCGCCGCAAGTTTCCGGACAATGTTCAACGCCTTGGATATTCCCACATTAGAACCTTCTCCCAAGTAGCCGATCTTCTCATCGTATGGAAGCCTGTACCTTTCGGCAACCTGCGGCGGGGTGTTCTCCCAGATCAGGAGACGGTCAACATTATCGATGAAGGAAGCTACATTTTTCTGCAGCAGTCCCGCATCAGGGTAATATGAAACTATTACGGCGAGAATCTTCATGGAAATCTCTTATCTTGCATTCCGGTCCATTCGCAAAGTTAACCAATTTCTTTTCTTTTCGGACGCTTGAGTTTGAAATGTCTGTCGTCAATATGTATGCTGTCGATAGTCATAATGACCCTGAAGCTTCGATGCCAGACAGGTTCAGGAGGGCGGGCTCCAACTTCCCATTTCAAAGGAAGAGGAAGGGAACAGGCGATTTGGGCGCTTTCGCGACGATTCAGCTGGGCGGCGGTCTTGTTGAAACGGCTCTGAGCCGCGGCTTCGACTCCATATAATCCCTTCCCGGTTTCAACGACATTCAGGTAAACCTCCATAATGCGGTCCTTGCCCCAGAAAGCCTCAATCAGGAAAGTGAAATACAATTCGATCCCCTTCCGGATCCAAGAGCGGACCGGAAGCAGAAAAACATTCTTCGCCGTCTGCTGGCTGATCGTACTCGCGCCTCCAAGCCTCTTGTCCCGACCGCACCTGTATCTCTCAATTGATAGTTTTATCTGCCTTGCCTGTATGCCTTTGTGTTTGTAAAAACTTGAGTCCTCGGCAGACACAACGGCCCTGATCATTTCCGGACTTATCTCCTCCAGCGGCACCCATTTCTTGACGGTCTTGAAATCCCGGTCCGCGCGATATTCTATGGTACGCTGAAGCATCAGAGGAGTGCAGCGGACCGGGATCCACTTCAAGGCTATCACCCAGATAAGTGACAGGGCGAAAAAAGCGGCAGGCAGCTTGATTAAAAAGAAACTCCGGAACCTATGGCTTCTTTTTCCGTTCTTCATTTTTTCGGCGGTCATTTTCAGATTTCTTTGATTCCGGTTTCTTATGGTACACCCAATCAGGGTAGAGAAGCTTGGACTCCAGACTCGAAATCGCGCCGGCGCGGGACTTCACGTAGGAAGAAGGCTTGCCAGCATTTCGCCTGACAGGATTGGGCAGACAGGCCGCGATAAGACAGGACTGTTCACGCGTGAGCCTGGCTGCCGTTGTCTTGAAATGATATTCCGCAGCCGCCTCGACACCATAAAGCCCCTTGCCGGTCTCTATGACATTGAGATAGACTTCCATTATCCTCTCCTTGCTCCACATCCATTCGATGAGGACAGTGAAGTATGCCTCAAATCCTTTCCGGACATAAGATCTTGCCGGAAAGAGAAAAACGTTCTTGGCTGTCTGCTGGCTGATTGTGCTTGCGCCCCTGAGATACTTTCTCCTGCCGGTTTCATACTCCATTCTGGCCTGTTCGATAGCCACGCGGTCAAAGCCGTTATGCTTGTTGAAGAGATTGTCCTCGCTTGCAATGACAGCCCGAGCCATTTCCGGTGAGATTTTCTCATAAGGCACCCACGTCTTGCGGGTCTTGAAATCCATGTCGGAACGATACTCTATGTAGCGCTTGACCATCAGCGGAGTCACATAGACAGGACACCATTTCAGGAGCAATGTCCAAAGGAGGAAAATGACGATGAAGGCTATTGGCAGCTTGATGAAAAGCAGCCGCCAGAATCTACCTAAAAACGTACGTTTCCTACTCATACTCAGTCAGTTTCAATCGAAATTTAAGGCTCTTGCTCCCGTCAGGAAAAACCTTCGCTTCCTCCTCGGTGAATCCCAGTTTCCGGTAAACGTCCCCGTCTGACCATGACGCGTCTGCGTAACTCATCACGTCATCCGGGCGCGCGTCTTCAATGAATGCCTTGAGAAGCTTGCCCATCCCCCCGTCAACTCCCAAGCCTTCCAGTGAAGCATAACGCACCCACTCGAAGGACCTTATCTCCTTCCCTCCCTTCTTCCATTTCCTCGGCCCGGAAAATCCTGCCACAGCCACAAGTTCCCCGTTATGCAGGAGTCCGTAGCAGTAACGGCACCTGGTGTCTCCGAGCCTGTGGAAACGGGCTAAAAAAGGGCCCGAGACAGTGCGGCTGATTTTCTTAGTCTCACAGTTACGGGCGTATATTCTTTTAAGGCCGTCCACTACTTAAGGTTGTCAAGGCAAGCCTTGACATTGGCCTCTATTGTCTCTTCGGAGTACTCAACCTTTTCGAACCTGTCTCCGGTGATTTGCTCGAAAAGTTCGATGTAGCGGTCCGTGATGCCGTTGACCACTTCAGAAGTCATCTCAGGAACCTTCTGTCCTTCTTGTCCCTGAAAGCCGTTCGCCATAAGCCACTCGCGCACGAACTCCTTTGAGAGCTGCTTCTGGCGCTCTCCCTTGGCAAGACGCTCTTCGTAGCCGTCCGCATAGAAGTAACGGGAAGAGTCAGGAGTATGGACCTCGTCCATCAAGTAGATCCGACCATCCTTCTTTCCGAACTCGTATTTGGTGTCCACAAGGATGAGACCCTTCCTGGCAGCGATCTCCGTACCGCGGCGGAAGATAGCCCTGGTATATTCCTCAAGCTTCTCGTAGTCTTCCCTTCCGACCAGGCCGCTGGAGATGATTTCCTCTTTGGTGACATCCTCGTCGTGCCCTTCCATTGCCTTGGAAGTCGGGGTGATGATCGGCTCCGGAAACTTCTGGTTTTCAACCATTCCCTCAGGAAGAGACACACCGCAAAGCGTACGTTTTCCAGCCTTGTACTCTCTCCAGGCGTGGCCGGCAAGATAGCCTCTGATGACCATCTCAACTTTGAATGGCTCGCACTTGTGACCGATTGTGACAGCCGGATCCGGAACAGCGATCTTCCAGTTCGGAAGGATGTCCGTAGTAGCGTCAAGGAATTTGGCCGCGATGAGATTAAGCACCTGTCCCTTGTAAGGGATACCCTCAGGAAGTACGACATCAAACGCTGAAATCCTGTCTGAGACTACCATTACCAGATACTTTCCGTCGATGTCGTACACATCGCGTACCTTGCCGACATACTTTCCTGTCTGGCCCGGAAGATAGAAACCGGTCTTTACGATTGCTTTCATATTTATTGAAAATTAACTCGGATTAAACAGATTGCAAAATTAGCGATTACTTATGATTTCATCAACAACCGGAGCGATTTTATCATAGTCGTAGCCACGCGTCAGCGCGAATTTCAACAGTTTGAACTTCTCTTGGGGATCGCCCTTCAAGATACGGTGCTTCGCCTCTATTACAGAGCGCATGCGACTATCCGCCTCTCCTTCGTCGATCTCCTTCAGAGCCTCGCTTGCAATGGATTTTGGAACACCTTTCGCAGCAAGCATTGATGATATCTTGACCGGTCCCCATCCGGTGAGCCGGGACTTTTCGCGGGCGAATGCGGCAGCGTAGCGGAAATCATCCACGAATCCGTCCCTAGCCAGTTCGTCCAAAAGCATCCGCGCCTTTTCCTTGTCCCCGTCAAAGGCGGTGAAGGCCTTCCTGAACACATCTGAACTGCAGCACTCCCGCTTGGAGCACAGCATCTGGAGACGGTTCAGGACTTTTGCATACTCTTCCATCACAAGTCGAAGCCAAGACTGACATAGGCGCCGACCTTCTTCGAGTAATCGGACCAATGCAGGTTGAAAGTGAAAGGACCCACGATAGTGTCATAAGTGTACTGGAGGCCGAAGCCGGTAGCCTTGGAAACCATATCGTTCCAATCCTCGAAATCCCTGAAACTGTCGGCGGAAACCGCTAAGTTGAAGATGGCGGTCAGATAGTTGTTCCTCAAGAGTTTTACACGGAGGTCCAGCCTTCCTGTGCCCAAGATCTTGTTCATCGCCGCGGCGTTGTTGATTCCGATGAATGGTATCTGCTGTTCAAGGTATCTTCCCGGCATGGTTCCTCCCATCGTGTTCGTGAAAGGAACGGGGACGTCGTCTCCGAACACCGTCCTGATGTTGACGGATGGAATAAATGCCAGCCTGTCGCTTCCGAAGACCCTCTTGTAGTCGAACTGGATGGCGTGGAAATCATTGTATCTGGTCGGATAACCTCCAAATATCCAGTTGTATGAGATACCCATAGAATGGCCTTTCGTCGGGATGTAGCCATCATCGAGGGAGTCGTTGCGCCCGTTCACGAAAAGGCTGAGATAGTTGTTGCTCAACTGGGCTGAGTTGTAGTTGTCAAGCACCTGTTCGGCCATAAGCTGGCTGATGTTGTAGAAGTCGTTCCGCACCCCTACCCGGAATGTAGCCTGGGACCATCTGATGTTGGACAGATAGAACTCTTCGCGCGCATTCAGGAAGTTGATCCTGAAATTGTTGTCACCGATGCTGAAAGTATTCCTGTCGGTGTAGCGCAGGCTGGCTGAAGCGTTGACAGTCATACCCTTTGGAGCGACGTACGAGTATGTCAGGGAGGCATAGGGATTTGCTCCTACCTTTCCGGTGAAGTCAAGGGACGAACCCTGCAACTTGTATGCGCCCCAACCGACATTGACCAGGACAGCGACCACTTCCTCCGTGTCGAACCTGCCTCCGATGCCCACCTTGCTGATCGGTCCCTTCTTGCAGTTGAACCTGAGACGGTAAGGCTCCTCGCTGCCTAGAAGTTCGTAGTTGACATAGTCGAAAGCATTCGTACCGAATATTGTGGCTTCCGCATCCTCTATCTCCTTGCTGCCCATCACGGTACCGGCCTCGACCCTTATCTTGTTCTGAAGATAGCTGCTCTCCTTGTCATTGACTCCTGTAATCTCAACTCCGGAGACCATCACCTTCTTCCTGCGGATGTCAGACGCCGGATCCGCCTGCCTGTTCATTTTGTCAGAACCGATGACCTTCTTGATGGAATCGATCTGAGGGCCGGCGGAGACCGCGGCTTCATAGCCCCGCTGGATGATTATGTCGATGCTCCGGGTGTCGAAACTCAGCATATTGAATTCGTGAAGGTCCGGCCTGATGGCGACATCCGGTATGTCTTCCGTGTTCCTGAACGAATCGCGTCCCATCAGATCGATGCTAGTGCCTATGATGTCCCCGAGATTGTTGATCTCGGCGTAGGACTTGTAGCCGCCGGACAGGTTGACGCCAATGACTATGTCGGCCCCGCATTTCTTCGCAAGGTCGTTAGGGTAATTGTTCCTCATACCTCCGTCCACCAGCACCATTCCGTCCACCTTGACAGGTGTGAAGAGGCCTGGAATCGACATTGTGGAGCGCAGTGCGGTGTTCAACTTGCCCTTTGTCCAGATCTTGGCGGTGCCGGTCACAAGGTCCGTGGCGACACAGAGGAAGGGAGTCGGAAGGTCCCAGTAGAAATCTATATCATCCTGGTACCCGACAGTGAGGGAACTGAATATGTTGTTGACATTCTGGCCGTAAACCATTCCCGACGGAAGACTTCCAAGAAGGTTGTCCTTGACCATATTCGAAGCATCGTCATCGTCCTCCGCTCCGAAATGGATACGGTCGCTTCTGTGAGGATACTGGAGCTCATCCTCCTTCTGCTGAATGAAGTCCAGCTTGTCATAGAAGAACGGGAAAGACAGGGCGTATTTTTCCTTGTACTTGATCGTCGAATATGACAGGTAGTGCCTTGGGACCTTGTCGCTCAAAGCCATATCCCAGTCTATATCCCTTATGATGGAATCCAGTTGGGCTCCGGTGTAGCCGAGGGAGTAGAGACCACCGACAAGACCACCCATGCTCGTGCCCATCACGATGTCTATCGGAATCTCCTTTGACTCCAGGTACTGGATAACACCAACGTGGGCAGCGCCCTTGGCGCCACCGCCACTCAGCACGAGAGCCACAGTAGGACGGTGCCTTGTCCTTCGTACAATGTCCATCCTTCGTCTGATCTCCTTGACTCTGAGATCATTCTCTTCGCGGGCGGCATCCGGATCAGCGTGGGTCTGGGCCATACCAGCCGATACAGATGCAAGAAACACCGCAGCAAACGCGATAAAATGTCTGGCATCCATCATTCTTTTCCCTCCTCTTTTATCTTTCCGTTCCGGCCTGCGAGCATTCCGCATGCAGCCAGGATGTCCTCGCCTCTCGAAGCCCTTATCGTGCAGGTTATTCCGTGGTTGGAAAGCCTGTCGCGGAAATTCTCCATAATGAGTTGCGGAGAAGTCTCATAAGGAGCGTCCGGGATCTTATGGAACCTGATCAGGTTCACCCTGCATTCAAGCCCCTTAAGGAGCCTGATCAGCGCATCGGCGTGGACCTTGTCGTCGTTCAGTCCGGCGAACATGATATATTCAAAACTTACACGGCGCTGCCCCGTGAAGTCATATTCCTTGAGGATATCTATCACATTCCGGATCGGCCAGGCTTTCTGGACGGGCATAAGTTCCGCCCTCTCTTCCGGGAAGGGGTTGTGCAAACTGACGGCGATATGGCATTTGGTGCTGTCCAGGTACTTCCTCAGATTCGGAATGACTCCGATTGTCGAGAGGGTTATGCGCTTGGGGCTCCAGGCGAATCCCCAATCCGCAGTCAGGACCTCAATCGCCTTGCTGACGTTTTCAAAATTATCCAGAGGCTCTCCCATTCCCATAAAAACTGCATTGGAAAGGTCCCTTGCCTCGTCAATGGCGATGAACTGGGACAGAATCCGGGAAACTGTCAGGTTCCCGTGGAAGCCCTGGCGGCCTGTCATACAGAAATGGCAGCCCATACGACACCCGGCCTGCGAAGACACGCAGAGGGTCTTCCGTTCGCCGTCCGGAATCATCACAGCCTCGACGGCATCCGTTTCACTTGCCGGAAAAAGGTACTTCTTCGTTCCGTCAGCGGAGACTTGGCAGCCGGAAGGAAGGATCACTCCGAGATCGAACATCTCTTTCAGACTCTCTCTCCCTGCTTTGGAGATGTTCGTCATCTGGTCGATGTCACTGACTCTCTTCACATACAGCCACTGGGCAAGCTGCTTGCCGGCAAAAGCGGGAAGGCCTGCCTTGACGGCGGCTTCCTTAAGTTCCTGAGGGGTCTTCCCAAGTAATGTTTCACGCATCGCACTGCAATTTAGGACGTCCACAAATTTAATCAAAATAAATATCAGAATTGAGGAATTCTTAATATCTTTGTGTGAAGGGCTGCATCTTCGCGCCCGTTTCATATTTTAAAACTTCATAACATTATGGCAAAAGAGGTAGAGGCAAAGGCCACAGACGTCAACGCCGCCAAACTCAAGGCGTTGCAGGCCACGATCGACAAGATTGAGAAAGATTACGGGAAAGGTACGATCATGAAGTTGGGAGAACAGCCACAATGGGACGTGCAGGTGATACCAAGCGGTTCCGTAGCGCTTGACCACGCTTTGGGAATCGGAGGTTACCCGAGAGGGAGGATCGTGGAGATATACGGTCCTGAATCCAGCGGAAAGACAACCCTCGCGATCCACGCGATCGCAGAGGCTCAGAAGGCAGGCGGAATCGCAGCTATGATCGATGCGGAGCACGCCTTCGACAGGACATACGCCAAGGCGCTCGGAGTCAATCTGGACACCTTGCTGATTTCTCAACCGGACAATGGCGAGCAAGCACTTGAAATCGCGGACAACCTGATAAGGTCAGGAGCGGTGGACATCGTAGTGATAGATTCAGTCGCGGCCCTTACTCCAAAAGCGGAGATTGAAGGCGAAATGGGTGACAACAAGGTCGGTCTTCAGGCAAGGCTGATGAGCCAGGCCCTCAGAAAGCTGACGGCCAACATAGCCAAGACCAATACCTGCTGCATCTTCATCAACCAGTTGCGCGAGAAGATCGGCGTTATGTTCGGAAACCCTGAGACTACGACAGGCGGAAACGCCCTGAAGTTCTACGCCTCAGTCAGAATCGATGTCCGCAGGACAACCCAGCTGAAAGACGGTGAAGAAGCCCTGGGAAACAGAACCCGTGTAAAAGTTGTCAAGAACAAGATGGCTCCGCCTTTCAAGAAAGCCGAGTTCGACATTGTCTTCGGAGAAGGAATATCCCACTCCGGCGAGGTGCTTGACCTGGGAGTCGAGTACGGAATCATCAACAAGAGCGGCAGCTGGTTCAGTTACAACGATCAGAAACTGGCCCAGGGACGTGAAGCGGCGAAGCAGCTGCTCAAGGACAACTCCGAACTCTGCGATGAGATAGAAATCAAGACCAGGGAAGCGCTGCAGAACGTCAAGGACTGACGATCCGGCATTTCTCAAGTTTCCGGCCCTTTTCCGGGTCGAGAATTCCAGCCTTCAGGAGATTGGCGACGGTCCAGTCACTCTGAGGGCTGTTTTCTCTGAATATCACGATGCCGTGCGCAGCCCTTTTCCCTATGTACGGGTGAGCCGCCAATTCTGCCTCCGGCAGGGTCCACAAGGCAAAGCCATCCGTGCTGCCGACCGTGATAAGGTCCTGCAAACCATCGAACTTCTCCCGGTCAAAGCGCCAGATGTCCATAAGCTGCTCAGCGAAAGAATATCCTCCGAGTTCCTCACGATAACGCACCATCGCGGCAGCGAAGAACTTTCCTATTCCCGGGAGAGTCTCGAAAGCCGTGGAATCGGCTTTGTTGATGTCCAGCGGCGGAATATCAATATACTTTTCAAGTCGCCGATAGACAGAATCCTCAACGACATAAGACTTGGCGAAGTCAGTCTTCCTGCGGAACCTTCCTCCCTTCTTCCTGTAGTTGTCTATCGACTCCGCCTGCTTCTTCGAGAAGCCGAGCCGCATCAGGTCTTCCACGCTCACAGTGTTGGGATTGAAGCGGAAACTCTCGTAAGCTCTCTTACTGAAGTTCTTCCTTACCTCGACAGCAGCCTCCGAATGATTTCCGGTTTTTCTTTTGACTTCAAGGTACTCCGGATTTGCGGGATGCAGCAGCCGGGACGAAGGTCCATCCCCTGGCAAAGTCACATAGACCGTGTCCGGGCGGTCGTGATTGGCGATGACGCGCGCGACAGAAGCCTTATGGATGAACAAGGCCGCCTGATAGCCGATAATTAGAAAAAGCAGCGCGATCGCGCCTGCGATGAACGAAGCGGACGGTTTCCTGCCGTCCTTGTCTGAGTTTTTCATATTTCATCAGTTTAGATTCATCAGTTCAAGTTGTGTTCTTGCGAGATTTCTTTTCCTGCGGAGCGCCTGCGACAACAATCACTATCTCGCCCTTTGGTTCGTGTTCCCTGTACCACGCAGCCACCTCCTTCAGTGGGCCGCGCCTGTGCTCCTCGTGTATTTTTGATATTTCACGGGCGACGGAGCATTCCCGCTCGGCGCCGAAATATTCACTCAACTGCTCCAGAGTCTTCACCAGACGATACGGAGACTCGTAGAAGACCATCGTCCGGGGTTCCGAAGCCAATTCCTTCAGGAGTGTCTGGCGGCCCTTCTTGACCGGAAGGAAGCCCTCGAAACAGAACCTGTCGCAAGGCAGACCTGACGAGACAATCGCCGGAATGCAGGCTGTAGCTCCCGGAAGGGTTTGTATTTCAATTTCTTCCGCAGCACAAGTGCGGGCAAGAAGAAAGCCGGGGTCTGAAATTCCAGGGGTGCCGGCATCGCTGATAAGTGCAACGTTCAGACCTCCCAGAATCCTGTCCTTAACCATCTCCACCGTTTGGTGCTCGTTGAACTTATGATGCGACTGGAGTTTTCCGTGAATGTCGAAATGGCGCAGCAGGACGCTGCTGGTCCTTGTGTCCTCAGCCAGGATGAGGTCGGCCTCCTTGAGCACTTCGACAGCCCTGAACGTCATATCGTCCAGATTCCCCACAGGGGTCGGCACTATGTAGAGGATTCCCGGCATCGGTCACTGACGATTTCAACTGAATTTTCTCCTGACAGCCATCATCAGTCTGTAAACCGGCTCGGAATTCATATCCCAGTCCGGGAAATTGGCGGAGATATACTCAAGGGCCTCGTCAAGAGAACCCATCTGGTTGAATTTTGAAATAGTGTCCTGGAAAAGAAGGGCGTCTTCATTGAAGAGGACGTTTATGAGCAGGACCCTGTCATTCAAAGAAATCGCGCTTATGACATTCTTAACCGTAGAGCCTGGTCTGTCGATTCTCCAGGCCTTCCTCGCAGCCATCACGTCCATCACGGCGTTTTCCGCCTTCTTAGAATCCAGAATAGCGGAATGAGACTGCCCGGACGGGATTTCATCAGGCATATCCGACGGGAGATCGGAAGGTTTGTCCGACGGGAGATCGATGTCTGCTATGGAGATGTCTATCGGTTCCTGAGGAATGTCATCCACGATGTCCATCGCCGGCTCCTCAACAGGCTCTGCAACAGGCTCTACAGCAGGTTCTCCGACCGGTTCAGCGAACGGAGACGCAAGGATCCCTTTCAGTTCATTCTCAAGTGTGTCAAGTTCCGATCTGATCGTGCCGATCTTTTCAAGAAGCGCAGATAAAGATTTCTCGTCGATGTTTGCCATAAAAATGCTATCTTTGTTAGACACAAAATTAATAATTTCAAGAACAACTGACAAAATGCAGGTAGAAAATGTTAGAAAAGCCGGAGAAATCGAAGTCATCTGCGGTTCAATGTTCTCAGGAAAAACGGAGGAACTCATCCGAAGGATAAGAAGGGCAAAATTCGCAAACCTGAAAATCGAGATATTCAAACCTACCATAGATACCAGATACTCAGAAGATGATGTGGTTTCCCACGACTTCCACAAGATTCCGTGCCACGCCGTAAAGGACCCTCACGAGATGCTCAACGTCGCGGACGATGTGCAGGTCGTAGGAATAGACGAGGCTCAGTTCTACGATATGTCCCTGGTGGAAGTCGCCCAGCAACTGGCCGACAGGGGTGTCAGAGTCATAATCGCCGGGCTTGACACGGACTACCTGGGTAAACCTTTCGGTCCGATGCCTTACCTGATGGCAGTCGCGGAGGAAGTACGCAAGGTCCACGCCATCTGCGTGAAGTGCGGCAATCTGGCCAACCATTCCCACAGACTTGCCCACAGTACGGAACTTGTGGTCCTTGGAGAAAAGGATGCTTACGAACCTCTGTGCCGGGACTGCTACAACAAGGTTGTCGCAGCGGAAAAGAACAGGCTTTAGTGAACGGATAAATATTTAAGATATGAAGTACTTGGTTTTAGCGGCGGCATTAGCCGCATCCATCCTGATTCCGTCCTGCGGAAGCGCGACGCGCGCCGGAGGAAATACCTATGATCCGGGAGAAGAAATGCACGATATCGCCTACGGACAAATATCGAAAGACAATGCCACTGAGCCTGTCAGGAAGATCAAGCTTGAGAAAAACCATTATTCCAATATGGCGGACTATCTGCGCGGAAGAGTCCCGGGGCTCACAGTCGGTTCGACTCCGACAGACGGTTCCAAACCTTCAATTCACGTAAACGGCTCGCAGACAATCTACGGAGACGGAAGTCCTCTGATTCTCCTTGACGGTCTGAAGATTGACAACATAATGTCCATCGATCCGAACATCGTCGACTACGTAGAAGTCCTGAAGGGCGCTTCAGCAACCATCTACGGAGCGGAAGGCGGCAACGGTGTCATTATGATTGTAACGAAGAAGAAATAAAGAGATTCTTCCTACCTGTTTCTCGGATGATGTTCGATTATGGCCTTCTGCCAAGTTGAACTGTCTATGTGTGTGTAGATTTCAGTTGTAAGTATGCTTTCGTGCCCCAGCATTTCCTGCACGACACGAAGGTCTGCGCCATTCTCGATGAGATGAGTGGCGAAACTATGGCGGAAAGTGTGCGGAGAAATCTCCTTGGACACACCCGCGGCCATAGCCTGCTTCTTGACCAGATTGAATACAGACACCCGGCTCAACGGACGGTGATACCTGTTAAGGAAAAGAATGTCGTCAAACTTGGAATCCTCAGGAGCGGGTCTGACCGCAATATAGTTCCTGACAGCCTCGGCCGCCATATCTCCCATAGGAACGAGTCTCTCCTTGTTACCCTTCCCTATGACACCGGTGAAGCCCTCGTCAGGGAAGACCCGTGAAAATCTGAGTCCCACAGCCTCTGAAACGCGCAGGCCGCAGCCATAGAGAACCTCCAGAATAGCCCTGTCCCTCTTTCCTCCCCAAGTTTCCAGACTTACTGATTCCATAATGGAAGTGACTTCCTCGACGGAAAGCACTTCCGGAAGATACGTGCCCATTTTCGGGGAATCCACGGCATCGCAGGGATTGTCCTTGCGGTCCCCTTCCATGACAAGCCACTCGAAGAAAGAGCGCATAGAGCTCAGCATCCTCGCCTGAGACCGCTTGGAGATGCCGTCCCGGGATGACAAGTAGCCGAGGATATCGTCTGAAGTGACATCTGAAGGCTCAACCGGAACAGAGTCGAAGAAGGTTTCCAAGTCGGATGAATATGACGCCACAGTGTTCGGCGACATCGCCCGCTCGATCTTCAGATAATATGAATAGTCCTGAAGGACCTTCTCGACAAGCCTCATCTACAAAGTCCTGTATTTCTTTCCGTACTCGAGCTGCTGAGCGAGGAAATCGTCGCAATAGACGATCCGGTAGTCAACGATTTCGCCTTCCTTCCAGACAGGTACGATTTCAGGATTGACGAAACCTCCGTAAGGCTTGAGATCTAAAGCCTCATACCTCTCGCGGACTTCCTTGTGAAGTTGCGGATCGATGTTGACGGCATACTTCTCGACGAGTTCCTTTCCGGCGGCATAGTCCCCTTCGGACTTGATCCTCTGGATTTCCGCCAGAAGCTGTGCGAAAAGACCGCGCAGAGCCTCGAAGTCATTGACCACGAAATAGGTTTTCCCGTCGCGTATCTTCTTCTCTATCACACCGGAAGCCGCACCCTTTTCATAGCACCACTCGGCGATGAGCTTGCGGTTCTGCATATGCGCTTCGGTGTTCTTCTTCCCAAGTTCGACGCGGGAGAACTGCACCATCAGGCCATTGCGGATGAAATTTGAATATGCCGGCTTATAGGCCTCCGCATTCGGCATAATGCCGAGCTCAACCATCTTCGGATCAGCGACATAGTACAATCCGAAGAGATCGGCGCGAGCCTCCTCCAGGGTTGATGAATATTCCTTCAGGGCGCCGGACGACACGCCAGGAAGCAACTGGCCGGAGCCGTGGCCCAGGCA
>CAYFVE010000028.1:11991-23120 GCA_964346605.1 uncultured Muribaculaceae bacterium | reverse complement strand
TGTTTGATTGTTAAACTTTATATAAACCGTCCGGAACTTTTACCGGACACACATGGACAAGAATAATGAAAACAAAACTTGAAAACTTTGCAACTTATTGTGTCTCCGTACGCTTCATTAAGAATAAATGGAGAAGTTAAAGATACCTTTGGATATTTTTCCGTTTGTTCAAATTGTTTTACAGATATCGCCAAAGAAAATGGTATAAACTATTAGATGCCTGATCTTGATCCGTTTTTTATGGAGTCAATAAAAACAGCATGATATAGATGTTGATGAAAAATGCTTCTAACAGTACCCTAAAACACTACCATTTGAACAAAAAAAAGGCGAAATTTGTTCTAACCGTTAAATTAAAAGCAAAGTCCTTATGCTGTCCGGGGAGCATAGCCGCTCTGGCAGAACCGGAAGCGTCAGAAGGAATTGCGGCGAATAAAGGATATTCTATGAATATATGAACAAGGAAGTCAAGTCCATACTCCTTACCGGAGGAAGCAGCGGAATCGGAGCAACAGCCGCTCTGCTTCTATATGAGGCCGGTATGACCGTTTATGCTGCATCAAGGAGCGGAAGATATCCGGACGGCTACGAAGGTCCGATATCTGATGATTCCCAAAGGACGGCGTCAGGACCGGCAATAATTCCGGTTGTCTTGGATGTTAACGATCAGAAATCAATTGAAAAATTGATTCGGCAGATAGTGAAAGAGCAGGGAAGTCTTGACGCCATAGTCTGTAATGCCGGAAACGGAATTGCAGGATCAGTGGAGGATACATCTGTCGAGGAAATCGAAGCTCAGTTTTCAACCACATTCTATGGCGTAGTGAAAACCATCCAGGCAGCCATGCCCCAGTTCAGAGCGCAGAAGAAAGGAAGGATAATCACCATATCTTCGGTTGCAGCACTTGCGCCATTGCCGTACCAAGGTTTTTATTCTTGTGTGAAGGCCGGAGTATTGCAACTTACCAAAGTTGTTTCTATAGAAGCCAAGTCATTCGGCATTCAGACTTGCTGCATTATGCCAGGAGATGTCAGGACCGGATTCACCCGAGCCAGGAAGATTGCAGCAAAAGCTCAAATCCAAGACTCTCCGTACTATGAAATGACAAAGGACGCAATTCGCCAGATGGAGATTGACGAGCAGAAAAACGGAATGAAACCAGAAGTCATCGGACGTGCGGTTTTAAAGCAGCTCCAAAAAAGGAGGATGCGCCCGGAAGTAACTCCGTCAATTCTCTACAGCGTTCTCGTGTGGGTCCTTCGGCGATGCCCTCAAAGTCTTGCCCTTAAAGTGATCAGCAAGATGTATTCTTGATTTCAGCAGAGGTCTTGTAAATGCTGATTGAACAAGCCTATGCGTAGATATGAACATGTTTTTATTACCTTTAACGGAAATGCACAAAGATATGAATGATAAGCACGGGATCAGAATCGAACTCTTCAACTCAACACTCTCGCTGCTGCAGCATGGTTGGTATATCCCGCCTTCTGGCAATAGGGTAGAACTGCCATCGGTAGAAGCGGTTATGGAAGCTGCCGTAATGTACAGCGAGCCGGTCAGGCTGCGCATTGATCCAGAAAAGCAAAATACAACGGAAATACGGGTGGAAAACAAAGATTGCGTTCTGGCCGCCCAGGAACTCATTGATGCTGGTTACAATCCCGCAATGCTCAATCTGGCCAACCTCTATATGCCTGGTGGTCTGGTTGAATACGGTTCAGGCGCGCAAGAAGAGAATTTTTGCCGCAGATCCAATCTGATACTCTCCCTTTATCAGTTCTCAGATGCAAGAGTACGCCAATACCCAGACTTGGGCCTGGTCAAACATACAGACCAGTACCCGATGGATGAACGTTTCGGGGGCATATACAGTGGTATAGTCACCTTCTTTAGGGGGCCGGAATCCATGGGTTCAATGCTTGAGAGGAAGCCTTACAATATTCCTGTCATCTCTGTGGCTGCTCTCAGCGGCCCTCGCATTGACCTTGACGGTTTGATGCTTCCAAAAGAAACTGAGATCACCCTGGATAAGATGCGTACCATTTTCCGCATCGGCGTTTTGCAAGGTCATGATTCGCTGGTGCTAAGCGCAATGGGCTGCGGGGCCTTTGCAAATCCTCCTTCACATATCGCCAAACTATTCCATCAGGTCATTGAAGAGGATGAGTTCAAAGACAGATTCCGACTCATTGAATTCGCTATTCTGGATGGTTATCGCACCGGCCTTCGCCATAATCCGGACGGAAACTTGACGCCCTTCCGGGAAGAATTCGAATCATAATGAAAACCTATACTCTCTTCCAACAATATATTTGGCTGGTGAACACAATCCACAAGGCCGGTCGACTCACTGGACGAAATCAATCAGCATTGGTTGCGAACGGAGATGTCAGAGGGCGTCTCAATCGCCTGCAGCACCTTCAACCGGACCACGATGCAATCCTGTATCATCATAGAGTGCGACAAGAAAGACGGCTTCCGGCACTATTTCGATAACGAATAGGTATTGGATGAAAATACCATTCAGAACTGGATGCTCTCCACATTTTCGGTGAACAATCCCTTGGCAGAGAGCAAAGGAGTATATGAACGCATCATCCTTGAGAGAATCCAGAAACTGCATAAGTTTATCGATGCGATGAAGCGTGGAGTCCGGATTCGGCTGACATACCGGAAATACGGTGCCGATCTTGCTCTGAAATGACGGTTTATCCTTACTTCGTAAAACTTTTCGACAAGCGCTGGTACGGCATGATCAAGTTCCTTGCAGATGACGCTTGGATGTTTACGCTGGCCTTTGACCGAATTCTCTCATTGGAGGTTACAGACGATAAGTCTGAGTACAATAAGAATTTCGACCCTGAGGCATTTTATAAAGAATGCTACGGAGTAGTCCGGGACGAGGACGTTCCACCTGTTGATGAGATTATCCGTGCTTTCGGCAAACGAGCCGATTATTTGCGTGACTTGCCGCTTCATCATAGTCAAGTGGAGATTGCGACCACAGCAGAATATTCCGATTCCAAGGTTTATCTCAGGCCACAGAAGATTTCTTTATCCCTCTTATTGCCGAAGGTGCTAAGATAAAAGTTATTGAGCCTCAATGGGTTGCTGAAGAAGTGTATTAACCGTCTCAAAGCTGCGATTGAACTATATCCTTAGATTTTTTGCTTATTCAGCTTTTTTAGAAGTTGTATCACTACTGATGCGTTAATATTTTAAAACAAAGTAAGTTCATTGACATCTTGATTTAGAATGAGTGGTTGTGGCTCCGTAACGAGCCTTCTCAGCTCAACTTTGGTCATCGCATAGTTCTTGATCAGCATACCAATCTCTGTGATTGAGTACGGACTGTCATTGACGGCTTTGATTCTGGCAAGCAGAAGATAGGCAACTACGGCTATCCATAAATGAGTCTTCACGGCATTCCGCGAACATCCAAGTCATATGCTTGACTGTAAGGTTCTGCTTTATGAGTTTGAAGAACGACTCCACGTCCCACCTGTGGCGGTAAAGGTTCGCTATCTCCACCCCATTGAGTTCCAGACAGTCAGTAACGTCCGTGATAAACGAAAGCTGTTCGACTGACAATGCATTCGACTTCTATGCTGTGGCCATCTATTACAAGGAGTTCAAGCTTGGTTTCATATCACGCAGCGAGAACCACGACATCTCAAAGTACCTGGATATGGATCTGGAAAACATTTACGAATGCCGAATCACCCGAATTACGCCGGATACTCATCCTGAGCAGCAGCTTGAGCTAATCGTCTATATCAAGAATCAGCGTGGATAGATTTGTTGTCATCCCTGGCATCCAAACCCGGAGCCGGGATTCTTTTTGTATGGAGAGAATGACGGGTTGCATCAGACGATGCCGGGGGGAGATATTCATCCAGGACCACGGAATCGATTATGTCGTCGGCCCAAAAATGCTTCTAACAGTACCCCAAAACACTACCATTAGAACAAAAAACCGAAGAAAACTGTTCTAACTGTAACAGCACGGGTGAGGCATCGGAAAAGAAACCTTTCTGAATTGATGATCCTGCTTTTCTTTGGGAAAACAAAATATGTTTGATTATTTAATATCCCTGTTTCTCCAAATTCTGAAAAAAAAGTCTCGAAAAAGAACTTTGAAACATTTTTGTGTCGCATTTACTCATTGAAAGGAAAACCCCAGAATCAGTAGAATTACGGTATAAACTTAGAACCGATCGTTCAATTTCATCCTCCTTATAATGTTGCTATTGACTGGATGGAGTGAATCCTTCATATTTCATCAATCTTGAAATCGACAGTATTGACCTTCCTGTTCTAGAAAAAAGAGCCGGATTCTATTGTCCAGAGCGTTTGTCAATCCTGAAATCAACTGAGAACCACTTTGGGGGTATATTAAATAAGCAATCTGCAGGAGCGGCCTATCTTGGCAAAAACTCATCACATTGAATTCCTTTTCGGCGAATCGACGCGCTCGAATGAACTAGTTAGCATCGTCCTGTCTGGGTTCTCAGTTGCCGATGTTGCTGAATTATCCCGGATCAAGTCCGGGATGAGAAATGGGTTATAGGAGAGTAGAGCAGTCAGCGGAAGCCTGGCTCCGATAATATGAGAATTTGTCAATAGTTTTCTTATTTGGAAATATAGTGCTATTTTTATATTGGGCGCTTCTGTATTTTTGTAATTGAAGAATCATATTATGATGAAGAAAGTATTCTTTAATTCGATGCTTTTCATGCTGCCAGTGCTGGCTTTTACGCAAAGGACGCAGCAGAAGGCTCAGGCACAGGTCTGGACTGAATTCAACCGCTATGAAGAAGCCAACGAGGAAGCAGGACAAGCCTCGCTGGTTGTACTTATTCAGGACTCCATCACGGAGAATCGGGCGAGTAAGTGTATGGGCAGATAGGGGATGCCGGTGATGAAGAGATTGTTCTGGACTCTTTTTCTTGTATGCTTGTCAGCATTATGCTCTTGCTCCCGCAAGCAGGAGATATACACCATTGGTGTCTCCCAGTGCAGCGTCGATGAATGGCGGGCGGTGGCAAACAACGAGATGATGCAGGAAGCGTCTTTCTACGGCGATCTTTCCGTCGAAATCAAGTCAGTCCGGGACGATTCACGCCAACAGATTGAGGATATTGAGTATTTCATTGCGGAGGGTGTAGATCTGCTGATCATTTCTCCGAATGAATCCGCGATGCTGACGCCCGTAGTTGAAAAGGCATAAGATGCCGGAATCCCTGTCATCCTGTACGACCGCAAGGTTGACAGCGACAAATACACCGCTTTCGTCGGGGGCGACAACAGGCAGATCGGAAATATCGCCGGTTCATATTCTATGGGAATCATTGGCGTCGGAAAGCGGATCGCCCTTATCCGCGGCACACGTGGTTCGACTGCTGACACCGAACGGTACGAGGGGTTTATGTCGGCCATAGGGAATGAAGGTGCTCCTAAGGTGACCATCGCTGCCGAGGCCTATGCCAATTTCAATCGCGAAGATGCGCGAAGGATCATGGGAGAAATCCTTGCTCAGGCAAAGGATGCGAGACCGTTCGACCTTGTGTTTGCCTTCAATGATGAAATGGCTGCCGGCGTTTATGACGCCTATGCCGAGAAAATGATGCAGGATCCGCTCATCCTGGGTATTGACGCACTGCTTGAGCCGGAAGGCTCCAGAACTATCCAATACATCCTCAATGGGATGATCGATGCCTCCTTCATCTATCCAACGGGCGGTAATGTCGTGATTAACCTGGCCAGAAGGATTTTGACCGGTGAGGAATTCCAGCGAGAGAATTACTTGAATACAGAGCTGGTTAACAGCTCCAACGTCCGGGTTTACCAGGCCCAGGCCCAACAGATGGAGGAGAAGCAGCGGAGGGCGGAGGAACTGAATTCCAGGATTCGTATGAGTACCGAGCGTTTCGAACGTCAGCAGCAGCTGATGTACCTGTCGCTCTTCTTCGTCCTGGTGCTTGCAGGCCTTCTCGCCGTGCTCTTATTCTTCGCCCGGACGCGCAACCGCTTGGTGGAACAGCTGAACGGACAGAACGAGCAGATTCGCAAGCAGGTCGATTCGCTTGAGCATCAGAAACAGCAGTTGATTGACCTTTCCGAGCAGTTGGAGGAGACAACTCAGGCCAAGCTAGCATTCTTCACCAGCATATCGCACGAATTCAAGACCCCTCTGTCGTTGATCAGCGGGCCAATCGACGACCTGATCGCCAATAAGGAGATGCCACGGACTGCCGAAGTGCCGCTGGACATCCTGAAGCGCAATAGCAGCAAGCTCACGCGCCTGATTACAGAACTGCTTGACTTCCGGACATTTGTGAACGGGAAGATGGTGGTGAACTATTCGATGGGCAATCTGGATGCTTTTCTGCGGGATATTCTCAAGATGTTCGCAGACGTGATCCGCCGCAGGAACCTCCATTTTGATTATGTCGTGGATGATGCTGATTACGAGATTCCTTTCGATCCGATCAAACTTGAGAAGGTCTTTACAAACTTGCTTTCCAACGCTTTCAACCACGTGGACAAGGAAGGGTCGATCCGGATCCAACTCTTTTCCACCCAGTCCGATTCCGGCCGCGTAATCAACCTGTCCGTCTTCAACAGCGGGTCCTATATCCCTCCGGAGAATTTGGAGAAGATCTTCCAGCGTTTCTATACCCTGGATGCCCGGCAAAGAGGAACAGGCATCGGCCTGGCGCTTGTGACCTCCATCGTCGATGCGTTGGGAGGGACCATCCACGTGGAAAGCGGCCAGGCTACGGGAACAGCCTTCCTCGTTAAGATTCCTCTGGAGAAGGACCTCCATACCGATGCCCGAATCAACGTAGATACGTATGTGCCTGAGTTTGCCAGACTTAAACTGGCTACGATGGGCGAAGAGGATGAAGTGTCCGGCATCCTGGACGAGATGGCCCGTGAGGAAGGGAAATACTCCGTCCTGGTGATCGAGGACAACGTGGACATGCGTTACTATATCCGTAACACGCTTTTGCCGGAGTACCACGTCTTGCTGGCCAAAGATGGCCGGATCGGCATCACAAAGGCGCAGAAATTCGTTCCTGACATCATCCTCTGCGACATTATGATGCCCGATATGGACGGATATGAGGTCTGCCGGCATCTCAGGAACGACCTGACGACCAAGAATATCCCGATCATCCTTTTGACGGCCTGCTCGCTTGACGAGCAGAGGGCTCGTGGCTATGAAAGCGGCGCTGACGCGTTTATGCAGAAACCTTTCAGCGTACTTACGCTCAAGGTCCGTATGCGTCAACTCTTGGGAAAGAACGAGCAGATCACTTCCGAACTCCTTGGCAACTGGCTGATCGGGCGCGACGCACGGATGCTTTCGACGGGCACTGCCGCTATGCTCAATCATTTTCGAGAGTATGTGGAGAGACACATTTTGGACAGTATCACTCTGGATGACATCGCCCGACATCTCGGATATTCCAAATCGAAGCTTTACCGGGAGCTTAAGGAAGTGACGGATTATTCACCGATCGACCTGGTGAACCTGGTGCGGCTCCACAAAGCTGTGGAACTGATGACGCAGGAGCACCAGAATATCACGGAAGCGGCATTCAACACGGGCTTTTCATCCCCGTCCTATTTTTCCCGTACCTTCCTGAAGTACTATTATATGAGGCCGAAAGACTACATCAAGAAAAAACAATAGTACATTTTTTCGGCAAAAATGTGACAAAATAACAGTAAGCTTCTTGTTTTCTTTGTAAAAGAGAAAACGCACTGCCTGTTTTTGTGTGTACTGTCCGGGAAGATTTTCCGGGAACGCTGCATCGCCCGACAGCATCTTCTATTCCGGTCCGCTTTGGATCGAGTACAAACATAACAATCTGAGAATTCAGATAATCCTTCTGTTCAAAACCACATTTTTAACCAAAAACCGTTTTAATGTATGAGAGCCATACGACTTTCAATGCTGATACTGCAAATGACGGCGGCGTCGCTGTTTTCCGTCAGCGTATTCGCACAGAGAATCACCGTCAGCGGCACCGTGACTGACCAGAACGGTGAGGCGGTGATAGGGGCCAGCATTCTGGTTCCCGGCACTACCACCGGTGTAGTTACCGACCTGGATGGCCGCTACTCCCTCTCCAATGTGGATCCTCGTGGATCCCTGCAGTACTCTTCCGTCGGCTACAGCACCGAGACCGTCGAGGTGCTGGGCCGGACCGTGATCAACGTGGTCCTTGAAGAAGAAACCGAGCAGCTTGACGAAACCATCATCGTAGGTTATGCCATCGGCAACAAGCGAACCGTCACGGGGTCTGTCGAACGTGTAAAGGCGGAAGATATGAACACAGGTTATGTGGCATCCCCGCTTGACGCGATCAGCGGCAAGATTCCAGGTATGCTTATCACTGCTGCGGGCGGAAATATCAGCTCCACGCCGACCGTCCGTATCCGAGGTACTTCTTCACTGTCCGGCGGCAGCACCCCGCTTGTAATCATCGACGGTACCTTCAGCAATATGTCCACTCTCGAACGCCTCAACGCCGATGACATAGCTGAAGTCACCGTATTGAAGGACGCCTCCGAGACCGCTCAGTACGGATCGCGCGGCGCCGCCGGCGTCATCGTGGTCACGACGGCACGCGGAAAGGAAGGCACCGCGAGCGTTACCTACAATGGTACCATCGGTATCAGCCAGGCGTACAAACGCATAGAAGTGATGGACGGTGACGAGTACCGCCGCCTGTCCAATGACAAGTTCGGTGGCGGCGCTATGGATCTCGGCTACAATACCGACTGGCAGGACTACGTGATGAACAAGGTCATCCTGCAGAACAACCACAGCATAGCCTTGAGCCAAGGCTCTGACAAGGGCAACGTCCGCGCCACCATCGGTGTCAACGACCGAAACGGTACGGTGAAGACCCAGCGCAACACCAACTACAACGCCCGAATCAACCTGACACAGTACGCCCTGAAAAAGAAACTCCGTTTCGACGTGAACGCCTCGGGAAACTACGGAACCAACTCCAACCCGTCCAGCCCTTGGGCAAGCGCTCTGCAGTGGAACCCGACGTTCCCGACTTTCCGCAACAAGGAAACCGGAATGTGGGACCTGGACCCTTCCACTTTCGGCGCCAGCCACCCTGGAGAGTTGATGGAGTCCGAGAATGAGACGGTGCGTTCCGGTCTCAACCTGAGCAGTCGCATCACTTACATGATCATTCCAGGCCTTTCCGCCAACGTGTTCGGTTCCTTCTCCTATCACACGAACACTCGCAAGTCCTTTACCCCAAACGACGTCTCTTCCGCCACTTCTACCCGTGGCCAGGCTAGTGTCAACAACTCCGAAAGCAAGGATTGGATGACCAGCGCCCAGCTCACCTACGACAAGATCCTTGGCAAGCACGCCATCAACGCTCTCGCTTTAGTGGAGGCGCAGCGCTATTCCAGTTTCAGCAGCGGTGCCACCGCACGTGGGTTCGAGACCAACTATTTCAAGTGGTACAACCTCGGTGCCGGCGCTGTGGTGAAGTACGGTGATGTGTTGTCTTCCGCTTCTTCGAACACGCTTCTTTCCTATATGATGCGTGTGAACTATATGTACGCCAACAAGTATGTCGTTACGGCTAATTTCCGCACCGACGGTTCTTCCAAACTTGGAGCCAACCACAAGTGGGGTTACTTCCCGTCCGCTTCCCTTGCCTGGATCCTGACCGAAGAGCCGTTTATGAAGGACCAGAAACTCTTCTCTAACATCAAGCTGCGTGTCGGATACGGTGTGACCGGCAACCAAGATGCCATCAGTGCCCTCAATTCCTTGGAGATGCTGTCTCCGAACGGCGTGACCTCTTATGTCGGCCAGTTGGTTACGACATATTCCATCACCCGCAACTACAACCCCGACCTGCGATGGGAGAAGAAGTACACTTTCGACACCGGCGTGGACTTCTCCATGCTTAAAGGACGGACCCGTGGTACGTTCGACTACTACCGTTCGACCACCAAGGATCTTCTCTACACTTACACGGTGCCTACCCCGCTGTTTACATTCAACCGTCTGCTCGCGAATATGGGTGAGATGACCAACAACGGTGTAGAATTCTCCCTGACAGGTGTAATAATCGCCAAGAAGGATATGAACCTTACGGTGACGGCCAATATGGCTGCAAACCGCAACAAACTGGTCTCCCTGAACGGCCAGTACAAAGGCGAGGACCTGACCACACCCGAATGGATCACGCTTGCAAGCGTGTCTGCCGGAGGTCTTACCGGAAACACGGCCGTGACCTATATGAAGGAAGGCCTACCGGTCGGTCTTTTCCGTATGCCGGTTTTCGATGGCTTCGACACGAATGAGGAAGGACAGAGGACCTACCGATGCAAAGACCTCGACGGCGTCGAGGGCATTGACGCAACGGTGAACGGCGACGTGGAGACCCTTGGCCAGGTGATGCCTAAACTGACATCCAACCTGAACATCAATTTCTCCTGCAAGCACTGGTTTGCCTCTACGCAGTTGTCAGGTGCGTTCGGTCACAAGATCTACAACTTTACCAAGATGGACCTGCACAACCTGCTCCGCTTCCCGACGGTCAACCTGGCCAAGGATGTCTATGACAACGGCATCTACGGACTGCAGTACCACAATTCCTATGGTCTGGAACCGGGGGACTACGTGAACATCCAGTATATAACGGTCGGTTACGACCTGAAACCGAAGCGCGACGCAAAGGTTGCCAATCTTCGTGTCGCTCTCTCCTGCAACAATCTGGCGACCTTCACCAAGTACACGGGTCTTACACCACTTATCGATTCCCAAAGCCTTACTGGCGGTACCGATGCCCGCAACGTCTATCCGATTATGCGGACTTATACGCTCCAATTGAACTTCACCTTTTAATTTGAAGCCATATGAAAAAGATATTATTTGTTCTGTTAGTCCTTGCTGCCGTGGCTTTGACGGGTTGCCGTGATTTCCTTGAAGAGACAGCCTATGACCAGTTCAGCAAAGAAGAGGCGTTCAAGAGTCCGACACTGGTCTATCTAAACACGGTTGCCGCCATCTACACGAATATGGGCGCTACAGGAGTCGTCTATACGGACCCTATCCGCTATCTGTATGTCT
>CAYFVE010000028.1:5507-11981 GCA_964346605.1 uncultured Muribaculaceae bacterium | reverse complement strand
CTCAGAGTTCTCCTCCGACCTGGGAATGGTTCCCGGCCGCGGAGGTGACTGGGTGGACGGTGGTCTGCACCAGCGTTGCTTCCTTCACACCTGGACCAATTCCTGGGATGTATTCCTAGGCGTTTGGAACGATACTTTCAAAATGATCGGCCTCTGCAACTCCGCCATTGCCGACCTGCAGGAAATGCTTGACAACGCTGGGGATGAGTTCCTGCAGGACTATATCAACGAAGTCCGCGCCATCCGTGTCTATTACTACTACCACGCTGTCAATCTCTACGGCCGCGTTCCCCTTGTGACCAGCCCGGACCAAACCGCCGCTTCTATGGGTCAGTCCGAGCGCTCCGTCGCCTACAAGTTTATGTGTGATGAAATGTGCGAGATAATCCCGACACTGTCCCCGGATAAGGCGACGACCGAGGGCGGTGAGTATTACGGACGTTTCAACAAAGCCACCGGCTATATGCTCCTGGCCAAACTCGCCATCAACTCCGGGGTGTTCGCGGAAGACGTGTGGTACGACGGCAAGTTCAACGGTGGTGTCGAGAAGGCAGCTCCGGGCGTGACCGCCAAGGGCAAGAGTGTTACGTTCAACCTCGAAGGCAAGTCGATGAATGCCTGGGAGACCGTCATCTACTGTCAGGAGCAGCTGGAAGCGATGGGATATACCCTTGATCCGACTTCCGGAGGAAAGTTCCTCATCGGTAACGAATCCTCAAAGGAGAATATATATGTCCGTCCGAACGATGTGACCAACTATCGCCTGAGGCAACTTTACGCCAACTATTCCTACCATAACCAGCACGGACGCGCCTTTGCGGGCTGGTTCACTTCAAACGGTCCCGTTGCCACAGTCCACGCCGCCCATATTTTCGGAGGAAAAGCAACGTTAAACGAGGAGACCTGGGTATACGATGAGGACTGGTCCGAGGCTGACCCGCGATGGGATGAGTTCTGCTTTTATGGCCCGCTCATCATTGACGGAAAGTCCGTTCCATCCGGTGAGCCTGCTCCATGGGACAAGGGTGAGTATCTGACCTTCTGGGCTCGAAACGACTACGACCCTGCTGTATTCGGCGAAGGATACAAGCGCTTCATCCAGAAGTGGGGTGGCGCGCGCATCAAGAAGATCGCCCTGGACAAGAGCGATGAGCACCAGTTCATCTGGCATTATACCAATGCCGATATGGTGGTGTACCACTATGCCGAGGCGTTACTGCTTGCAGCGGAAGCCTATATGCGTCTGGATAACGAGGCCAAGGCCCTGGAACTTGTCAACAAGGTTCGCGCCCATTCCGGCGCCCCGCTCCGCGACCATATGAACCTGTCTCTCATTCTGGACGAGCGTGCGCTCGAACTGATGTGGGAACCGACCCGTCGTGAGGACCTTGTCCGTTTCGGTATGTACAACGAACCTACCGAGGACAAAAACGAAAAATCACCTTACGCCATTGCCGCTGCCCCTTGGACCTACGATGCCAAGGGAATCCACAATGTGTTCCCGATTCCGACGGAGATTATGAATCTCAACCCGAGTTTCACCCAGAACGAGGGTTACGTTGGAAATAATTAGTATCTTCGAAATATGAAACGATTTAGAATATTTGCACTTGTGTGCATGCTCGCAGCCATCGACTTGTCCGCCCAGAAGCGGACACAGCCGAGTTGGCTGAGCGACGCCGTCTTCTACCAGATTTATCCTTCATCCTTTCAGGACAGCGACGGGGACGGCTACGGAGACTTGAAGGGTATTATGTCACGCTTGGATTACATCAAATCCATCGGTGTCACGGCTATCTGGCTCAACCCGGTATACGTGTCGGGTTGGACGGACGGCGGCTATGATGTCATCGACTTCTACCGTGTGGACAAGCGCTTCGGAACCAATTCCGACTTGGTGGAGTTGATCCGTCAGGCACACGCCCGCGGCATAAAGGTAGTTATGGACTTGGTGGCAGGACACTCCTCCGACCAGAACGAATGGTTCCTCCAGTCCCGGGAAGCCCCAGACCTGCGCTATTCCGACTACTACATCTGGCCGACCTTCAAGCCGGAGGACAATACCCCCGAACCCCGTCCGGGAGAGCGGCTGGACTACGCCGCGCTGATGAATTCGAATGCGGGTCTGATCAGAAAATTCGTCGCCACCGACGCCCCGCGCGGTCCTTATTTCATCAAAAACTTCTATGACACACAGCCGGCCCTGAACTTTGGCTTTGCCAAGCCCGATCCCGAGCATCCTTGGGAACAGGCGGTGGATGCCCCTGGCCCTATGGCTATGCGCCGGGAAATCAAGAACATCATTTCGTTCTGGATGGACAAAGGCGTGGACGGTTTCCGCGTGGATATGGCGGCGAGCCTGGTGAAGAACGACCCTGACAAGTCGGAGACCATCAAACTTTGGAAGGAAGACTTCACAAAGTGGTTCGACGAGGAATATCCCGATGGGATCCTGATCGCCGAGTGGTTCAACCCCGCCCAGTCCGTTGCGGAGGCTGACTTCGATCTCGACTTCTTCTGCCACGATGGCCAGTACAACTACTCAACGCTGTTCTTCTACGGTCGCAGGGGATTCAGGCCCGACGCCACGCCGTCGGTACCGTATTTCGACAAGGCAGGGCAGGGCGAACTGAAGACATGGTACGACCTCTACACCTACCAGTATAATGCCGTCAAGGGCAATGGATATGTGAGTATGCCGTCGGGTAACCACGACTTCAACCGTGTGTGTACCGAAGGCCGCACAACACCGGAGGAACTCAAGGTCGCGATGACCTTCTTCCTGACGATGCCCGGCATGCCGTTCATTTACTATGGAGACGAGATCGGCCTGAAGCAAAACCCGGATGCACCTTCGACCGACGGTTCCGGCGGACGTGCAGGTTGCCGTATTCCGATGCTCTGGGACGGTACGGCCAATGGCGGCTTCTCCACGGCCCCGATTGAGAATATCTACATTCCCCAGGATCCTGATCCGAACCGTATGACCGTAGAGAAGGAGGAGAACGACCCGAATTCCCTGCTGAACTATGTCCGCACGATACTGAAGCTCCGCAAGGATGTCAGGGCGCTAGGGGCCGACGCTTCCTGGAAACTTGTGAGTACCCTCGACCAGCCGTACCCGATGGTCTATGAGCGCTCTTGGAGTGGCGAGCGCTGCTGGGTGGTGCTGAACCCGTCTGGCAAGCAGGTCACCGTAACTCTCCCTAAAGAAGACGTCAAACCGGCAATCATCGGTGGCAGCTACAAGAAATGCAGCTACAAGCAGACCAAGAAGGGCGACGTGATTACAATCTCCCCGATATCCTCTGCGATTTACAAATTCTAAAGGAAAAATGAAGATATCAAAACTGTGCCATTAGAATGATCATTTCAAAAATCCTGAACGCTGCCGCAGCACTTTTCCTTATCACTTCCTGCGGCATCGAAAAAACAGCGGGCACCATAGGTGACGGCAATGCCGGCAAGCCAGGAGTCTCCGTGGGCAAACTCGACTTCTACCCGTCATTCGAATCAAAATCAGGGCTGATTACACCGAGGAACGTATATGTTTGGGTTCCGGACGATTACTCCAAAAGCCGGAAATACGATGTCGTCTATATGAGTGACGGTCAGAATCTTTTCGATCCGGAAAAGGTTTTCAACCATCAGGAATGGCGCGTCGATGAAGTCTTCGGAGGGCTCCTTAAAGAGGGCAGGATACGGAATTGCATCGTTGTAGGCGTGGCCAGCGCTTTCCGCACTAGAAGCCAGGAGTACTTTCCCCAGGATATATTCGATCTCTATTCACCGGAGTTTAAAGAGTATTCCAGGAGCAAGAGACTGGGTGAGGATGACCTCATTGGCAACAACTATCTGAGATTCCTTGTCGAAGAACTGAAGCCTTTCATCGATGCGACCTATTCGACACACAAGGGGAGGGACCATACTTTCCATATGGGTTCCAGTATGGGCGGCCTGATTTCCTCCTATGCGGTGACCAAGTATCCGGAGGTATTCGGCGGCGCCGGCTGCCTGTCCACACACTCTGTCCTGTATATTACCAACTATGGCGCCGAACAGGATTTCATAGATCCTGCCAACCAATGTTATGTCGATTGGCTCAAAATGAATCTTAAGCCCAACAGCTGCAAGTTATATATGGACCGCGGCGACCAGACTCTCGACGCACAGTACCCGAAATATCAGGACCGTCTTGACAGAATGTTCAGGGAATCGGGTTGGAACGATACCCATTTTGTCAGCAGAGTATTCCCTGGCCTTGCCCACGTTGAGGATTCCTGGGCCTTCCGACTTGACGTCCCCGTTCTCTTTCTTCTTGGAAAATAAGTAATTGGATTATGAAAGAACAAAGAATAATATGAAAAAGTTATTGATTCTCGGAGCAGTTCTTATTACTGCATTGACCGTGAATGCCGCTGCACAACCGCAACGGCAGCCGGAAATCGTATCCAAAGCCGACAGGAGTACTGTGGAGTTCACAGTCCGGGATTCCAAGCCCATCCTGATGGATATCTATCAGTTCAAAGACAGGAAAACGGAAGAAAAGCGTCCGGTATTCATCTATTCGTTCGGCGGTGCCTGGGCAATGGGCTCCAGGGTGGACGCCCTGTGCAACCCACTGTATGACCATCTCTGCGAAAAAGGCTGGGTATGCGTCGCCATCGACTACCGTCTTGGCTCCGCCCGCGGCAGGGACGGAAAACCGCTAATCACGCCTCTGGAGGGATACAATCCTTTCCAGTTCTCAATCGACATCGGTGTTGAAGATATCTATGCAGCCACTGTCTGGCTCATAAAGCACGCCGATGAATACAACATCGATCCCGACAAGATAGTCATCAGCGGCAGCAGCGCAGGTGCCATCAACAGTATGAACGCCGAGTATTACATCTGCTCGGGCAATAAGATTGCCAAGGACAACCTTCCGGCAGGGTTCAACTTTGCCGGCGTGATTTCCATGGCAGGTGCTGTCTATCTTACCGGCAACAATGACACGGAACTGAAATGGGACTTGAGACCTTGTCCGATGTGCTTTTTCCACGGCTCGGCAGATCCTACCGTGACCTTTGATATGGAACGGAATCCGAACCGCCACGGCTTCGGCCCCTACTACGTCAGCCGGCAGCTTTATACAATGGACGTTCCCTATATGCTCAACGAGTACTACGGCGGTGACCACGCAATGGCACTTCTTCCGCTGAAATGGTTCTGGAACGAGATCGATTCTTTCCTCGACAGGATCGTCCTTGACGGTCAGGACCTCAAGGTCCACTCAGTTGAAAGATCATCTAAGCCCCGTACCGACGCCAACTGGCTCGATACCGTGCGACCCGGGCAGTACCAAGCTGTGAACCGTATGCGCGGTCCCGGCAGTCGTCCTCAGGCAACCGATTAAACAATATTAATACACACCATTATGAAAAGGATATTGCTTTCATTCTTGATTCTTTCTGCCGTTTTTGCAACTGTTTCCTGCAAGAACGACAAGAATGAGAATTTTTACAGCCGCACCGACCAGCAGCTGTATATCGGCGATGACATCGCCATTGCGAACACTCAGTATGGAAGGGTGAGGGGATACATTATGCGCGGGACATACACTTTTCTGGGAATACCCTACGGAGCCTGCACGGGCGGAGAAAACCGCTTTATGCCGGCAAATCCACCGCAGTCTTGGGACGGAGTGAAGGATGCCGTCTTCTACGGTGCCTGTGCTCCTCAGTCCGTAATGAAGTATCCGAATAACATCGCGACTTTCCTGGATTGCTGGAATTACTTCGATATGGGCGAAGACTGTCTTAACCTGAACGTATGGACACCGGGACTCGACAATGCGAAGCGTCCAGTCATCGTATGGATCCACGGCGGCGGCTTCTCCAGCGGAAACAGCATAGAGCACCACGAGTATCACGGCGAGAACTTCAGCCACTATACGAACGCCGTTTTCGTGTCGCCCAACCATCGGTTGAATTCGATCGGTTTTACCGATTTCTCGGGTGCGGATCCCAAGTTTAAGGATTCCGGCAATGTTGGTATTCTTGACCTCGTGGAGGCCCTGAAGTGGGTACATAACAACATCGCGAACTTCGGCGGTGACCCCGGCAACGTGACTATCATCGGCCAGAGCGGCGGCGGAGCGAAAGTTTGCAACCTCATCGCGATGCCTGAGACCAAAGGCTTGGTACATAAGGCTGTAGCATTGAGTGGCAACGCCACTTCTGCCATCAACAAAGAAGCGGCCAGGGGACTCGGACTTGCCATTCTCGAAGCCGCCGGCCTGAAAACAGATGAGATAAACAAACTCCAGGAGATGCCGTTCGAGGATTATATGGCCCTGGCCAACAAAGTCCAACGGGAGTATGCAATGACTAATCCGGGCCTCGGCCGCTTTGGTTTCGGTCCTATAGCCGATGGTGAGCATATTCCCGTGGGCGACTTTTTCCAGAGCGACCACTGCTCAAATGTTCCTCT
>CAYFVE010000028.1:0-5497 GCA_964346605.1 uncultured Muribaculaceae bacterium | reverse complement strand
GTGGCCATCCGCGCGCGATGATGCCAAGCGGCACGCTTCTTCCAAGGAGGAAGTTATCAAGATGATGGCACAGGGAGGAGGCAGGATGTCGCCAGCCCTGGGTGAAGAAAAAGAGGCTGCCGTATATGAGGCGTTTGCCAAAGTCTTCCCACACAAACTTCCAATCGAGATCAACGACCTCGTCGCCAGCTCCCGCGCCAATGCTCTACGTACGGCAGACCTGAAAGAGAAACAGGAAGCACCGGTATATGTAGCTTGGTTCGACTGGCAACCGCCTATACTCGACGGACGTCTCCATGCGTTCCATACGATGGACATAGCGTTCTGGTTTATGAACACCGACCTTCAGGTCTCCCACACTGGCGGTGGACAGTACCCAAGGAATCTCTCCAAGAAGATGGCGAAGGCCCTGTATAACTTTATGAAGACCGGAAACCCCAACGGCAAGACCCGCCTTCCAAACTGGCCTGAGTATAATGCCGAAGAAGGTGCGACGATGATTCTTGCCGACAAGAGCTACGTCCTAAACGCTCCAGACAAGGAGGCTCTTGCGATTATGAAAAGATAACAGATTTGCAAGTTATGAAGAAGAAACTGTTTTTAATCACGGCTGTGCTTTTCTCGGCCGCTATCTGCTTCGGGCAGAATTTCCAGGCACTCCAGAAAAGGGATTGGGCATATCTGACTCGCTATGCCGATGAAAACGCCACCCTCGCAAAGAAGCCCAAGGTCGTCTTTATGGGCGACTCCATTACGGAATTATGGGCGAGACAACGTCCTGATTTCTTTGCACCCAACAATTATCTCGGACGCGGTATCGGTGGCCAGACCACCAGTGAAATGCTGGTTCGATTCCGTCAGGACGTGATTGAGATTCATCCCGAGTACGTCGCTTTGATGGTCGGAACCAACGACATTGCCGAAAACAACGGCATCATTTCCTTGGAGAATATGCTGGACAACATCATCTCTATGTGCGAGCTTGCCAAGGCCAACAAGATCAAGGTCCTCCTTTGCTCAGTTACTCCGTGCAAGGAATATACCTGGAGAAAAGAAGCCGATCCCAAGACCAGGATTCCGGCTTTCAACGCTTTGATGAAAGACTATGCCGACCATACAAAAGGCGTCACGTATGTTGATTACTTTTCACCGCTGACTGACGGCAGCAATGCCTGCAAGGAGGAATATACGGTGGACAACTGCCATCTTACCAATGCAGGATATGAAGTTATCGAAAACATCATCCGTAAATACATCAAATGATAAGGATTTTATTGTTGTCCATCCTTACCCTGTGTACTACCTGCGTTTTCGCATAGGCGGATTCACTCTTTTACCCACGGTTTCAACGTTTTTTGATTCCGCGAACAGCGGCCAGTCATTTTACATCCAGAGCATCCTCTTCTATATATTTCCTTGATAATTGCAAAAAGTTGAATATTAAAAACCATTCTCAGACAAATGGAAACTAAACAATCCAACCTGTGTAAACTGCTGCCGATTATGTTCGCGTTCTTCGCGATGGGATTCGTGGATATGGTGGGCACGGCGACCAATTACGTGAAGGCTGATTTCGCGCTGTCCGATACGATGGCTAATTTCCTGCCGTCGATGGTATTCCTGTGGTTTTTCTTTCTGTCCGTCCCCACGGGTCTTCTGATGAACAAGATAGGGAAGCGGAAGACAGTGCTGCTCAGCCTGGTCGTGACGGCTTTGGCGATGGTGCTGCCGTTATGTGCATATAGTTATCCTGTACTTCTGGTTTCCTTCTGTCTGCTGGGTATAGGGAACACGTTGATGCAGGTATCGCTGAATCCGTTGATCTTATGCATCGTAAACGGAGAGAAACTGGCCAGCACCCTGACTTTCGGGCAATTCATCAAAGCCATCGCCTCTTTCATCGCACCGATTATCGCCAGCTGGGCTTCCGTCCACTTTGGCAACTGGCTGCTGCTCTATCCCATTTTCCTCGCTTTCGCCGTCATCGCCACGGTGTATCTGGGACTGACCAGGATAGAGGAGGAAATTCCGAAAGACAAATCCTCCAGTTTCATCGACTGTCTCAAGTTGCTGGGTGACGGCTCCGTTTTGATGCTCTTCCTCGGCATCGTGGCACACGTGGGTATCGACGTAGGCGTGAATACCTGCGCCCCAAAGATCATTATGGAACGACTTGCCCTGCCTCTGGAAAAGGCCGGAATTGCGACCAGCATATATTTTCTTTTCCGTACGCTGGGCTGTTTTTCCGGATCCTTCATACTGGCCAAATTCCCGCTCAAAAAATTCTTCGCCATCAGTTCAGCCTGTATGGCGCTGTCTATGGTCGGTCTGTTTATATGCCATTCACTGGTAGGGTTGTACATTGCCATAGCGCTGGTCGGTTTCGGTAACTCCAACATATTCCCGATGGTCTTTTCCAAGGCGCTGCTTTATCTGCCAGAGAAGAAGAACGAGGTGTCCGGCCTGATGATTATGGGACTGATTGGAGGAACGCTCTTCCCGTTGCTGATGGGCATTTTGTCCGACGCGATGGGCACCCAGACAGGATCGGTAATCGTCATCAGCATAGGGGTTCTCTACCTCGCGTATGTGGCAACAATATTCTTTAAGAAAGAAAGGGTATGAAAAAGAAGGTGATTGTAGGGATTGGTGAAATCCTGTGGGATATGCTTCCTTCCGGAAAGGCGCTTGGCGGCGCTCCCGCCAACTTTGCTTATCACGCCCAGCGCCTCGGCGAGGAAGGGTGGGCGGTCAGTGCTATCGGTAACGACACGCTTGGAGCTGAGATTATGAACATCGTGAAGGAGAAGAAGTTGCGCAACATCATTGCGGTGACGGACAAGCCCACCGGAACAGTTCGGGTGGAACTAGACGACAATGGGGTGCCTGACTACAATATTATGGAGAACGTGGCTTGGGACAATATCCCGTTCACACCGGAGATGGAGACGCTCGCCGCCCGTGCTGACGCCGTTTGCTTCGGCTCTCTTGTGCAGCGTATGGCTTCCCGCGATTCCGTGCTTCGTTTTCTGCGAGCCACCAGGCCGGAAACCCTGCGGGTGTTTGACATCAATCTTCGTCAGCATTATTACTCACGGGAGGTTCTGGACGAGTCTCTGAGATTGGCAAATATCCTGAAAATCAATGATGACGAAATCCGTATCGTGGCGGATATGTTCGGCCTTGGTGATGACAACACCGCCGCCTGCCGCGCACTGCTAGGGCGTTATGCACTCAAGCTGGCCATATTGACCAAAGGTGCAAACGGCAGCGAGGTCATCACGGTGGACGAAACGATTCCGCAGAAGGTAGGCAAGGTGGAAGTCGTGGACACCGTAGGTGCAGGTGATTCCTTCACAGCTGCCTTCGTTGTGGCTTACTTGCGTGGCGATTCCCTGTCAGATGCGCAGCGGCTGGCCAACGACACCGCCGCGTACGTTTGCTCCTGCAATGGAGCTATGCCGCTCTAGAAAAAAAACGAAAAGAAATGAAAATCAAATAGATCCTTGTTGCTTGCGCAGAATCATTTCCGCCGCAGGTCGCAAGGTCAGGACAAAGCCGAGCGATAAAGATGGAGCACTCAGAGTCCTTACGGAGTCAAATCTACTTATTCAGAGCATCAATCTCGGAGATTGAAGGACCTGAACCAAGAATGGTTCCATCAGTAGATAGAAGGAATACGGTAGGAATACCGGTAACTCCGTATTTTATGGTTGGAGAATTCTCGCGGCCACCAGTAAAGATGACCGGCCAGGTGATACCCAGGTCACTCATCGCTTTCTGTGTATCTTCAATGGCATCCTCCCACACCGCAACTCCAACGATGTTGATTTCTCCAGCAGCATAAAGATCAATAAGGTGATTCTTTATTTCCTGACGGCACGGCGAGCACCAAGATGCCCAGAAATCAATGAGCAAAAGTTTACCTTCCTTCAGGATGTCTCCTATGCTCAAAGCCTCTCCTGTCAATGCATCAGGGCCATAGACTTCAATGTAGGGTTTGCCTGCGACAACGTCATTGACGTGCTTTATGGATTCGACCTTTGTTTTGGCCACATCGTTGTTCTTCACGAGTTCACTGGCTTTTTCGAACTCTTTCAATGACTTTTCATTTTCCCAATAATTAGTCACCAGGGAGATGAACAGTCCTAAACCAAGACTGTCTTCACGGTGTGCCTGGTATGCTTCATTGTACAAAGCCGATATCTGATTATCGAGTTCATCGTTTGAAAGATTTTCGTCCTCAATCAATGTTGAAACCTTGGCGTGAAGCTCTTCTCTTTCCTGTCTCCAGTCCTTTGAAGAATTGTTTGAGCAGCTCGCAGTCAGAATTACAATCGCTGCTGCTGAAATGAGTTTTCTTATCATTGTAAAATACAAGTCTTAAATAATCCGACTAGCAATATACAAAAAAACACTCGTCATATATATATAATGTTCGTTTTCTTTGATTTATTTATTTTTATCTCTAAATTTACAATAGTTCGATGCAGCATATTATACTAGTTGATTATAAGTAGTTTACAGCTTAAAAGATAGACTGCTCAAAAATTTACTTGTTTTTTCGTCAAAAATCGAAGATTTAACACTTTTCTTCGTTGCCTGTCTCAAAACAGAGGGAAAATGGAGAAAATCGCTCTCTTTCGCCCCGAAACCTCCGTTTCGCAAAGATAAGGCATATCGGGGATAATTTCGCCGATTCGGGCTGCAAAAAGGATGGTAGGTCCACGGATTTGCAGGCTGCTTTTTGTGGCTTGGCAATGGCGAATCTTGCTTTGCTTTTGGGTTAGAATTTCTTTTTGCAGCCAAGAGAGAGTATGTAGGGGCTGATTCGGCTCGGCTTTGGCGAAGCCATCTCTTTTCTTCCCTTTGTTAGGTTTACTTTAATGCACGTATATATGAATACGGGGATAAAGTAAAGCTGTTTTTCTTTTGAATGTCAAGCTAATCATAAATATATATTTAAGGAGGGATTGTTTGTGCCTATATAACAAATAATATTGTATTCGTAGATGAAGATATATGATGCTTACGAATAATATGATAGTGTTTAACTTTTTGAATTCAGGTTCAAAATGGTATTGTAGGAGAGGATGATATATCCTACATTCTTTGTAATAGTTATTATAATCGATTTGAGTGAATTGTTGGAGGAACAAAAAATTGGTGGATACCGACAAAACTGCGAAAAAGATTCAGTGGAAATTGGTATTTACTGGGTGATGCTGCATTTTTTTGCATGCAATATATCATTAAATAAATAAAAAGCAATATCTTTGCATATTATATGATGAGTTGATTATGGCTAAGAATACAATGGGTACTAAATTGCCCCGAAAATTGGAGCAGAAGATGCAGGTTGTGGGAGAGCAGATCAAATTGGCTCGCCTGCGCAGGAATCTGAGTGTGGCTCAGGTGGCGGAACGTGCCACCTGTTCTCCGTTAACCGTGTCCCGAATAGAGAAAGGCGCGCCGACAGTGGCAATCGGAATCTACT
>CAYFVE010000027.1:8179-23797 GCA_964346605.1 uncultured Muribaculaceae bacterium | reverse complement strand
TTTCGTCATTTTTGCGAAAATATCCTCAATAGAACTGTCACCCCCTGTCATCTGGGAGTTTATCCAGATCTCGTGCTCTTCGCGGACAAGGTCATCTCCGGAATAGCCCAGGCGGGTCAGCATCCCGACAAGTCTTCTGCCTTCTTCCGAGCCAAGTCCATAAACAAAATACGGAGAGCCTGTTCCGGCTTCCAGAGCCTGTTCCGGAGTGAAGCGGCGCCATTCGCGACTTGAGGATGGCTTTCATATCGAAGATGCTCGGAGCGGCCAGATACCGGTGTCCTCCGCTGTCCAAGCGGCATAGTTTCAGGACAGGGCTTTCAACTAGCTCACTGAAGAAGACATCCTGCCGCATCCTGCCGTCCCAATCGCAATATTCCATCATACAATCCATAAAGAATCTTGCGGTCACCACTCCGTAGAGATTGAGATAGCCAAGCGCCGCACGTTCCATCTCGAACCTTCCGGACTCGTCACCCTGCGCCAGAGCGGAATCGATCTGAGGAGCCACGACATCGTATAGTTCCTTAGGAATCCAAACCGCGCGGAAATTCTCATCCGAAGTGTCCGATCCAAGCAGGTTGACAGTCTCAAGGACACTTGGGAAATCCGGGTAATCCAGATAAAGAGGGACGCCGGGGCCGGCATCCACCAGCCTCTTCAAAAGGCGGAGATCTCTCTCAAGCATCTTTCCCAGCCACAGGGAAGGCTTCTCTATTATATAGGCGCCAAGCCTGGCAACAAACTCCTTCTTGCGCGCGCCGGATGGGACATCCGCCCCAAAATAGTGGCGTATGTCCTCCAAGTCAACCTTCGGGAAACCTTCCAGAGTCTCCAGTATGATGTTTTTATCTGACATTGAAAACGTAAATCTTGAATGTCTTCGGCCCTACCACAAACTCTCCGTTCCGGGCATCCGGAGCAGGAGCGGCGACAGGAATTATTCTGGAATGATTCTCCCTTGAATTCTCAGCATCCATATCATTGCAGGTGAATGTTACGGCGCCGGCGCTTTCCAGGGATCTCTTGTCTCTTTTCTTCTTGCGGACGTCAAACGCAAGTTTCTGTGTCTCACCGGATGTGTTCACTATCTTGACATAGACCTGTGATGTCTCCGAATCAAGCACAGCGCTGGCGAACAGGCCATTCTGGCTTTCCGCACCCGTCAGCGGAGCACCTTCGGAGAGAAGGTTCAGAACCTCCGTTCCCTTGTACTTCGAATAGAGTTGCTGGACATAGTAGCTGGCGGTCTTAACGGTAGTTAAATTGTCGAACCAGATGAGATCGGGACGCCACTGCCAGCCCTCATAGTGGGCGAACAAAGGGGCATAGGTGGCCATACGGACGACATCGGCGTTTCTCTCATAACCAGTCATCACGGCAGCTTCAAGAAGGGATGCCTCGAAGTGGTTCCACTTCTTTCCGGCGCCGTGGCAGGCATATTCACCGGCGAAGACCTTAGGGCCTTTGCGGTCGTAGGAATCATAGCGGGCTCCCTGGCTGAGGAACCAGGATTCAGGACGGTAAAAATGCTCATCCACAAGGTCCACGTTGAGTTCCTTCATCTTTGGCCAGAGAAAGTCGAACTGCTCACCCTCCGAACCAGGGCCTGATGTGCCAACGATATTGATTTCCGGGTGCTTCTTCCTGAGCGCATTGATGAAAGGAATGAGACGGTCTATGTAGATCTGGTCCCACTGCTCGTTCCCGACGGCGAGATACTTCATATTGAATGGTTCAGGATGGCCCATTTCAGCCCTGACTCCGCCCCATCTGGTGTCTGTCCCTCCGTTGGCGAACTCTATCAGGTCAAGGGCGTCGTCGATGAACGGCTGAAGTTCCTCCACCGGCTGGTGAGCGGACATATCATTGTTCTGGAACTGGCAGGCAAGACCGCAGCTTATGACAGGCAGCAGTTCAGCGCCTATCTCCTCACTCAGGAGAAAATACTCATAGAAGCCGAGTCCGTAGGTCTGATGGTAGTCCGGGAAAAACCTGTATCGGAAAGTGGATTCCCACCTGTTCTCGTTGAGGGGCCTGTTTTCGACAGGGCCGACGCTGTTCTTCCAACTGTATCTGGTCTGAAGGTCCGCTCCTTCGACGATGCATCCGCCCGGGAACCTGAACACCCGGGGATGAAGGTCGTAAAGCGCCTGCGCAAGGTCCTTCCTCATACCGTTCTCGTGGCCGTTCCAGGTGTCAACCGGGAAAAGGGAGACGTGTTCAAGATCCACTGTTACATCGCCGTCAAGGAAGATTCTCAATGTGCTCTTTGGATATGTCTTCGCAGGCTTGAGAATTACGGAATACTTACGCCATTCCCTTGATGGGACCTTTATCTCCTCAGCAGCGAATGCCTGGACCTCATCCATCGAAGCCGGGTCGCAGAGTTCAACGGTAATCTGTCCTTCTCCGCCCTCCGGGACCCTGGCCCAGACGCTGAAGCGATACTCGCTTCCTCCCTTGACTCCCATTCCGAAAAATCCGTCATTCTCAAGGGCTGTGAACTTTTCAGAATGCCCTGCTGAAAGCATACGGAAATAGTGTGGATTATTCTCGAAAGGGCCGTCATCCCTGACTTCGAATTTTCCGGCCGCCCTCCACCCTTGAAGTGCATTAGGGAATTCGAAAGAGCGGTTCTTCACCATTTCGGCGTAAAGACCTCCGTCAGCGGCAAAGTTGATGTCCTCGAAAAAGATGCCGTACATCGTGGACGATACGGTCTTTCCAGTGCTCCAGAGATTCAATGTGACACTCCGGTCCTGAGCGGATGAAACAGTGGCCAGCAAAGTGATTGCAACGCTTGGGATAAGCTTTTTAAAGAATTCCATATTTCATTGATTGGGGTATGTAAAAGTAACGGTTTTTTCAAAATAAAACAACAACGCCGCCTATGATCCAGATTCCAGGCTGAGGAATGTCCCCGTGGTCGTAATAGACGCGGTCAAGGATGTTCTTCGCCTCCAGATAAATGGAATTCGATGGGTTGTCCCAAGAAAGCCTTGAGTCCAGAAGGCTGTATGGGCTGTAAATATCCGAAGTACCCACCCTGTCCATCCTGCTCCATGAGACATTCATGGTCAATTTGTCAGTTATGCCAAGATCAGCCTGAGCTACGATCTTGTTTCGAAGGTACTCAAGGGCGTAGAGGGACTGGATGCCGGACAATTCCACCTTGTCCTGACTGATGTGGCTGCAGCCGAAGTTTATGGAACGTACGGGAAAGGTCTCCCTTTCCAGCAGTTCCGGAATGGAGAGTCGAAGAGTTAATTCCTCGCCGAGAGTGTTTATCCTTGTGAAGTTCACCGAAGTCCACAGGGCGTCAGGTCCTTCAGAGATGTCCCTGACCCAGTCAATCATATCCTTACCTCGATGATAATAGACCGAAACGATGGCGCTGATCCCATTCCGGAGGAACTTGACGCCTCCTTCAATTGAACGCATCCTCTCAGGCTTAAGCCGGCTGTCCGCCTTGTGCCCGCCTACAGAATAATACAGTTCCGTGAAAGTCGGCTGCCTCAGGGAGGAATTATAGGACGCATATAGCTTCCAGTAGTCCAGTAGCCTCAAGCTGGCATCCACCTCAGGGTAGAATCCCACTCCGGCATCATTGCCTGAGTTCCTGACGGCTGTCACACCCGCCGAGACAGTCAACCTGTCAAGGATGACATTATGCTGCACATATGCGGAAGTGTTTGTCCGGCTTCTTCCGGAAACATACGAAACGTCTTTTCCCGGAACACTCAAGGGCTTTGGCAGAGGGTCGCCCAGATTAGTGCTGACGATGTCCTCATTCCGGATCTCCATCCCGAAGGCAGTCTTCCCGAGACGAGTCTCCATCCATGCGCCCATATTCAATCCAAGCACATCGGTCCTGTGATAGTTGAACGGAACCCTTGAGGCGTCGCCGCGGAAAAGCTCGAAACGGTCGCGATACCGGTTCCAATAGATGACCGGACGGAAGTGGATGAAACCTTTGGTTTCAGCCTGAACCGAAAGAAAAGACTTGAATGTCTTTTCAAACTGGTCGTCGTACTTGGAACTGTAGAAGGTGTTTGATCCGAAGCCCTTGTCTGAAATACCGGCCTGCCAACAGACATCCGCATTCCTGTAATTAAAGGATCCGCGATAGAAGAACTTGAAAGACTTGAAGTCGCTGTTGAGAGAACCGGATCCGGAGCGAAGATAGCCATCAGACCGCGACAAGCCCAAAGAAAGGTTGTTTATAACTTTCCCGGTCGAGAAGCCCAGGCCTCCACCTGCGCCGAGATACCCGTATGAACCGCCGTAAAGATGCAAGGTTCCGGAATCGGGTGATACTGCCTTTGTCACGATATTGATCGCGCCGACCAGGGAGGATGTGCCATAGACCAGGGCAGCGGGACCTTCCAGAATCTCAATCCGGTCAATCTGGCTCTTGTCAACCGGAAAATCGACGGCGTTATGGCCTGTCTGGGGGTCGCCGACATAGACTCCGTTAAGAAGTACGGCTATCTGGTCGCCGGTTCCTCCCCTGACACTGATGTCGGTCTGCATACCAAAGACTCCCCTTTGCCTGACATCGACTCCAATCGCGTACTTGAGGATGTCATTCACAGTCTCCGCAGGCATTCTTGCGATGGCCACGCTGTCCAGAAGAGTAACCATTCTGGCGCTCTGTCCGAGGCGGACAGGAACACGGCTGCCAGTGACAGCGACAGCTTCCAGACTATAGGTAAGGCTGTCGGTCTGCGCACTAAGAGGCCCTGAAAGCGACAGGGCGAGAACCGCGGACAAAAAGAACCTGTTCATCACTACTTTAACACTACTAACACAAAAAGAGTCCGGACCAAAGCCTGAACTCTTTATTGTGGAGCATAGGAGAATCGAACTCCTGACCTTTTGAATGCCATTCAAACGCTCTACCAACTGAGCTAATACCCCGTTCGGGTTGCAAATATAGAAACAAAAATAATCTCTTGCAACACCTTGTCTTCAGGAAATACCCTCAGTCTTCCTTTTTTGACCGTCAGGATTTGATTTCATCCTGGAACTTGAGGATCGGCTGACGTGCAGCCGTCGTCTCGTCCGGGCGGGTGACAGGAGCGTTGTGCGGAGCTCCCTTGAGGATTGCCGGATCTTCCGCAGCCTCCTTTGCGATTCTCTTCATCACCTCTATGAATGAATCCATCGTCTCTATCGACTCTGTCTCCGTTGGCTCTATCATAATCGCCTGATGGCATAACAGAGGGAAATAGATTGTCGGCGCGTGGAAGCCGAAATCAAGAAGTCTCTTGGCAACATCCAGAGTCGTCGCGCCTTCACGCTCGACCGAGCCGTCAGCAGCCTTTATGGATCCGTCATTGATGAGACCATCGTAAACGAACTCATGTTTGCAGACTGAAGGGATAGGGAGTTTATAATACTCCTTGAGGCTTTCCTTGATGTAATTCGCCCCAAGGGTGGCGTATTTCCCGACAAGTTTGACGTTCTGTCTTCCAAGCATCAGGATATAGGAATACGCTCTCAGGATGACCCCGAAGTTGCCGAGGAATCCGGAGACCTGTCCGGCTGTCCCGTCCGACGAATATTCAATCCTGAATGCGCCGTCATCACCCTTCTCAACCTTCGGAACAGGAAGATAAGGGACCAGTTTCTCACACACTCCGACCGGACCGGACCCGGGGCCGCCACCGCCGTGAGGGGTTGAGAAAGACTTGTGGAGATTCAGGTGCATTATGTCGAATCCCATATCTCCGGGACGGACCATTCCGATGAGAGGATTCATATTCGCTCCGTCATAGTAAAGAAGTCCTCCACAGTCGTAGACGAGTTCCGCGATCTCCTTTATTTCTCTTTCGAAGAGCCCGAGGGTGTTCGGATTGGTCATCATGATACCTGCCACATCGTCTCCAAGAAGCGGCCTGAGATCTTCTACATCGACCAGACCGTCGGCTTTGGATTTTACGACGACTACATCCAGACCACAGACGGCAGCGCTTGCAGGATTGGTACCGTGAGCGCTGTCAGGGACAATGACCTTTGTCCTCTTGATATCTCCTCGGAGAAGATGGTACTGACGCATAATCATCAGGCCGGAAAGCTCCCCGTGGGCGCCGGCGCAAGGGTTGAATGTAAACCGGGCCATACCGGTGATGGAGGCAAGAGCCTTGTCCATCCCGTAGTAAACTTCAAGAGCGCCTTGGACCGATGATGACGGCTGAAGAGGATGGAGTCCCTGGAAACCGGGGATACCCGCGATCTCTTCATTGATCTTCGGGTTGTACTTCATCGTGCAGCTTCCGAGAGGATAGAAGCCGGTGTCCACTCCGAAATTCATCTGGGAAAGGTTCGTGTAGTGGCGGACTACATCGACTTCGCTGACCTCCGGCAGGGCCGGAGCCTCTTGACGAAGCAGGGATTGTGGAATGGACGACTCTACGGATCCGCCAATAGACCGTGAGCCTAAAGCATAGCCGCAGCGTCCATTTTTCGATAGTTCGAAAATCAGTTTATCGTAGTATTTCATTTATCTAGGCCTCCTTCACCAATGCGACAAGGGCATCGATTTCAGCCTTTGCGCGCTTTTCTGTTGCACAGAATGTCATATAGCCTTCCTTTGTAAGGAGTCCGGCGAAGAATCCGCCGTCCAGCATCTTCCGCTGAATCCTTTCTGCCGGCAGCAGAGGCCTGAGAACGAATTCCTTGAGGAACGGCTGGTCGAAGACCTCCTCGAACCTGCCGGTCTTCAGAAGTTCGTCGTGAAGATAATGGGCGGCCGCAAAAGAACGGTCGTTCACTTCCTTCAAGCCCTTTGGTCCCATAAGAGACGCATAGACAGTCACGAAGAGGGCCATCAGGCTCTCGTTTGAACAGATGTTCGATGTAGCCTTCTCCCGGCGGATGTGCTGTTCGCGGGCCTGAAGAGTCAGGCAGAAGACACGCCTTCCTTCTGTGTCCTTTGTTTCACCCACGATCCTGCCGGGGAGTTTGCGCAGATACTCGTTCCTGCAGGCCATAAAGCCGACATAAGGTCCTCCGAAATTCATCGGAATTCCGAGGCTCTGGCCGTCTCCGACAGCTATGTCGGCGCCCCACTCCGCAGGGGTCCTGAGCACTCCGAGGGCGGAAGGGTCGCAATACTCTATGAATATTCCCCCTTCTCCGTGGATGGCTTCAGCGAAGCCTGCGAGATCCTCAACTATTCCGTAGCGGTTGACAGAAGGAACGATCACTCCCGCAACATCTCCGCTTGAAAGTTCATCCTTCAAACTCCGGAAGCAGACGCGTCCGTCCGATGCGGGGAGGTAGCCAAGCTTGATTCCGTGGTACTTTGAATATGTCTCTATCGTCCTGATAACGTTAGGAAGGAGGGTTTTCGAGACTAGAACCCTGGTCTTCTTCTTTGTGCACACAGGAGCCATTTTCACAGCTTCCGCAGCGGCTGTAGGACCGTCGTACATCGAAGCGTTGCTGACATCCAATCCTGTCAGGGCGCAGATAAGGCTCTGGTACTCAAAAATGTACCGGAGCGTTCCTTGGGAGATCTCGGCCTGGTACGGGGTATATGCGGTCAAAAATTCAGAACGCGAGATGATGTACGGAATGACAGAAGGGGTGTAGTGGTCATACACCCCCTGCCCTACAAACACCTTCAGTTCTGGGTTCTTCGCGTCAAGAGACCGGAAGAAGTCCCGGACCTCCTGCTCGGACATCGCGTCCGGTAGGTCATATTCACCTTTGTAAAGGAAATCCTGCGGGACATCGGAATAGAGGTCATCCATGGACTTCACTCCGATTCGGTTCAGCATTGCGAGGACATCCCCCTCAGTGTGTGGGAAATATGGAAAACCCGCCATTATTGTTTCTCTGAAAATGTCTGATATTCGGCGGCGTCCATAAGGGCGTCGATTTCGGAAGGATCGCTCATCTCAACCTTGATGATCCAGGCTTCGTAGGCATCCTCGTTGATTTTTTCGGGGGTGTCTTCAAGTTCCTGGTTTACCTCCGTTATCGTTCCGGAAACTGGAGACATCAGTTCACTCGATGCCTTCACGCTCTCAAGCGCGCCGAATTCTTCATTGGCAGAGACCCCGTCGCCGGCTTCCGGAAGATCTGCGTAGGTGATGTCCCCAAGCTCCTTCTGTGCGAAATCAGAAATGCCGATGACTGCGATATTGCCTTCAACTTTTACCCATTCGTGGTCCTCGCTGTAACGGAGGCCTTCTATTACTTTGCTCATAATAAATGATTTGATTTGTTATTTCTTGTAATTTGTCTGATAGAATCTCTTCTTCACCACCTTCCCGGGGAAAACCCTCTTGCGGATCCTTATGCTCAAAGGTGTGTCGAGAGCACTGTGTTCCCTGTCCACCAGAGCGAAGCAGATGCTCTTGTCCAGAGAAATGCTGTGGTAGCCTGTGGTCACGACTCCCACCTCCGTGCCATCCCCGAGTTCGACAGGATAACCAGCCCGAGGAACAGCCTTGTCCTGAATCTCTATTCCTACAAGCTTCTTGTCCGTACCGTTTGCCTTCTGGTCAGCGACGGCTTCCTTTCCGATGAACTCATCCTTATCCAGTTTGCAGAACATACTGAAGCCTGCGACGACGGGGGAAATCTCAGGACTGAGTTCATCTCCGTACAAAGGGAGTCCAGCCTCAAAGCGAAGGGTGTCGCGGCAGCCCAGTCCGCAAGGGACGACTCCCGCATCCAAGAGCGCATCCCAATACTTGACGATCAAGCCCGGAGCCGCGTAAATCTCGAATCCGTCTTCACCGGTGTAACCGGTCCGGCTGATTATGACTCTCATTCCGGCATCCTCAAAGTCCTTGAAGGTATAAAATGGAAGCTTGGCCGCATCGGATGCATAGCCTATGACCTTGAGCAAGGTATCCTCAGCCGCAGGTCCCTGAAGGGCGATCTGCCCCCAGTTGTCGGAATCATTGATGATTTTGACGTCGAAGCCGTCTGAATGGTCCTTCAGCCATCGGAAGTCCTTCTCGATGTTAGACGCGTTGACCACAAGAAGATAGTGTCCGGCGGCGTATTCCTTATAGACCAGGAGATCATCGACTGTGCCTCCGTCCGGATAGAGCATCATTCCATAAAGCACTTGTCCAGGCGCCATCGGCCTGATGTCATTGGTAAAGACGTGGTTTACGAATCTCTCCGCATCGGGTCCGCTGACAAAGATCTCTCCCATATGCGAGACATCAAACATTCCTACATTGTTCCGGACTGCCAGATGCTCTTCCGTGATTGAAGAGTACTGGATCGGCATATCAAAGCCCGCGAATGGACTCATCCTGGCTCCGAGGGCAAGATGGCTGCCGTGAAGACAAGTCATTCTTAATGTTTCTTCCATGATTCTGATGTTATTGTGTGGTTGATTATTCTCCAGTCACCGTAAGGATCGAATTCAGATTCAGCCTTTTCCTGCTCGACGGCATCAAGGTTGAAAAAGAGGTCCATCCCTGCTTTTTTTTCCAGTTCATCCACCGTCATTGCATAGAGGGTGAGATTCCTCGTACAAGGTCCGTTCGGGAATATGAAACCGATAGCGGCATAGGAGCCGTCCTTTCTCCGGGCTAGAAGAGCCTTGAAGAAAGCGTCGGGGACAGCTACGTCATTGCTCCCCACCCGCTTCGGATCACTTCCTTCAAAGACGGGTCCGCAGACTATCCAGATCTTTCCGTAATATCCGGCCTCATAGCGGGACTGCTGCTCAAGGTCATTCCAGGCTCCTGTGTTGAGATCGTGGTCCTGCGGGCAGACATTGCTGAGGTAGAAGCATTCCTTCATAGCCTGAGAGCTCCATTTCATATCTCCGGCAGGTGCCATATGCCCACGGTCGTAGCCTGAACCGGCATAATCCCGGTCATAGGCCTGACGGCCCCTTATCAGTGGATCCGGTATGAATTTGTCCTCACGGCTCCTGTATTCCGCCTTGGCTTCGGATGCCAGGAGTTCCCAAGCCACCCAGTTCGGCACCCTGAAATCGGAATTGTAGGAAAGAGTGTAGCCAAGATGCCCGATTACATTATCCTCATTGTCGTCAGGCCTGTAAGGGATCTCCGTCTTTGAAATCAACGTGCTCACCGGGGCGCCGCTTCCCTCTGGCTCGCTTACGGGCTTCCCGTCCCACAGGAAGTGGTAGCCTGTTCCAAGAAGAGCCAGGGCTGCCAGTGTTATTATTGAGGATTTCTTCTGCTTGTCCATCCCTTAAAGCGCTAACCTGAGTCCGAAAGTACCCTTTACGTTCTTCGCCGGCATATAGGATCTGTTGCTGATTCTGCAGGCATCCCACCGGCTGGCGCAGCTGCCTCCCCTCAAGATGCGTGTGCCGCCTTCCATGGCGCCCGCAGGATTGACAAGGGCTTCCCTGCTGTAGTCGCCGGCCCTGTCGTAACACCACTCCCAATGATTGCCGCTCATATCATAGAGTCCAAGTTCGTTGGCCTTGAGTTTCTTCACATCCTGAGCCTTCATATCGGCGTTGTCCAGAAACCACATCGCCGAGTACATATCGTTCGAACCGCTGAAACCGTAACGACACGACTTCCTGCCGCCTCTTGCAGCATACTCCCATTCCGCTTCTGTCGGAAGACGGAAGGTCCGGCCAGTCAGGGCGTTGAGTTTCAGAAGGAAATTCTGGCAGTCATACCAGGAGACGTTGCCGACCGGCTTGTCCTTCTCTTCAACTTTGTTCAGATAAGGCACGGAGCCCATAACAGCATTCCAGAGTCCGACAGTGACTTCCGTCTCCCCTATCGCGAAATCGTCCAATGAAACCTGGTGTGATATCTTTTCATTTTCCGGTACCGTGAAATTCGGGTAAGGCGAATCTGAAAGGTTGAAGCCCATCGTGAACTCGCCGCCCTGCACCTTGATCATCTTGAAGCTGACGTCACCCACGGTGAATGTCTCCGGGGATGCATCCGAAGCATCGATCTTTTCACGGTTGAATTCCGTACCCTGAATAATGTTCAGGACATCCTCGGAAAGGATATCCTCCGTCGGCTGTGCAATCCGGAAGCCGACTTGAACCCTTCGGGTGTGGGATTCGACTTTCATCCTTTCGAGAGTCGTGCGGACCAGTTTCCAGCTGTTCTCAGGAGGACCGGCAGGGTTGACAAGAACCGTCATAGGGTTGAAATAATCATCCCTTGTCTGACCTTCAGGCACTGCATCGTAAGTGTCAGTACACCACTCGGCCACAACGGTGAAATCTTTGTCCTTCTGCTGCTTCGCGGCCTTCTCCCACTGGGCCTCCGTGGGAAGGGAGAAAACCTTTCCCGTCGCCTTGTTCAGTCTGGCAATGAATTTCAGGGCATCCTGCCAGGAGACCATATCCACCGGGGCGTCAGGATCCTTGACAACGCTTGGATTCTTGCCCATAACAGCTGTCCACAATGCCTGCGAAACCGGCTTGGAACTGATGACGAATCCGTCTACAGCCACTTCCTGGGGAATCCCGCCTGTCACCTGACGGCGATTGTCGGAGGAAAGTCCCATTGAATAGAAGCCGGAAGGCACCCTGACCATTTCAAATGTAACACCGCCGACAGCATAGCTCATTTCATAGTCGGCCACCTTCGGCTGCTGTACTTTCGACTTGCAGGAAACCGCCGCCAGACCGGCTGCGATCATAAGGATAATGGTACGGGTTCTTCTCATTCAGATCATTGTTTCCGAGTTCACAAATATAATAAAAAAACAATAAAAAAGGCGGTCGTTTTAAGTGACCGCCTTCCATATTGTTTCAAACTGTGAGTTTTCGACTAGTACTCGACCATTGGAGGAAGTTCCTTTGCCTGGTCGATCATAGCCTGAACCTGATCTACGGTAGGGACAACCTTCGTGAGATGCTTCTCGTCATTGACCTCCTTCATCTTAGGGACGAGGTTGGCTGCGACTCTGTTGCGGAATTCCTTCACGGTGTCAACGCCTGCCGCCTCAAGGAGTTCGGAGAACTGAGGGCCTACGCCGTTGATGCGGAAGAGATCCGCGTGATTCACCCAGGTGAGGATGAGTTTGCCGGATATACCTGTGGCCTCCTCAAGCATCTTGCGGCCTGAAGGAGTCTTCCCTTTCTCGAGAAGCTGGTCAACAGTCTCAACGCCGGCGGCAATCAATTTCTCAGCGTAGACTTCACCAACGCCCTGAATGTCGATAATCTTGTAAGTCATTTTAATGAATTTTGAATGTTAATAACAAGTGGATAAGCTTTAAGCATTTCCCCAAAGGTAGTGAAATTCTCCGAATAGCCAAATTTTTCGTAAAATCTCGCAGCAATCCTCGGGTTCTGCTTGCAGATCAGAAGGTCTTCACGAAGTCGATGTCCTTCTTGAGCATTATCTTCGGTTCCATCATCGAGACCTTTTGGAACAGGCGGAACTGATTCACCTTGGAAAGATAAACCTTGTCCTCATGCTTGCCCTTGCGCCACCACTTGTAAAACCCGATCGGGTCGTTTTCGAAAGGAATCTTCGCGACGATGTCCGAGGAGAATCCCGGAAAATCGATGGTCACACCCAGACCCATAATCTGTTTGTAGTACTTTTGGTCAGCTCTGCGGAGTTTGCTCATCAAGGGATTGAAAACCTCGATCTGATCCACCTGAAGCGTCTTTTCACGGGTTATCATCCTGTGGATCCTGACGGGGTCATAGTTGAGCCAGGCGCCGACCCTGAGAGTCTTCTGCCCCTCTTCCGTGTCAAGAGTCAGTTCATCCATCGAATAATAGACCTTTTCCGAATCAAGTGGATAAAGCGTTTCCGTATCTGCCATCAAGTCAACCATCATTACAGCAGACAAAGATAATCAATTTTTTCGAAAAGCCCTAAAAGTGGAATTTCTTGTGCTTGAGCCATAGACCGTAAACCTCGCTGACGTTACCTGCGGTAACGAAAGTATGGATGTCCTCCCTCTTCAGGAACTCCATCAGATTCGAGAACTCATCCTGAGTCAAAAGGCTCTGAACCTCGATGTTCTTCTCTCCGGAATAGCCTCCGGTGACTTCGTAAAGGCTGCATCCCCGTCCAAGTCCGTTGACGATGAAATCCCGGATCCTGTCGTGGTCCTTGGAGATTATGCAGACCCTCTTCCGCTTGTTGAGGCTGGCCGTGAAGTAATCCACCACCAATCCGTTGATCCAGGTGCCGATCAGACCTATGATCACCATCTTGAAAGGATTGATAGTAAATGCAGTACAGCAAATCACAGCACCGGCCACCGAGACAGAAGCGCCGATATCGAAATGAAGGTACTTGTTCACGATCTTGGCCAGGATGTCAAGACCGCCGGTGGATGCATTTATATTGAACAATATGGCTTGTGAAATACTCAACAGGAGGACGAAGCAGCATAGATCGAACCAGATGTCCCCCATCACAGATGTCGTCCCCGGTTCCAGGAGTTTCTCATACGGCATAATCTTGGCCCATAGATCCATCAGAGGTCCCAGAATCATAGCCGTATAGACAGTCTTGGCACCGAATTCCTCCCCTATCAGCAGCCAGGCAAGCACCAGGAGGATCGCGTTGATGCACATCACCACCATCGAGACCCTGACGGCTATTCCGAATTTCGCAAACACACCGGAGATAACGATCGAAAGACCGGAGATCGTGCCGATAATCAACTTGCTCGGCACAAGGAAATAATAGACCGCCGCCGCGGTGAGCATCATTCCGACAGTCATTATCACCAGTTCCTTCCAGAACTTTCCTGTCTTGAGGAGAGCGAGAATCCCATTGATATCGATACTCATAGTTATGTTTTTTTCAGTGTCAAGATTTCAGGTCGCAAATTTAGAATTTTTATTTATATTTGAGGTTGATAACGACAGTTTATTAACCAACTAATGATGTTTTTCAATAATATGACACTATCAACGATCGCCCTGATCGGGATGCTGACCGGATGCGGAGCACAAAACCCCAAGGGGACCCGCATCATTTACAACGAGCGTCCGGACGATTTCATCCTTCGGATTGACAAGGGTATTGAATATGAAAGCGTGGAACTGCAATATATATTTTGATTATGGATTTGGAAAGTCGAAAATGAAAATAAAAGCATAATAAGAGAAAATATAATCACTAATATACAGCGTTTTATGTGGTATCACTCTCGGGACACGCTCTTTAATTTGTCTTAATCCGCCACAAGTTTTTTCGGGATATATGGGAACATATACGGGAATTTATTTACCTTTGCGATGTGAATCAAAAACGCATTGCCGATGAAAGTTTCCGTCTATCTGAAAAAGAGCAGTTCCTCGACCTCGAACATCTGTTTCCGTGTCCGTGAGAAGAACGTGGATATAAAGGTTGTTTCGCCTCTTGTAGTCCATGACAAGTACTGGGATTCCGATACTCTCAGTTACAAGCGCACGACAGCCGTACCTGCCGTTAAACAGAAACAGCTGCCCGAACAGATTGCCGCCATTATCGAGAAAGTGGAGAAGACATTTTCGGACAAGGCAAACAGCGCATGGCTGAAACAGACCATCGAGGATGTGCTGTACCCTGCACGGGCTTTCGAACGCAACCATCCGAATCTAATATGCCGCATCCATGAATATCTGGAAAAGTTTGACGGTGCGGACAGAACCAAGGAACATATTATCCGCTTCGAGCGCAAGATGATACGTTACCATGAATATCAACGTGAGATATTAGGTAATACCGATTTCACCCTCTTTGTTGAAACCGTCACACTGGAGCAGATGAACGGTTTCCGTGACTATGTGTCCAACGAATACCTGTTGCGCCAGCAGCATCCTGATTTCTATGCCGGGCGTATGTTAATCAACCATGCTCCAAGACCATTGTCGAATACGACCATCATCAACACGATGAACCTCTTTTGTACATTCCTGCATTGGTGCAAGAAAATGAAGTATTCCGACAACGAGGTATATGAGCTTTATGGATGCAAGGAACCGACATACGGTGATCCGTTCTATTTGACATCTGAAGAAAGAAATATCCTGTACGATGCGGATTTGAACGACTGCCCTAAACTGGCAGTTATCAGGGATATATTCGTGTTCCATTGCTATATCGGCTGCCGTGCGGGTGATTTGTACAGAATGACGAGAGACAACATCAAGGACGGATTTCTGGAGCATATGCCGCAGAAGACCAAGAAATGTCAGGCGAAGACAGTCAGAGTACCGATTCATCCCAAGGCATTGAAAATACTGGAACGTTATGAATCAAGTACGGGCAAGCTGTTACCGTTCAAGCCCATACACCAGTACAATCTCGGCATACGGGAACTGTTGAAGCATTGCGGTATAGACAGAATGGTAACCATCCTTGACACACACGGCTACAATACCGTGCAGAAACCATTATACGAGGTAGCCACCAGCCACACGGCACGGAAGACTTTTGTAGGCAATCTGTACAGACAGGTTCCCGACCCCAACCTGATAGCATCCATGTCGGGACATGTGGAGGGCAGCCGGGCATTCAACCGCTACCGCACGATTGACGATGAGATGAAACGCAAACTTGTGGAAATGATAAACTAAGGAGGACGCATAATGAAAGTTACCGCATTTATAAGAAAGACCGCCGCCAAGAATAATGTCACTGACCAGGCACGAGTCTATTTCAGAGTCCG
>CAYFVE010000027.1:7629-8169 GCA_964346605.1 uncultured Muribaculaceae bacterium | reverse complement strand
CCGTGACGCGGGAGGCGTTGACATCAAGGCTGCTAGCGAACTCTCCATAAACCCCAACCACTGGAGTGCGGAACGGCAGGGGTACAAGCCCCGTGTCGCATTGGTGTCGGAAGACAAACGGATGGGCTTTGAAAAGGACATCCAAAACATTACGCACCTTATTGCCGAGAAATACCATCGTGGAGTGGACGGCAACTGGCTGAAAGGACTTATCGAGGAATACCACCACCCCAACATCAACTTCCGTGGCGGTAATCCGGCGGACGAGTACCTGCTGTCCTACCAGATACAGAAGTACATGGACGAGACACCCCTTGCCGCAGAAAGCTGGAAGCATCACCGCGACAATCTGAAAAAGGTACAGCGTTACGAGCGTTTCCATCAGGAGGTCATGCACCAACGGGGCTTCCACCTTTGTATAGATTCCATTACCGCTGACGACATCCGAGATTTCAAGCTATGGATGCATGAAGAGTACAGGCATGTGGAAATGTGTCCCGTATCCTATAAACACCACCTGCCCCATGGTGTCGCCCAACC
>CAYFVE010000027.1:0-7619 GCA_964346605.1 uncultured Muribaculaceae bacterium | reverse complement strand
AGCGTTCCGAGAACAGCATGTCGGGGACGCTCTACCGCATCCGCACCGTCATCAAATGGTGCATCAAACGGGGGCTGACAAGAAACAACCCTTTTGACCAGTACCAGATAGCCCAGCCGATGTATGGCGACCCGTTTTACCTTACCCTTGAAGAACGGGACAAGGTCTATTATGCCGACCTGAGCGGTATGGGTTCCACCTATCCGGTCTATCGGGACATTTTCATGTTCCAGTGTCTGATAGGTTGCCGTGTGAGTGACTTGAACAGACTGACCAAGGCAAACATCGTGGGCGGTTGTGTGGAATACATTCCGCAGAAGACCAAGCTGGAACACGCCAACACAGTCAGAGTTCCACTCAACCAAAAGGCTTTGGACATACTGGAGAGATATAAGGACTTGGAAGACGCATTACTTCCCCGGTTCTCGCACTTCGGCTATAACAAGAAGATAAAGGAGATTCTCAAATATGTTGGCATTGACCGCATGGTGAGAGTCCTTGACCCGAAGACACGTGAGGATGTGGCACGACCGTTATATGAAGTGGCTACTACGCATACGGCACGGAAGACATTTATCGGCAACCTCTGCAAGCAGGTCAAAGACCCGAACCTGATTGCTTCTCTGTCAGGGCATACCGAGGGAAGCCGTGCCTTTACCCGTTACAGGCATATCGATGACGAAATCAAGAAAGAACTGGTAAACCTGCTGGATTAGAATCGCCTGTCCGGTGTATTTTATTCTTTCCCTATCTATGTTCCATTTATATCCAACTACTTGCAGACAACACTATGGCTGAATCCCGATTGACATACGATCAGTTCAAGGCTGACATTCTCCGATGGAAGAACAGCCACAGGGAAGAATACAACCGCTTCGCGCGTCTGATGACAAACGGGGACGAGAGGCAATATCTCGCTATCTGCCGTGCCATCTTCAAACAGCTGCCAAAGGTCAAGACGGAATGGGAATTGTGCTGGGGCGATGACAGTGTGGAAGATTTTGACAACATAAGCCTGCTGTTCAGTGAAGAATCCGTCCCGGAACAGATTGTGGAAGCATTCCAGAAGCAGAGGGAAGAGAATAATTCATCAGACAGGGCTTCATATTCCCTTTGGGACAAGGTCAAATCCTTTTTTAGAAGCAAGTCTAAAAGACATGGCATTATCCTTTCCGCACCACTTGTACTGAGCTGGCTGTATTACGGAAAGAGTTTTGAGGCAATGGTCAGTATGGTCAGCAAACAATCAGCCAATCCTAAAGCGGACAGAATGGACAGGCAGAGCTGTTCTTGGGTAGCCGAACGGATAATACAGGTATCCATCAAGAACGGCTTCCGTACCCAGGCTGACTGGGACAGATACTTTTCCATGAACGATGCCATTGAAAAGGGCAATATCGGAGAATGGGCATTGCAATCCGTAATAAATGAAAATGGGGACAATGGCGATATGGCAAATGATACAACCAATACGCTGACCGATACAGACTGTGATGCCACATCAAAAATCCACCGTACAGCCGGAAAGAAAAAGATACAGGAACGACCTCTTATAGATTATCTTGACTGCAACAACAAAGAGGAGGTTTTGAGGCATATACGCAAATACATTTCCATAAACACCAGTGCTGTCCATCAGGCATTGCCATTTCATGTGTTGAAAGACTTGCGGCTGGTCGCAGGTATGCACACTGCCAAAGAATACAGTGTCGGTCTGGCTTTACAATTCCCGGATTTGCCGTCGCTCAAAAGCGAGAGTGCCATACGGCAGTCTGTCGGATTCCTGAAAGCGGCCAAGTATGTCATCAAGGAAGGCAAAGACCAGTTGGCTCCGCTAATCGAAAGTGACGAAAACCAGGAACTGTATCAAAAATTGGTTCAGACAATCACAGATATTACAATCAGTAATATAACAGATATTGGCGCAAAATAAGGTCAGATGCAGCCGTTTTACATTGTCATATAGACTTATATTGTCGTGATGATTTAAGACAAGACATTCTGTATCAATTACTTTTAATTCCTATATACTTTTGCACCGTCAATCCTTTCCCGAGGTTTGGCGGTGCTTCGCTTTTTATAAGCCATCGGAGGTGGTGCATCAGGGAACATGCAGATGGTCATTGTAAATTCCTAAACAAAAGATTTTATGATTACCATAGAAAGTCTGGTCGATATGGGAGCGAATGTGAGACTGGAAGTCACTCCCACAGACCTCAAGATGTTTGCCGAATCAATCATCCAGCGTACTATTGTGGCGCAGCAGGAAGAACAGAAGGCTGCGATGCAGCGTGAAGCGGAAGAGACATACCTGAATACAAAACAAGTCCGCGAGTTGCTGAACGTCTGCGAAGGCACGCTCAACCTGTGGGCGAAACGTGGTTACCTTGTCCCCGTCAAGGTGGGCAACAAGAACATGTATGCCAAGTCCGATGTACGCCGGGTACAGACCGGCAACAAGTCCGAGAGTGTGGCAGCATTTGTAAAGAAGAAGGAGGCATAGATATGGGAAACACCCGGCTTGAACTATGCAACCGAATCCGTATGGAAGCGGAACATACCGAAGATACAGGATTCCCTTTGGATGTATTCCCACAGGCTGTGCAGTCCATTATACTCGATATGGCCACATACGAGAACTACAAGACAGAGTTCACCGCAACCTCCATGCTGTCGGCAGTGTCTGCGGCATTGGGAGGTACATACCGCATCCGTATCAAAGGCGACTGGCAGAGCAACGGCGCACTGTATATCATTCTGGTAGGAAGACCCGGACTAGGCAAGACACCACCGCTGGAAGCCGCATTCCGCCCTATCCGAAAACACGACTATGCACTTTTCAAAGCGTATGCGGCAGAGATGGAAACATGGAAAGCGACCGGAGGAACAGGTAACAAGCCCATTTTGAAACGAACCATTGTATCTGACTTCACTCCCGAATCCCTGTTGCAGACCCATAACAACAATCCGAGAAGCATTGTCATTCTCGTGGACGAAATTATGGGCATGTTCAATTCTGCCAACCGCTACACGAACGGGCAACTTATAGAGCAGTTGCTTACCGCATGGAGTGGCGGAGCTTTGGACGTGACAAGGGTAAATAATACCATTCCTGTACACATAGAACATCCGTGTATCAACATCATCGGGAGTACGCAGACCAAGCGTGTGCATGAACTTCTCAGGAAAGGCTTCGAGGAAAACGGACTGCTTGACCGTATCCTGTTCGTATTGCCCAAGTCCCCCGAAATATCGCAATGGATAGACCGGGACGATGACAGAGAGATGACTTCCTTGGCAGCCACTCGCTGGGAGCGTATATTGAATAAGGTGCTTGCCTTGGACTATGATGCCGAAGCGGAAGAGAGGATAATACCTCATGTGCTGTCTATGGACAAGGAGGCCAAGGAATATTTCTTCTCTTGGTGGAACAGGAAGGTGGAACGTATCAACCGGATAGAGGATAATGCCGAGGTGGATAGCCGTGAAATGAAACACCCTGTGCATGTGGCACGGCTGGCTCTGATAATTCAGGTTCTGCGGTATGCTTCCGATGCAAGCCATCTGCAGTTTGTGGATATGGTATCGGTGAAAGCCGCCATACGCCTGAATGATTACTTTGAGGATTCATATGTCCGTATCCGTTCTTTTGTAGCGAACGACACCTGTGAAGCCCCTCCCAAGGTATTGCTGTCACTATTACCGGATACCTTCGACACAAAGACAGCCATTGCCATAGGCAAAGAGCTGCAGGGAGTCAGTGAGCGGACTGTAATGAACTATCTCAAGGAGTTATGCCACAGCCGGCTTCTGCGGAAAGCAAAAGCCGGGCATTACGAAAAATATATGTACGAATCCGGCAAATCTTCCATAAATAAATATGAATCATCAACCAAAGACTGCAATGAATGACCCTCTGTTGCAGCTTGCAGTTTCTTCAGTTTTGCAGTTTCGAGGTGCTGAAAATCGGAAATTCCTGCAAGGCTACAAGGACTGCACACTGCAAATGGCCTTTCGGCTTGCAGAAATCAAAAGGAGATAGTTATGAGTGAATACAGATTCCACTTTCAGAAATACATGCCGGGCAGCAAGACCGTCTGCCCCAAATGCGGCAGGAAAGCCTGTTTTACCAGATATGTCGATGAGGAAGCACTGGTATCGTTTCCCGACAATGTGGGCAAGTGTGACCGCATCAACAGTTGCGGCTACCATTATACACCGAAGGAGTATTTCCGGGACAACCCGCTTCTCAAAGAGGATTTAACCGGACAGCAGAGGATTGGCTACAGCACGGCAACAGAAACCGGGCCAACAGTAAAACCATCGTCCAATCCAGCACCGCAAATCTCTTATCTTCCCTCCGGTTGGGTAGAGCAGTCCATGCAGAGGTTTGACATCAATCCTTTATACCGATACCTTGTAACTGTGGCAGGCAAGGAGAAGACAGACAGGCTGTTCAGTCTTTACAAGGTAGGTACTTCCAGAATGTGGAACGGGGCGACCGTATTCTGGCAGATAGACATCAACAGGAATGTACGGGCTGGCAAGATTATGGGCTATGAAGCCAAGACCGGACACAGGATTAAAGAACCGTTCAATCGGGTAAGCTGGGTGCATTCGGTCAAGAAAGTACAGGACTTTCATATGAAGCAATGCCTGTTCGGTGAACATCTGCTGGCTGAAGCTTCATCTTCGGCAAAAATTGTCGCCATTGTCGAAAGCGAGAAGACGGCACTGGTTGCCGCCCTTTTCATTTCGGACTTCATCTGGCTTGCCACCGGTGGTATGCACGGATGCTTCAACAGCGAAACCATGCAGGTGTTGCAGGGTCGTGAGATAATTCTTTTTCCCGACCTCAAGGCTACGGAAGAATGGCGGCGCAAAGTCCCTATGCTGCAATCCGTTTGCAAACGTGCCACCTGTTCCGACCTGCTGGAGAAGATGGCGACCGATGAACAGCGCAGTCAGGGATTGGACATTGCAGACTTCCTCCTGATGGAAGATACGCCACAAATGATTCTGCAGAAGATGATAGAACGCAACCCTGCCTTGCAGACCTTGATAGACACATTCGACTTGGAACTTGTGGATGCAGGACAGGAGTAGAGCGACAAGCTAATCGGACAGCTTGCTGTCTGTGTAAAAGGGTTTGTAAAATCCCGTAGCTTATTAGGGCATTTTCACCGCTTTCACTCTCCGAGTGGCAGTCAAAAAGCCCATAAGCGGAGGGATTCCCTCTCGACACCCGGATGCCAGTGACACAATGGACGGGATTTTACAAACCATAAAAACAAGTATAACAATATAGATGAATGAGATATGAGTAATACACAATACGCAGTTTGCCACCTGCAACGTGGCAGTGGCAATGACTCCGGTATGTCATGCCATATAGAAAGAAAGGATGCCAAAGGCAAGATATATGTTCCGGCCAATGCTGATGCGAACCGGACATCATTGAACCGGGAACTGCTTATGTTTCCATATGGTGTAGCCAATCGCACGGAAGCAATCCAACACCGCATCAACACTGCCGGGTTGCACCGCAAAGTGGCCAAGAACCAGACAAAAGCCATCCGCATCATTCTGACCGGAACACATGAGCAGATGATGAAGATTGCCCAAGAAGGCAAGTTGGATAAATGGATAGATGCCAACCTTAAATGGCTTCGGGAAACTTTCGGCAGTAAAAATCTTGTTTCATGCGTACTGCACATGGACGAGAAGACTCCGCACCTGCATGCTACCGTTGTACCTATTGTCACTACTGAACGCCTCCGCAAGAAGCGTGAGGGTGAAAAGAAGTACGAGACGAAATCCGGACCGAGACTTTCAGCCGATGACGTAATGCGGCGTAGCAAACTGCACGAATACCAGAACAGCTATGCCGCAGTCATGAAACTGTTCGGACTACAGCGTGGCATTGTCGGCTCCACTGCCAAACATCAGGCTAATTCAGAATACTACAAGCAACAGGTAAGCCGGTATGAGGAAGATATTGCCAGACTACAGGCGGATATTGAAAAAGCGCAGGAAGGCAAGAACACCATTCTGTCATGGTTCGGGAAAGGCGACCTTGCCAAGACGAAGAAGGAACTTGCGGAAAAGGATGAGCTGATAGCTAAATTGAAAGGTCAAATCCAAATACTCACAGCAGAGAAAGAACAACTACAGAAGCAACACAAATCAGAAATCGAACAACTGCGAAACGGCTATCAAAAAGAGATAGACAAGGCTATCCATCGGGCAGAAGCAGTAGAGCGAAAATCCAAAGAAAAAGATGCCGTTATTGACAAGCAGAAGCAATGCATCGACCAGCTTGACCGTAAAGCCAACCCTCAGCGTTATCGCCTGTCATCCGGGGCGGAACTTGTCCGTATCAATGTGCCGAACTACTGGAACCCATCGCTCCATATCTGGACACGGGTAGGCAATGAAGTTTTCGAGGAGACCAAATTTCAGATAGACTATAATGTGGCTCAAGCCCATTTTAACCGTCAGATTACGGACGAAGAATTTGTCAATGCCATCTTCGAGCCACAGGAGCAGATCAATGAAATACAAGCCAATCTACTTGATACAGCCTTTGAACTTGCTATAGGTGGTCCAGCAGAAGTTCATATTGGCACTGGCGGAGGTGGCTCGTCTTCTGAATTGCCGTGGGGAGATAAAGAGAAGTACTCCAAGAAACAAACAACCACAAGACGATGATCAAAAAACAGGTGAGGTACGGAGTTTTATAAAAAGTGGTGCTCATGGGAGCAATCAATTTGCAGAAGATATAGGCAAGTATCGAAAAATAATACTTCTAAAACCTTTGTTTTTCAAAACAAAAGAGGTATTATATATCTAAAAATGGTATATGGCTATATCCGTGTTTCCACTGACAAACAGACGGTGGAAAACCAACGTTTTGAGATAGAGCGTTTTTGTAAAAAAGAAGGCTTAATGATAGGTGGTTGGATCGAAGAAACTATCTCGGGTACAAAGAACTATAACAAACGAGCACTGGGCAAACTTTTGAACCGAATTGTCAAAGACGATTTGATAATATGTACGGAACTGTCTCGACTTGGGCGCAATCTCTTTATGATAATGGAAATACTCAATATATGTATGACCAAAGAGAGTCGTGTGTGGACTATCAAAGACAATTACCGTCTAGGAGATGATATTCAAAGTAAAGTTCTTGCCTTTGCATTTGGGCTATCTGCGGAGATAGAACGTAACTTGATTTCTCAACGTACAAAAGAAGCCCTTGCCCGGCTAAAAAAGGAAGGGCATCAAATAGGTAGAGGTCAAGGACAGCGTAATAAACAGTTAAATGCCAAATGTGTAGCAAAGCACAAATACATAGAAAGCCAAATGGCAAAAGGAATAAGTGTACCCCAGATCGCTAAGAAATTGAAGATTGCAAGGGGTACACTATATCGCTATTTAGCATATACCGGGTTAAGAACTCCAACAAAATCAAGAAATGGCAGATGGAATCGTGGTATCTATTAACCGTCCGCTTTTTGAAGACAGATCCGAAAGCTCGCTATCAAGGTTATACGTTCTACTTTAGGGAGGGATTTTGTTGGAATAATCTTCTAAACCCAAATGCCCGATTATTGAAG
>CAYFVE010000026.1:0-23991 GCA_964346605.1 uncultured Muribaculaceae bacterium | reverse complement strand
ATTCTACGGCGTTCGCGCCGTGGCGTAACTTTTATAAAATTAACGAACTATTGTACATAAAAACGAATAAAAAACAGAAATGCGTCCAAATTATTTCACTAATTTTAGACGCATTATCAGTTTTTCCGCGTTTATTTCATTGTAAGGAATGAAAAAAGGCACCGATACAGGTGAACAAGAGTTGGCGAAACGTTGCGCCAAAGGGGAAAGAATTGCCCTGAAGGAGTTGTATATCAGATATGCAGCTAAACTCAATGCACTCTGTTCCAGATATTCGGAAGGCCCTGAGGAAGGAATGGATTTGATGCACGAGACGATGCTCAAAGTATTTGAGACAATCGGGAAATATAGCTATAAAGGAGAAGGTTCTCTTTATGCCTGGATTAGAAGGATCGCGGTGAATCTGGCGATTGACAGACTAAGGAAAGAGAATAAAATCGATATCGTCTCTCTTGAAGACGTCCCATTGGATTTCATCGCACCGGAACCTTCAGATTTAAAAATGATTCCTGAACCGGTGCTGAGAGGATTCATTTCTAGTTTGCCGGTTTCGAAAAGGATCATATTCAATATGTTCTGCATCGAAGGCCTCTCACATAAAGAAATCGCTTTCAGGTTGGGGATAACAGAAGGAGCATCAACTTCGAGCTTGGCGAAAGCAAAGAGAAGCCTTGCAAAGATGATCAATGATTATTTAGAAAAGAAACAGTGAAATGGAAGAATGGATTGAAGAAATAAAAGCTAGAGTTAAGGAAAGTAGTTCCGAACTGCCTTCCGGAGACTGGGAGGAGTTTGAGAAACGACTCGCCGCCAGAAGCAAGCGCCGGGTGATTCCTTTCGGAATAGCCTTGACATCTACAGCGGCGGCAGCCATACTTCTTGTCTTTATTACAAAAACCGCCAAGTACGATGCAATCAACACCACGATTATTCATTCTGGCACGATAAACACAAGAAACGATGAAGAAATCTTAGCCTCAAACCCCTATCCGGCTGAAATAAATGTTTTTCCAGAGAGGATGTTCCAACCATCAGCAGTAAACATTCCAGATGACAATGCTGAAATAACGGAGATTGCAATTGAAGATTCTGTCATACTGGAGGAACTGCGAAACGATTCTACTGCCGAAAATGTTCAGCCGAACAATTATACGCCAAGCGGAATCCACCAAGAAGGCAATAATGGTGCTGTTTTCTTTGATAATGGGTATCCCTGCGTAAAGAATAGAAGCAAACATCTGATTGTTTCGCCGTACATAAGAAGCTTCCTGAATGAAAGAAGCAATATTACGCCGGTTTCCTCCTTTAAGTATTCAAGGACGATATCTCATTATGTTAATAACCTGTTCTTTTTTTCAGGCCCGTTTTCATTCGGGGCAATCCCGGAATATTATCGGGAAATATCTGAAGATCATTTCACTCCAATCATTTTAGGTATCGACGTCAACTTGCCTGTCGGCACCGGGTTGGGACTAACTACCGGAATGGATTTTTCTATATTCAATTCAACTTTTGAAGGAAAAGGACCTTATGGAATGGGAGAAATCTGTCAGAAAGCCTGCTACATAGGTATTCCGTTAAGACTGGATTGGACGGTTTTGGATAAAGGATGGTATTCTGCCTGGTTCGGTGCAGGCATAAAAGCGGACAGGCTTGTCTATGGACGATTAGGCTCTGTGAGGCTTGAGGACAACAGCTTGAACTTTTCAGCATTATGCAATGCCGGAATCCAGTTCCGCTTGTCCCGGAATGCAGGGGTATTCATTCAACCGGAAATCTCGTATTATTTCAAGCCTGAGAATCCGCCAATCCTGACTTATCGCACGAAGAATCCTGTGACATTTTCTTTTGGAGCCGGACTTCGATTTACATTGTGAGACAACGAATATAAACTTTTATGCTTAAATTTGCTGGCTTTCGCATAGACTGGGTGGATGATAGAGTTTTTCCTGAAGATCTACGACTTCCTTGTGAAGAGGAAGTGGCTGGCGGGACTGGTAGCAGTCTTGCTTGCCTTGGCTGGCGGCCTGCTGGCGACACGGCTTCACTATGAGGAGGACATCACCCGGTTTCTTCCGTCTGACGAGCTGAGTTCCAAGTACTCGGATGCCTACAACGCTCTAGGGAAGAAAAACAACATCATCCTGATCTTTTCTCCCAAGGACAGCCTGGTTGATGAATATTCAATCAAGGAAGCGATCTACGGCTTCGAGGAGGCGTTGGAAGTGACTGGACCGGTTACCGGCCTGGAAAGGCAGATCACTGTTGACCAGAGCGCGGCTCTGGATATGATGGATGCCGTGATGGCTAAGGTGCCGTTGTATATGACTGAGGCGGACTACGGAAGGATAGATTCGCTGTTGAATGATGAATATATCATCAACAGACTGGAGGAGGACCGTAGATCGCTGCAGTTCCCGTCGGGGGAGATGGTGGTCCGGTACATCCAATCAGATCCGCTGGGGCTGTTCAGCCCTTTGCTTCAGAGGCTCAGAAGCAGCGCGGCGAACGTCAATTATGTGATGATTGACGACTGCATATTCACTAAGGACGGTAAGGGGCTGGCGTTCCTGACATCGCCGTACGGGATGAGCGAGTCCGGGATGAACTCGAAGGTCGCCGGGTTGGTGCAGGCCGCTGTTGACAGGACTGAAGCAGCCAATCCGGAGGTTGAGATCTCGGCCGTCGGCGCTCCTCTCATTGCGGTGGCCAACGCCGCCCGTATCAAGAAAGACAGTATAATGGCGATTTCCATCGCCTTGATTCTGATAGGCTTGCTTTTGATTCTGGCCTACAGGAGGTTCTCGGACATAGCTTGGATCGCAGTTTCCATAGCATTCGGCTGGATATTCGCTATCGGAGCGATAGCGCTCATCCGGGATTCGATTTCCATCATCGTCCTGGGCATAGCTTCGGTCATAATCGGAATAGCGGTCAATTATCCGCTTCATTATATGGACGGCTTCAAGGCCGGAGTATCGCCGAGGATGAACCTCAAGGAGATGGTCACTCCTCTTCTGATCGGCAACATAACTACTATCGCCGCCTTCCTGTGTCTTGTCTGGCTGGATGCCGTGGCTATGCAGGATCTCGGCCTTTTCGGTTCCCTGATGCTGGCCGGAACAATCATTTTCACGTTGGTTTTCCTGCCCGTTTTCGCAAGGCAAAGGAAAAAGGATGTCAAGACTCTGGAACTTGGAAGAATCCTTCCGGACAGGGTTCCGGCAAGCGGGTGGGTGTTCCTTTCGGTGACAGTTCTGACAGTCATGTTCTTCTTCCTGGGCAAGAGGACTGGGTTCGACTCCGATATGCAGGCCATCAATTATATGACCTCGGAACAGAGGGCCGGCCTCAAACGTCTTGAAGATGGTCTGGAGCAGGAAGGCTACAGCCGTATGTACGCAATCGCGGAAGGAACTTCGCTGGAGGATGCGCTGAGGTTCAACGATAAATTGCGCAGAAAGATGGATTCGTGTGCTGGAATATCCTTCGTCAAGGGAGCCGGTAATTTCCTGCCTTCGCTGGAGGAACAGCAGAGGCGGATCAGCAGGTGGAATGAACATTGGTCCGGGGGCAGGGCGGAAGCGCTTGAAGCCGGGCTCGTTGCGAGAGCGGATGAGGCGGGCTTCTCGGACGGTGCTTTCCAGCCTTTCCTGGACATCCTTAAGGGTGATTTCAATCCTGAAGAGTTCTCTGACGACAGCCCTTCGTTCAAGGCCTTCGACGGGACCTATGTCATTAAAGAGAATGGAAAATACCTGATTGTCAATCAGGTGTACTATAAGGAAGAGGCTCCGTCAAGTTCGGCTGAGGTAATAAAGGAGGAATTGAAGACCGACGGAGTTCTGGTTTTCGACACCGGAGACATAAGCAGCCGGCTGGTCAAGGTGCTGTCCGGCAGTTTCGACTACATCGGCCTCATCTGCAGCATGGTCGTCTTCGTATTCCTGCTCCTGAGTTTCAGGAACATCGAAATCAGCCTGATGTCTTTCCTGCCGCTCGCCGTGAGCTGGTTCTGGATCCTCGGAATAATGGGGTTATCCGACATCCGGTTCAACATCGTCAACATCATCCTTGCAACCTTCATCTTCGGCCAGGGCGATGACTACACGATCTTCATCACCGAAGGCTTGATCTATGAATACGCCTACGGAAAGAAGCGTCTGGCCACCTACAAGAACAGCATCTTCCATTCCGCCGTCATAATGTTCATCGGCATAGGGGTGCTTGCGTTCGCCAAGCATCCGGCGATGAAGTCCCTGGGCGTCGTCACCGTCATCGGAATGTTCATAGTCGTAATGATGGCGTACTACCTTCCTCCTGTCATATTCAGGTGGCTGACCGAGAAGAAAGGCGTGAAGAGAGATGTTCCGATCACCTTGAAGAGGCTGGGATATTCAGCCTTCAGCCTGGTTTCTTTCGTGCTGCTGATGTTCTTCGTGGTCTATCCGTACACTTTCTTCCATTTCCTGGGAAAGGACACGGAGGAGAAGAAGCTCCGGTACCACAGTTTTATCCAGAGGGTTTCCAAATTCCTGATCAGCCACGTACCCGGAGTGGAGTACAATGTCTCCGGCACTTTGACTGGTTCCGGAACCGGAGAGAAGCCGGCCGTGATAGTCTGCAACCACCAGTCTCATCTGGATCTGGCCTGCCTGATGGCGTTAACCCCTAAGATAGTGTTCTTCACCAACGACTGGGTCTGGAAGAACCCGATTTACGGCTACGTCATCCGCAAGGCGGAATATTATCCTGTCGCAGATGGTCTGGACAGGAATCTTGGCCGTATCAGGGACCTTGTGGAGAGAGGCTACTCCCTTGCTGTATTCCCGGAGGGAACTCGCACTTCAGACGGGAAGATAGGACGTTTCCACAAGGGAGCCTTCTATGTCGCTTCAGAATTGGGGCTTGACATCATCCCTGTCTTTATTCACGGTGCTGACCACGTACTTCCCAAGCGGGATTTTATGCTCAGGGAAGGCCGTATAGATGTTGAGACAGGTTCAAGGATTTCTCCTTCAGGAGACTACCGTCAGCTGACCAAGAACATCCATCATTTTTATCTGAATCATTTCAAGGAGCTTCGCAGGAAATTTGAAACTCCTGGATACCTCTCCCGTTACGTCCGCTACAAGTATCTTTACAAGGGTTCCGACGTCGCTTCCCGCACCCGGAAGGCTCTCGCCGCGATTGCGGCCGCTCCGCTACCGCCCGCTTGTTCTGCGACCACCTCCGGCCGGGTCGAGATCCGCAACTGCGGGCAGGGTGAATATTCCCTGATCTATGCCCTTATGCATCCGGAAGTCGAGGTCTATGCCTTCGATCCGGACGAAGAGAACATTATGCTGGCCTCGAACTGCTCGAATCTTCCTTCCAACCTTCATTATCAGATTGAATCCGAATGAAAAGACTTGTTCTGGCAGCCCTTTCATCCCTTGTTTTCCTTTTTGCAGACGCCCGCAGACTCAACATGGACGTCTATGAACCTGACCCTTCCAAAGCCAACGGAACCTCCGTTATTGTCTGTCCCGGAGGCAGCTACTACTGGATTTCCAGAAAAAAGGAAGGCTCCGAAGTGGCCTTGAGACTCGCGGAGGAAGGCTACACCGCCTATGTCCTGAAGTACCCGCACGCCGGTACCAGATACTTTCTCTTCAAGGAACTTTCCTTTGCGAAACGCCACTATCCGGATGCTCTGGATTCAGTTGTTTCCGCCTATGCGATCATCCGCGAATATGCCGCCGCGAAGGGAGACGACCCTAGCAGAATCGGGCTGATGGGTTTCTCGGCAGGAGGCCATCTGGTCCTTGAAGCCGCAGAGGAGATGCCGTCGGATTCAAAACCGGCGTTTGTGGCCGCGATCTATCCGGTAATCACGATGAGTGACGAGGAGATTGTCCACAAGAGATCCAGAACAGCCCTCCTCGGAAGCAGGTCCGACGACCTGGACCTTCGCAGAAAACTTTCCGTTGAACTGAATGTTCCCCGTGATATGCCTGTGGTTTTTCTGGCCAACTGCGTGGATGACAAGACTGTCGATTACCGTAACTCCGTCCTGATGGACAAGGCTCTGACCGAAGCCGGAGTCAGGCACGAGTATCATCAGTTCAAGACCGGAGGACACGGGTTCGGAGCCAGTTCGGAGGAGGCGGACTGGTTTCCCCTCTTTTTATCTTTTGTCAGAAATTGCGTATATTAGCAAATTATATCGCAACCAAAAATGGCAGAAGACATAGAATTCCAATCTTCAGAAGCCATAAAAGACTTCCAGGAGCAGAAACTGCAGGAGGCTCTGGCCTATCTTGCGGCAAATTCTCCTTACTATCAGCGTATGTTCTCCCGTTACGGAATTGACATAGGGAGGATCCGACACATCGAGGATCTGGTCAGGATTCCTTTCACGGGGAAGAAGGATCTGCAGTTGTTCAACGAAGATTTCCTCTGTGTGCCCAAGGAGAAGGTGATAGACTATATCACTACTTCCGGAACCCTCGGAGACCCAGTGACCTTCTGCTGTACGGAAAAGGACCTCCAGAGGCTTGCCTACAATGAGATGAAATCCTTCTCCTGCGCCGGCCTGGGCCCGGGCAACGTCCTGCAGTTGATGACCACGATCGACAAGAGATTCATGGCTGGCCTGGCTTATTTCCTGGGGATCAGGAAACTCGGCGCCGGTATCATCAGAGTGGGCAACGGCGTCCCGGAACTCCAGTGGGACACGATCCGCAGAATCAGGCCTGATGCTGTCATGTGCGTCCCCTCCTTCATCCTGAAACTTATACAATACGCTGAAGACCACGGAATCGACTACAGGAATTCAAGCATAAGAAAAATCATTGGCATCGGCGAGGGCCTGCGCAATCAGGATTTCAGCCTCAATCTGCTCGGCTCGAAGATAAAGGAGAAGTGGGATGTCGAACTCTATGCTACGTACTCCTCGACCGAGATGGGCGCGACATTCTCGGAATGCGAGTGGGGGATGGGCGGCCACGTCCACCCGGAACTGGTCATCGTGGAGATCATCGGCGAGGACGACCTGCCTGTCCCTGACGGGGAGGAAGGAGAGATAGTGGTTACGACTCTGGGTGTGGAAGGAATGCCTCTGTTGAGATTCAGGACAGGTGACATAGCCTCCAAAAGAGTGGAGAAGTGCAGGTGCGGAAGGAACTCCTACCGCCTGACTCCGCTGGTGGGCAGAAAGAACAATATGATCAAACTCAAGGGGACCACCCTCTATCCTCCTGCAATCAACGACGTGCTGGACAATACTGATTTCGTGGCAAACTATGTCATCTATGTCCAGGACTCGGAGGCGGGAACCGACGAGGTGGTTGTCAGGGTCGGGCTCAAGAATGAGCCTGGTTTCGATGCAGTCAAGGAACTGAAGGACAGGTTCCGTTCCAGGCTGCGTGTCGCCCCGGTCATCGAGGTTCTTCCTGTGGAGGAAATCCAGAAGGTTATTTTCCCTGAAAAGAGTCGCAAGCCTGTGAAATTCATAGATTTGAGAAAAAGAAAACTGTTATGATAAAGGATCCGGAATTAGACGATATCCGTCCCTACTACGACGAGGAAATCCCCGCTGCGATGCAGCGCATCGCAGCAAATGAGATGTTCTCCCTGCTTGCCGCTTATGCCTTCCCGGAAAGGAAGGTTGAGGATGTCAGGGCGATGGTTCAAGGATTGAAGACCGTTGACGGATTCCAGAGGGAGGTGATGTGGTATGTTAACGAGCAGATCCAGAAGAGGACGATGTCTTCGTACACGGTTTCGGGCATCGAGGCCCTCGACCCGGCCATGCGCTATCTTTTTGTCTCAAACCACAGAGACATTATGCTGGATGCATCCATCATACAGAACAAACTCCACGAGCACGGATTTGACACAACGGAGATCACCTTCGGATCCAACCTGATGAGTTCACCTCTGGTCGTTGACATCGGTAAGTCCAACAAGATGTTCAGGGTCGAGAGAGGCGGGAACATGAATGAGTTCTATCTGAGTTCAGTGCATCTTTCAAAGTACATACGCCATACTGTCACCAAGAAGAACCAGTCCGTCTGGATAGCACAGCGGAACGGCCGCACGAAGGATGGCAATGATGCGACAGACCAGGGTATCATAAAGATGTTCGGCATCAGTGGAAGGGATGACAAAATCAGGGCTCTCTCGGAACTTAACATCGTTCCGCTGTCCATCTCTTATGAGTGGGAGACCTGCGATTTCGCGAAGGCTCTGGAACTCTATCAGTCACGCCTGCAGAAGTACGTAAAGAAGAAGGGAGAGGATCTCGCAAGCATTGTTTCGGGCATCACGTCCTTCAAGGGAGATGTTCATCTGACCTTCTGTCCGAGGATCACGGAAGAAGACCTGAGGCCAATGGAAAGCCTTACCAGCATAGAATACAACAAGGAGGTGGCGAAACTGATGGACAAGAGGATCTACGAAGGATACGCTCTTTCGGCCAATAATTTTATCGCCCACGACATTCGTTATGGCAAGAATGAATTCAGCCCAGACAAATACTCGGCCGAGCGGAAGGAGAAGTTCGTCAGCCATCTTAAGGAACTTGAAAAATACGAAGTTGAGGAACCGGAGATCCTGAAGGACATCTTCCTTGGAATCTACTCCAACCCGGTTGACAACTGCTATAAAAACAAAAAGGTATGAACAGGGTAGTCATCACAGGTATGGGCATATATTCCTGCCTCGGCATTTCTCTTGACGAGGTCAGGGAATCCCTTTACGGCGGAAGGTCGGGCGTGGTCTTCGATCCTGTAAGGAAGGAGATGGGTTTCAGGTCGGCTCTCACGGGCAATCTGGTGACTCCGGACTTGAAGAAGGAACTCAGCCGCTCGCAGAGGGTATTTATGCCTCAGCAGGCTAAATTCGCCTACTGCGCCACACGTGACGCCCTCAAGGATGCCGGAGTGGATGAGGATTTCCTTGCCTCACACGAGGTGGGCCTTCTCTACGGCAACGACTCTTCCGCCGTACCTGTTGTCGAGTCGATGGACATAATGAGGGAGAAGAAGGACACGACTATGTGCGGGTCGGGCGCCATCTTCCAGTCGATGAATTCGACTATCACGATGAACCTCGACTGCATTTTCAGACTCAGGGGAATCAATCTGACGGTTTCAGGAGCCTGCGCGAGCGGCTCGCACGCGATAGGCCTGGGTGCTCTTCTGATTCAGAACGGACTTCAGGAGATGGTTGTGTGCGGTGGGGCTCAGGAAGTCCATCCCTATGCGGTGGGATCGTTTGACGGCATTTCCGCTTTCTCTACAAGAGAAAATGAGCCGTCCAGGGCCAGCAGGCCTTTTGACCGCGACCGCGATGGCCTTGTCCCCAGCGGTGGCGCCGCGACACTTATCATCGAGAGTTACGAGTCCGCTGTCCGCCGTGGTGCGAGAATATACGGAGAGGTGCTGGGCTACGGCTTTTCAGGCAACGGAGACCACATCTCGACTCCGAACGTGGACGGCCCGCGCAGGTCTCTTGAAATGGCGATCAGGCGCGCCGGAATCCGGAAGGAGGAAATCGGCTACATCAACGCCCATGCCACTTCGACCCACGTCGGGGATGCGAATGAAGCGAAATCGATCGCCGCTGTCTTCGGGGAGAAAACGGTTCCGGTGACCAGCACCAAGTCCCAGACCGGCCACGAGATGTGGATGGCCGGAGCCAGCGAGGCGATATATTCGATGCTGATGATGAAGAGCGGGTTTATCGCGCCTAATCTGAATTTCGAGCATCCGGACGAGGATTCGGAAAAGCTCTGGATTCCTTCCGAGCGTCTGGACAGGTCGTTCGACATCTTTCTCTCCAACTCTTTCGGCTTCGGAGGCACCAATTCCACCCTGGTCATCAGAAATCTTTAAGAAATGTATTCAAAGGCCAGATCCGTGGCGTCAGGCTCGTCCGGGAATCTCTCACGTCCTTCGGTCGTGGTCATCGGCTGCGGTCTCGGAGGTCTTGAATGCGGGCTTATCCTGGCCCGCGAAGGTTTCAGAGTGACCATATTGGAAAAGGCATCCCAGCCAGGGGGCTGCCTTCAGTCTTTCAGACGAGGCGGCCTGACCTTCGACACCGGTTTCCACTATGTCGGCGGTTTAGGGGAAGGGGAGTCCCTGCACCCACTGTTTGACTATTTCAATTTGTTGGACCTGCCGTGGCGCCGGTTGGATCCAGAATGTGTGGATGAAGTCATCATCGGAGAACGAAGCTACCCAATTCCTTCCGGACACGAGCGCTTTGTCTCCAGGCTCGGAGGGATATTCCCGGATCAGAAAGATGCTCTCGCCGGATATTCCTCTTTTCTGCGTTCGGTGGGGGAGCATATATTCGACTCCTTCTCGGCTTCTCCGATGAACCCGCTTTTCAGCAGATCTGCTTCTGAATATCTCTCCGCAACCTTTTCGGACCCTGTTCTGCGCAAGGTGCTTGAGGGTCCTTTCATGAGGATGGAGACGCTCCCTTCGCTTCCGCTCTATGTCTTTGCCCAGATCAATGAGTCGTTTCTCCAGAGCGCCTGGAGGATAGATGGAGGCGGAGAACGGATTGTCCGAAGGCTGATCTCTGAAATCGAGTCCTTGGGCGGCTCGGTCCGATGCGGGGCAGAAGTGACTTCGATAGCGGTCCGGGATGGGGAAGTCTCATCCGTTGAGGTCAACAATTCCGAGCTTTTGACGCCTGACCTGGTTGTTTCCGATGCTCATCCTGCCGTTACTCTGGCTCTTGTGAAAGACCCTTCCGCCCTGCGGCGTGTATATCGTTCTCGTGTTTCCAGTCTTGAAAACACTGGTGGAGTATTCACTGCCAATATCGTCCTGAAGCAGGGTGCTCTCGACTACCTGGACAGGAATCTCTTCTTAAGTCCGCTTCCTGAGGAAGACCGGACTGAAGGGCGGTCTGTCCTGGTCCATTTCTATCCTGTTCCATCCGGTTCCAAAGCCACTCATCTTGACCTCATCAGTCCGATGCCATTCATTTCCCGGGACGATCCGGGCTATGAATTCGCCAAAGCTGCAAAACTTTCCTCTTGTCTGGATGTAGTGTCCTCCCGCCTGCCTTCGATCCGTGATTCGATCGACAAGGTTTTCACAAGCGCTCCGGCGACATATTCACGTTATACAGGGTCCCCGTCAGGCTCGGCATTCGGCGGCAGTAAGGACTTCCGCAGCCCTGACACCACGGTACTGTCTCCGAGGACTCCGATAGCCAACCTGTTCCTGACCGGCCAGAGCCTCAACCTCCACGGCGTACTGGGAGTTTCTATGACATCTGTCCTCACTTGCAAGGAAATACTTCATAAAGATTTTCTATCTTTGTAAGACAGCGTTTCAATTTTTCAACTATGTCCAAGTTCGCGTTCGTTACCGGCGGAAGCCGCGGCATCGGCAGGGCTGTCTGCGTCAGGCTGACTCAGATGGGTTACTGCGTTGTAATCAATTATCTTTCCAACGATGAGGCTGCGAAGGAGACTCTACGTCTTGTCGAGGAGGCCGGAGGGTCCGGGGAATTGTTGAGGTTCAACGTGTCTGATGCGGAAGAGTCCTCAGCTGCCATCACCGGATGGCAGGAGTCGCATCCCGACGACTATGTCGAAGTCCTGGTCAACAATGCGGGTGTCCGCAAGGACAATCTGATGCTCTGGATGGAACCTGACGACTGGTACAGTGTCCTGAACACGGACTTGAACAGCTTTTACAATGTGACACGCCCCTTCCTTCAGCCTATGGTTGTCCACAAGTATGGGCGAATAGTGAATATGGCTTCCCTGTCCGGCCTGAAAGGACTTCCCGGACAGACCAACTATTCCGCTGCCAAGGGTGGCCTGATTGCTGCCACAAAGGCCTTGGCGCAGGAGGTCGCTGCCCGAAAGGTGACAGTCAACGCTGTCGCGCCGGGATTCATCTCTACGGATATGGTCGAAGGTCTTGATGAGGCTGAACTCAAGGCTCAGATTCCTGCAAGACGTTTCGGAAAGCCTGAAGAGGTTGCGGCCCTGGTCGGCTTCCTTGCATCTGCCGAGTCCTCCTACATCACAGGACAGGTCATCTCGGTCAACGGCGGTCTTTACGAGTAGGATTCATTTTAATTAAATACACGATATGGCATTGATGATTATCCAGCTGCTGATTGTGCTTGCCGCCCTCTATGTGGGCTCAAGATACGGCAGCCTTGCCCTCGGCGCAATCTCAGGCATCGGCCTGGCGATTCTTGTTTTCGGATTCGGACTCAAGCCCGGCACCCCGCCGACAGATGTGATCTACATCATAATCGCGGCTGTGACCTGCGCAGGTGTGCTTCAGGCGTCCGGCGGAATGGACTGGCTGATTCAGCTTGCCGAGAAACTTCTCCGACGCCATCCGGACCGCATCACAATCCTTGCTCCACTCTGCACTTTCTTTCTCACGGTGCTTGTCGGAACCGGACACGTCGTCTATACCCTGATGCCTATCATCGTGGACATCGCAATCAAGAAAGGCATACGTCCGGAGAGACCGTGCGGCGTGGCGTCCATCGCATCCCAGGTCGGGATCACCTGCTCTCCGATTGCCGCCGCCGTGGTCGCATTCGTCACGATTTCAAACGCCAACGGCTACGGCGTGACAATTCCACAGACTCTTATGGTGACCATCCCTGCCTGCATCTTCGGCATCCTCTTCGCAGCCGTCGCATCCTACCACAGGGGCAAGGATCTGGACAAGGACCCTGACTTTCAGGAAAGAATAGCCAACCCTGGTGTCCATAAATATGTCTATGGAAGCGATGCCACTACACTGGACAAGGTCATCGACAAGAACGCGAAGGCCGCCGTCTATATCTTCTTCGCCGCTATCCTCTTCATTGTCGGCCTCGCATTCTGCCAGATGATCCTCAGCAAGGAAGCGCTGGACAGGCTTCCGAAGATGAACATCTCCATCCAGATCATTATGCTTGCGGCGACCGCCTTTATGATCCTCTTCTGCAAGGTGGACTTGAAGAACGCCGTTTCCGGTTCCGTCTGGAAATCCGGAATGGTCGCCGTTATCGCCATCTATGGAATAGCCTGGCTTGCGGACACATATTTCGGAAACTATCTGGAAAGTATGAAGGAGATGCTTACAGGCGTCGTTTCCGAATATCCCTGGTCGATAGCGTTCGTCTTTTTCCTGGTTTCCGTCCTCATCAATTCTCAAGGGGCGGTCGTCGTGGCGATGCTTCCTCTTGCATATTCTTTGGGCATCCCGGGGCCAGTACTGCTAGGCGTCCTTCCAAGCGTTTACGGCTATTTCTTCATCCCGAACTACCCTTCGGACATCGCCACAGTCAACTTCGACCGCATCGGCACGACTGTGATCGGGAAATATCTCCTGAACCACAGCTTTATGATGCCAGGACTCATCAGCGTCGGAGTCTCAACCATTCTCGGCTACCTTATCACCTGCATTCTCTTCCCCGGCTACTTCGCCACCCTGTGAGGCTTAGGCCCGCGCCACCCTGTGAGCCGTCAGTCCCAGACCGCTGTGGGGGCTAAAATGCTGATTATCAGCGCAATCCTAGACTGCTCTCCCACCGGATTCCGGGGGAGAGCAGTTATTTAAGTGGTTGACAATAAGCGAATTATCCCCCACAGCCAAGATGTTCTTAATTGCAGCAATGGGGATAAGATTCCGGAGCCGCCGAAAGCTTGTGCCATTTTGTTTCTCATAAATATTTACTAGATAAAATCACAAAGATTTACTATTGTCACGCTCCTTTTGAATAGCGACCTTTGCAATACAGAATATGAAAAGATTTTGAACCAACTTCAAGAAACTACGACGAGAACTAAAACCAACTAAAAAAGAGGATCAGAATACTGAAAACTGATTAGAGTCCGGGATGATGTTACATTTTCTCGGACTTTTCGTTTATATTAGTGAAAAGCAGAAGAAACCGATGACAGAAGATTTTCTCACAGAAGCGTTTATCGCCCTTCAGGGGCGCTGGAAGGCGGAAGACGCCCTTCAGGATGCCTTCTGCAGGCTATGGGGGAAGAAGTATAAGCCCAAAAGCGTCGGCGAAGCGATCGGCCTTCTGTCCAGGACAGGGAAGAATATAGAGATTGACGAGTACCGCAAGGCAAAGCGAAGGCCTACGGTCAGTCTGGAGGGAAGGCAGATGGAGGATGAGCCGAGCGATTCGATGGAGAGGGAGTTTATGTTTAGGAAGGTTGAAGCCTCGGTGGACAGGGAGTTGTCGGAACTCCAGAAGAAGATAATCAGGAAGCACGAATATGAAGGTGAAACCTTCGAACAGATAGCCTTTGAGCTGGGGATGCAGCCAGGCGCGGTCAGAATGCAGATTTCAAGAGCCCGAAAGACTCTGAGAGACAAATTCAGAAAAGACAATGAAGAATTATAATGAATATATCGAAAGATACTTCGAGGGTCAGCTCTCGGAGGACGAGGAACTCGAATTCAAGCAGTTCCTGGCTTCACCGGAAGGCCAGTCGCCGGAATATGACGAAGCGCGTGCCGTAATGGGATTCTTCTCGGTCGGCTGCAGTGTCTATCAGCCAGAAGGGAAGACTGACGCAAAGGAGTCGCCTGTCCGCCGAAGCGTTTCGCTATCCGGCAGAAGCGTCTGGACCAGAGCACTTGCCGTAGCGGCCAGTATAGCGCTCCTCGTGACAATCGGACTGAATATTTACACAAACAGCAACGTCTGCGTCAAGTTCGTGGGCGGGCAGAAGATAACGGACAAGGAACTGGTAATGAACGACGTCGACAACGTCCTTGCCGATCTTCTCTCTGACGGAACGGATGTGGACCAACAATTAAACGAAATTTTTGGAAACTAAGATGAAACGTGTTTTATTGATAATGACATTGTGTCTGCTGGCTTGGATTCCATCCTTGGGTCAGACATCAAACAGACCCCGGCAAGTCCCGATCTGGGAGCAGACCGGCCTGCAGATAGACAGCCTCTTCAGCTGGGAGTTCGTCCCGGCGGCCAAGATCACGGTGTCCGTGGTCAGCGGAAAGAAGTTGAAGCCTTACAACCTGGACTATTTCAGGAGCGTACGTTTCCTGGCGACAGAAGCCGAGAAGGACAAGGTGATTTCCTGGATTGAGTCTGACGCAAGGAGGGCGGAGGACAAGGAAATGGAGTCCGAAGGCGGAAAACTTACATACGCACTTCTCTGCTTCCCTGCGGGCAATTCCAGAAACAGGTACATTGGCTATCAGGTGAAGACGGCTGTGGAAGGTGATTATGTGACAGTGGTTTATCTGTCCGGAAAGGCCACGGCCCAGGATCTGAGGGTAATATTCAAACACAGGTAATCAAGAAGATAATTATGAATATGAAAAAGATATTTGTCGCAGCGATCGCTGCATTGTTTTCGGCGGCGTCGATGTCCGCCCAGGAGGTAGTAGTCATCAATTCCACGGACACTCTTGTCGTGAAGGCGGAAGAGGACACGGTGACGCTTGAGTGTGCCCAGTGTGATAACAGCGGATTCATTGCGGAGATGGAAAGAGACAGGGGGCGTGTGCATCTCGATTTTGACATCCTGTTCTATAAGAAGATAACGAAGCCGTTTCAGCGTGCCATTGTGGGTTCATTCTATGTCGGCTCAAACATCACGGATTCCCGGAAGCCTTTTGATTTCAATCCGCAGAATTCGATGGAATTCGCTTTCTATATGCTGGACTCGCACACCAGCGGCCGCAGTTCATTCTCATTCGGACCCGGTTTGACATGGAAAAACTTTTCCTTGACCGGGAATGAAATGATGTTGAAACTCAACGATGACAGCATCGGCTTGGGCGTACCGGAAGGGGCTGCCGCGAAGGTCTCAAAACTGAGAGTATTCAGTTTCAATTTCCCTATGTTGTACAGCTACAGTTTCGGAAACGGATTCGGTATCACCCTCGGACCGGTGGTCAACCTCAATGCCTGCAGTTCCATAGTCAACAAATATTATGTGGATGGAGAAAAAATGAAGGACAAGTACAAGAATGTGCACTGCAACGTTTTGACCGTGGATGCGATGGTCCAGATGAATCTGAAGTATTTCAGCATCTACGCTAAGTACTCTCCTATGAATCTGATGGACAAAGGATTCTGGCCGGAATTCCAGACCTGGACAATCGGCATATCACCTTTCTAGTGCTCGAAATTGGGCCGAACTTGTTTTGGCTTTACCGATAATTATCCTTAAATTGCATAGGTTTTGGCGGGGTGTCCGCTGAAACCTGTTTTATGTTGCTGACCAAAAGATTTTCATTATGTCACTGAACAAAGTAATGCTGATCGGTAACGTCGGGAGGGACCCGGAAGTGCGTTACCTTGACGGAAACAACCCTAATTCAGGGAACACAAAGGTGGCTCAGTTTACCCTTGCGACAACAGAGCGCTATCGTGACCGGAATGGAGAACTTCGTGAAAACACGGAATGGCACAACATCGTGGCCTGGAGAAATTCAGCCGATGTCGCTGAAAAGTTTATCAGGAAAGGCACGCAGGTCTTCATTGAGGGCAAACTTAGGACAAGGTCCTGGACCGACCAGAGCGGTAACAAGCGCTATACGACCGAAATCACTGTTGACAACCTCCATCTCCTCGGTAAAAAATCCGACAACCCTGGAGCCCCTGCGGGACCGTCAGCCGGCTATCAGCCGTCACCTCAGCCCCAGCCTCAGCCGGTTCGTCCGGCTCCGCAGCAGTCCCAGGAACCGGAACCGATGGACATTTCCCTCAGCGACAACCCTACGGATGACCTTCCGTTCTGATTTTCAGGAATATACAAACGAATTTCAACAATATGAGCTCTAAATTAGACGTAGTACTCGGCCTCCAGTGGGGAGACGAGGGTAAAGGCAAGATTGTGGATGTCCTTGCGGGACGCTATCCTGCGGTCGCAAGGTTTCAGGGCGGTCCAAACGCCGGCCATTCTCTCCATTTCGACGGACACAGTTTCGTTGTGAGGAGCATCCCTTCCGGAATATTCCGTGAAGGCTCCACCAACATCGTCGGCAGCGGAGTCGTGCTTGACCCTGTCACTTTCAGAGAGGAGTGCGCAAACATAAGCAAGATGGGCATTGACCCGAAGGCGAAAATCCTCATTTCAAAGAAGGTCCACCTCATACTTCCAACACACCGTCTTCTTGACGCAGCCAACGAGGCTGCAGCCGGAAAGGGTAAGATCGGATCTACTCTTAAGGGTATCGGACCGACCTACACAGACAAGGTCAGCCGCCACGGCCTTCGTGTCGGAGACATCCTCGCTCCTGATTTCCGGGATAGATTCGAGAAACTCAAGGCACGTCATATCCGGCTGATCTCCGACCTGGGATTCGAGTGCGACCCGGAAAAGGACAAGGCTGAGTGGATGAGCGCCATAGAATTCCTTAAGGGATTCGAACTTATCGACTGTGAGTATTTTGTGAACGAGTGGCTTGACGAGAAGCCTATGCTGGCTGAGGGAGCGCAGGGCTCTCTTCTGGACATAGATTTCGGATCCTATCCTTTCGTGACCTCATCTTCCACAACCGTAGGAGGAGTCTGCACCGGGCTCGGGGTCGCTCCCTCAAGGGTAGGCCGTGTCTATGGAATATTCAAGGCCTATTGCACGCGTGTAGGCTCAGGTCCTTTCCCGACGGAACTCTTTGACGAGACCGGTGAAAAAATCCGTCAGGTCGGCCACGAATTCGGAGCTGTCACCGGACGTCCCCGCCGCTGTGGCTGGCTGGACCTGGTCGCCCTTAAGTACACTGTGATGCTGGATGGTGTCACTGACCTGATAATGATGAAGTCTGACTGTCTGGACGAATTCGAGGCGATAAAGGTATGTACGGCCTACAAGGTGGACGGAAAGGTCTCCAGGCAGGTTCCTTTCGACATCGCGTCTGAGATCGAGCCGGTTTACACAGAGTTCAAGGGATGGAACAGGGATTTGTCCGGAATGCGTCACGAGAGTGAACTTCCTGAGGAATTCAAAGACTATGTCAAGTTTATGGAGGACTACCTGGGAGTTCCAATCAGGATAATATCCCTCGGCCCTGACCGTGAGGCTACGATCGAAAGATTCTGATCGGTCAGCCAATCGACTCCATACTGTCCAGATCGGGGCTGACGCCAGTCATCAGCGGATAGCCTGTAAGGGCTTGGTATAAAAGCCACTTGTCTCCGGGGATATATATTCCTTCCGCGGAGTTAAGTTTCATCTGAGCGATTCCATCGAACGAAGGGGACTTGTAATTGGCCTCCAGAATGACTTTTGGGCAGTCGGTTCCAACGGTGACAAAGTCATCTGCGGAAAAATCCGGAATTTCAGGAAGGGCCATAGGGAGGGTGTAGATGATCAGGTCGCATTCTTTGACGGCTTCCTTGAAATCGGTGACAGGGTCCACTATGAAGCCATATTCAGGCATCGCGTCGCAGATGGCCTGAGCCTTTTCCGTTGTGCGGTTCATCAAGGCGGTGGCGAAGCCCAGCTCAGCCGCGGCTACGGCAGCTGCCCTTCCAGCGCCTCCGCAGCCTACTATGAGCGCCTGAGGCTGCCGGGTGAACCTGCGTCCGAGACTCATCAGGAAGAACTGGTGGATCTTGATGAAAAAGCGGTCTCCATATTCCTTGATGAATTCCCTGACTATGCCGGGGTAATAGGCTTCGGCGACGGCGATGACTATGCCCGTGAAATCGGAGTTGTGGGCCTCTATGCCCTCTCTTCCCTTGACCAGGAGGTTTGTTGCACCGATTCTGGCCACAGGCCCGGAGATCAGCCCTTCGCCCTTGTCCGAGAGTTCCAAAACTTTTTCGTAGGCCATCTCCTTGAAGGGGGCGGTCACGTTGATGGCGGAATATTCCTCAATGAATCTCTGCCAGGAGGCTTCGAAATCGCTGCCCTCAATCAGGTCGTATGAATACCCGCTTCCGTCCGGCTGCGTCTTGCCACGGTAGGCGGCGGCGAACAACGCGGGACTCCCAGATTTTTTGATCGGATCCCCGATCAGACCGAATTTGCCCATTGTAATGAGTTTCTAGATGAATTCCTCCCTCTCCTTGATGTCCTTTATGCGGAGTTGGAGGGTTGAATTGCCTCTGTAGTAGTTTTCTACGATAGAGTAACAGATATCGAAAGGATTGCCGGCCTTGATGTAGTCGTAGAAGTCCGCCATATTGAATGCTATGGCCGGAATCTGGTGGAAAGGCTGCTTTTCGTCGATCAGGTCCAGTTTCATATGGACTCCGCCTGCTCCGACCTTTCGGCCGTTTCCTCCGTCGGAGACATTCTCCGTCAGGAAGACAGGATTGCTGTTGCCGGGGCCGAACGGCTGGAACTGCTTAAGCAGTCTGAAGAATTTAGGAGTGATCTGGCTGAACTCAAGTTTGGAGTCGATGCTTGTGACGGGGGTAAGCATTTCTTCGGTTATTCTTCCTCCGATGAATTTGTCAACCCTCCTGACGAATTCCTCCAGGTTGGATTCCTTGAGTGTGAGGCCGGCGGCATAGACGTGGCCGCCGAAGTTCTCCAGAAGATCGGAACAGCTTTCGATCGCTTCGTAAAGGTCGAATCCGGCCACGCTTCTGGCCGAGCCTGTGATGAATCCATTAGACTTTGTCAGGACAATGGTAGGCTTGTAGAACGCTTCCACAAGGCGGGAGGCCACTATTCCGACCACGCCCTTGTTCCAAGTCGGGTTGTAAACGATAGTCGCGGCGCCGGATGAGAGCGAAGTGCCTTTCTGGACCATCTCCAGCGCCTCCTGCGTGATCTCCCTGTCGATGCTCTTGCGTTCGTTGTTGTTGTCGTTTATCTGCTGGCCGACTATGTTGGCTATGTGGTCATCCGAAGCGGTCAGGAGTTCGACTGCCAGACGGCCTGTCTCCATTCGCCCTGCGGCGTTGATGCGCGGGCCGATCTTGAATACTATGTCATCTATGGTGAGGTGTCCGGGCTCCAGTTTGGAGAGGGTTGCCATTGCCAGAAGACCCCTGCGGGGATTTTCGTTCAATTGTTTCAAGCCGAAGTGCGCAAGCACCCTGTTCTCTCCGACCATCGTGACGAGGTCCGCTGAAATGCTGACCACAAGAAGGTCCAGCAGAGGGATCAGGGTCTCGAACGGAATGCCGTACTTCTGTGAATATGCCTGCACGAGTTTGAATCCGACTCCGCATCCGGAAAGGTCGTCGAATGGATAGGAGTCGTCTGCCCGCTTCGGGTCGAGGACAGCGACCGCCGGCGGAAGTATTTCCTCAGGGAGATGATGGTCGCAGATGATGACCTCTATCCCTTTCGCTTTCGCATATTCAACCTTCTCGTTGGCCTTGATTCCGCAGTCGATGGTGATGATCAGGCCGAAGCCGTTGTCGCTCGCCCAGTCTATGCCCTTGTAGGAGACTCCGTAGCCTTCGTCGTACCGGTCAGGGATATAGAAGTCCACCTTTGAAGAGTAGCGTCTGAGGAATGAATATACCAGAGCGACGGCAGTGGTGCCGTCGACATCATAGTCTCCATAGACCAGGATCTTTTCTTCGGAGGTTATCGCCTTGCGGACCCTTTCGACCGCTACATCCATATCCTTCATCAGGAACGGGTCATGCAGGTCGCTCAGGCTGGGACGGAAGAATGAGCGCGCTTGCTCGAAGGTCTCCACTCCTCTCTTGACAAGGAGTTCGGCAAGGACACGGTCAATGCCCAACTCGGCGGAAAGCCTTCCCGCCTTCTCCGGATCGGCCGGTTCCTTGATCATCCATTTGCGCTCCCTACCCATATTATACAAATATACGCACTTTATTCAACTAAAACAATTATTTTCCAATGTTGATTAAAAGTCGTATTTTTGTAAATCCCGTCGTCAGGACGGCTTGAACACTGGTAATAAAACACATCAAGATATGGCTAATACAGAACTCAGCGAGCAGGAGATCATCCGGAGGGAATCCCTTGCAAAGTTAAGAGAATTAGGGATCAATCCTTATCCGGCGCCGCTCTATCCGGTCAATGCTTCCGCAAAGGACATCACGGAAGGTTATGACCCGGAGAAGGGCAATTTCCAGGAAGTATGCATCGCGGGCCGTATTATGTCCCGCAGAATAATGGGCGCCGCGTCATTCGGTGAGATCCAGGATTCCACAGGCCGCATCCAGATCTACGTCAAAAGAGATGAGATCTGTCCTGATGAGGACAAGACGATGTACAACACTGTCTGGAAGAAACTTCTGGATATAGGCGACATCGTTGGCATCAAGGGATTCGCATTCATCACCCAGACCGGACAGTTGAGCGTGCACGCCAGGGAACTGACGGTTCTAAGCAAATCCTTGAAGGTCCTTCCGATTGTAAAGACCGATGCGGAGGGCAATGTGTTCGACGGGTTTTCCGATCCGGAACTGCGTTACCGTCAGAGGTATGTCGATCTCATCGTCAATCCTCAGGTTCGCGATACCTTTGTAAAGAGGGCGTGCATCATCTCCACAATGAGGGAGTACTTCAATGAAGCGGGTTGCCTGGAAGTCGAGACGCCTATTCTCCAGTCCATTCCTGGCGGAGCGACGGCCCGTCCGTTCATCACCCACCATAACGCTCTGGACATCGATCTCTATATGAGAATCGCCAATGAACTCTACCTTAAAAGGTTGATTGTAGGCGGCTACGACGGTGTCTATGAGTTTGCCAAGGACTTCCGAAACGAGGGTATGGACAAGACTCACAACCCTGAGTTCACCTGTCTGGAAATCTACGTCGCCTACAAGGACTACATCTGGATGATGAAGTTCGTGGAGAATTTGCTTGAGAAGATCGCTATAAGGCTTCACGGTACGACAGTTGTCCGGATCGGTGACAAGGAGATTGACTTCAAGGCCGGCTACCGTCGTCTTCCGATCCTGGATGCCATCAAGGAATATGCCGGAGTCGATGTCTCCGGAATGGGGGTTGATGAACTCCGCGGGACCTGCAGGAATCTTGGTGTGGAGTTCGAGCCTTCTATGGGCGAAGGCAAGCTGATCGATGCTATTTTCGGAACGTATTGCGAGGAGCATCTTGTCGAGCCAACCTTCATCACTGATTATCCTGTCTCGATGTCTCCTCTGACAAAGAGGCACAGGGAGAATCCTGACCTTACCGAGCGCTTCGAACTATTTGTCTGCGGCAAGGAGCTTGCGAATGCATATTCGGAACTCAACGATCCGATTGATCAGCTGGAGCGGTTCGAAGAACAGGCTGCCCTAAAGAGCCGCGGGGACGATGAGGCTATGTTCATCGACTATGACTTCGTCCGCGCACTTGAGTACGGTATGCCTCCGACATCGGGTCTCGGAATGGGCATAGATCGCCTGACTATGTTTATGACCGGCCAGACCACAATCCAGGATGTCCTGTTCTTTCCTCAGATGCGTCCTGAAAAGGCCCTGAAGAAAGAGACGGAAGAACAACCGGGGAAAAATGCGGATAGAGAACATAACATCAGCGCAGAACGCTAAGGTCAAGGAACTTCTGGGGCTTCAGGAAAAATCCAGACTGAGGCGCCAGACAGGTCTTTTCGTGGTCGAGGGGAGAAGGGAGTTGGGACATTGTCTCGACGCCGGATTCGTTCCGAGGACGCTGTTCATCTGCGGAGAGATATTGACTGCAGAGGAGATGAGCGAACTTCTGGGCAAGGCCGAAAAGTTGAATCCGAAGGTCGGAATCGTTCAGGTCCCTTATGGACTATATTGCAAGATCGCCTACCGAGAAGGAACCGAGGGCATACTGGCTGAGGTGGAGTTCAGGGAAAAACCTCTGGATAGTCTGAAATTGAGCGCCAATCCTCTTGTAGTCGTTTTGGAGAGCGTTGAGAAACCCGGCAACCTTGGAGCAGTGCTTCGTAGCGCTGATGCCGCCGCTGCCGATGCCGTCATCATCTGCGACCCGTTGACTGACCTGTACAACCCGAATCTGATTCGTGCCAGCATCGGCGCTGTGTTTTCCCGTCAAGTTGCAACCGCGACTTCTGAAGAAACTATAGCTTGGCTTAAAAATCTTGATATTCAGATACTTACTGCACAATTACAGGATTCTTCCCTGTACTACGACTCCGATATGAGGAAGCCGACAGCCATAGTGATGGGCACAGAGTCTGCCGGTCTCACCGATGTCTGGCGCAAGGCAGCGGACGCCCATATCCGCATCCCGATGCTCGGCGCTCTGGATTCCCTGAACGTCTCCGTTTCTGCAGCCATTCTCCTCTTCGAGGCCCTTCGTCAACGCAATTAGATTCTGTTGCACTATGATTCATCTACTGCCGCGTTGGTGACATGTGTCGTGTTTACCCTCTGTACTGCCAGAGTCCTTGCACACCGAGCGGTGTAGATATTCTTGTCGTCCTCATTTTCTCAATGGGAAAACAAGTGGATCAGCGATAGTCTCTAATGGTTGGTTTATATTTTGGTGATTATGTCCACGGCGCAGTCCAGGGGAGATTTGCCGTCGATGATGATGGTGTGGTGGGCGGTGGATTCGTAGAGGGGACCGCGTTCTGCCATCAGTTCCTTGACGCGGGATTCGAGGTCCCGGCCGTTCCGGAGGAGGGGGCGGTCGCCGGGGCACTCTCTAAGGTTGGCCGCCAGGGTTTCAATGGAGCCCTTGAGGTAGAAGCATTCTGTGTTGCGCCGGAGCATCCTGCGGCAGGCTTCGGAAGTGACCGTGCCGCCGCCAAGGGCCAGGATCGAATGTGTGCCGAGCAGATCATTTGTAATGAATATGTTGTCGAGGGCATCCTTCTCCATTGCCCTGAATGCGGCTTCTCCCTGTTCTTCGAATATTTCGGGAATACTTTTTCCGCTCATGGCTTCGATGTAGGTGTCTAGGTCGATGAGTTCCATATCAGGAAGCAGCTTCGCAAGTTCCTTTCCGACGCTGCTTTTCCCGCTTCCCATAAAGCCTATGAGGGCGATATTGTTTTTCATAATGTCCTAGAACAGAGTTGGTTCTTCAATGTTTCCTATGTCCGGGATATTGACTATGTCCGTGAG
>CAYFVE010000025.1:15912-24244 GCA_964346605.1 uncultured Muribaculaceae bacterium | reverse complement strand
GGACGCGACCGCGCCGACCCCCTCCGCTCCCTCGCGCGCTATGTCTATTGCGCTCTTCGCGGTGTCCTCCGATTCAACCATCGTGATCCACGGGCAGTTCTTTTCGAAGAAACGACGTGTCTGGTTGATGGCCATATAGTGGGTCCGCACCTCTCTGATGTCTTCCAACTTCTGGCCGGGAAGGGCCATAAGGTTCTGGTGGATTGGAATATAAATCTCGCCCTTGATCCTGTAAGGATTGGCTCTCAGGAGTTCGAAATTAGGGAGGAGACCTCCTGAAATCGTGTTTTCGATAGCCATTGCGGCGGCATCGGCGCGATTGTCCTTCATCGCCTTGAACAGGCTGTCGAAGGTAGGACACTCGACGATTCCGGGTTCCTCTCCCCTTTCGGAGTAGAATTCTCTCGCCGCCTGCTCGTGAAAGCATCCGCGGTAGCCTTGTATTGCAATCCTGGTCATTCTTGGTAACCTAAAAAAAACTGTCCGGAATCCTCCGGACAGCCTTAAATTCATTCTCTCGTTATGAATTCTCAATTGAGCACGCTCGTCCGGTCCACTACCTGCAGCGGTAATAGAAGTAAAATCCGAAAGAGAAAAATCGTGCGTTCTGTATCATAACGACTGCAAATATAGAAAAATATCCCGAAAAATCCTATACGGTCATTATTTCTTTCTCCTTTGCCGCTACGAGTTCGTCTATTGACTTCACCTTCGCGTCAGTGGTCTTCTGGATCTCATCCTCGCCTTCCTTCTGGACATCCTCGGAGAATTCCCCGGCCTTCTCGGCCTTCTTGAGGGCGTCCACGCCGTCACGGCGGGCGTTCCTGATAGCTACTTTGGCGTTCTCGCCCGCAACCTTCGCCTTCTTGATCAGTTCTTTGCGCCTCTCCTCAGTCAGAGGAGGGATAGGGCAACGGACAACCTCACCGTTGTTCTGGGGAGTGAAACCAAGGTTGGCGACCATAATGGCTTTCTCTATGGCAGGAATAAGGCTCTTTTCCCAAGGCTGGATTGCGATTGTCCTGGCGTCAGGAACAGAGACCGAGGCCACCTGGGAGATCGGGGTCTCGGTGCCATAGTAATTGACCATCACATTGTTGAGAATTGATGGATTGGCCTTTCCGACTCTGTATGTCTTGAGGTCTTCCTCAAGATATGAAACGGTGTCGAGCATCTTGTCAGCGACTCCTTTCACGATGTCTTTTGCTTTGTCTGTCAACATTGTATTCGGGTTTTGTTTTTATTCCTTGCTATTTGTGTACCAATGTGCCAACTTTATGTCCTTCCACAAGCTTCCTCAGGTTGCCTTCTCCGTTGATGTCAAAGACAATGATCGGCATATCGCCTTCCGAGCAGAGGGCATAGGCGGTCTGGTCAAGTACCTTCAAATGCCTTGACATCGCCTCGTCGAAGGTCAGTTCTTCAAACTTCACTGCTCCGGGATCCTTTTCCGGGTCAGCGGTATAGACACCGTCCACACGGGTTCCCTTCAGCATCACGTCGGCCTTGATCTCCAACGCTCTCAAAGCGGCTCCAGAGTCAGTCGTGAAAAACGGGTTGCCTGTACCGCCGGCGATGAAGGCTACTCCGCCCTCTTCCAGCGTCTTTACGGCGTTGTCCCGGTTGTAGTACCGTGCAACAGGTTCCATCTGAGTTGCGGTAAACACTTCGGCATTGACTCCTTCAGCTTTAATGAACTGACTTAGCGCCAGAGAGTTGATCACCGTTGCGAGCATCCCCATCCGGTCGCCTCCGACCCTGTCGAATCCCTTGTCCAGCCCCTGAAGGCCTCTGAATATATTGCCTCCGCCATTTACGACGGCAATCTGAAGACCGGCCTTCGCGGCGTCGGCGATTTCCTTTGCAAATTTCTTGAGGCACCCGGTCTCAAGACCCTTTCCTTCAGGGCCTCCCAGGCTTTCGCCGCTAAGTTTTAGAAGAACTCTTTTGTACATATCACTTGTCGATTGATCGAATCATACAAAAGTACGAAAAAAAATCAATCGCCCCACCTGATTTATTTCGCAAGTTTGCGCGCCTGCTTCAAAAGCGCCTTGGAAGGCTCTGCAGGACGATTCTGCGGAACGAGGTACCAGCGGACGGTCCAAGTAACTTCCTCTCCGGGATGAAGTGTGGTGTACGGTCCCTGTTCCTCGATTTCGACGAAAGTCTTGCCGGGGTTGGCATAGACCTGTATCTCGGCTTCCGCCGGAGCCGGTTGCGACGCGTCCAGATCCTGGAACTTCTTGACGAACAGGATGCCGTTGTCGCTGAACGCCAGCCAACCCTTTCCGTCCGCATTTATCTTGCGGTTCATAGCGGCCTCATCCATCACGTACCAGGCGGCGCCGTATTTATGGATGAAAGGAAGGCCTTCCATATTGTTGGCCGGAGTGACTTCTTTTGCCTGAAAGAAAAGGACTCCTCCGTTCGGGACCCTTGAGATCTCCCACGGGGCGACCTTGCGGACTTCCCCGGACTCGTTGACGATGGTATAACTGATTACGAATGACTTGTCCTTCGGATCGGCGTAGATTTCCTTCCGGACACGATAGCCGAAGCGCTCAGACTTCTGCCCCGTCAATCTGAGGGTATTGCCTTCCACGGACGCGTCAAAGGGCTTGGTGTCATATTCAGCCACAGGAGGCCAGTTCCATTCCTTCTGGGGACTCGTCCAGAATGTGCTTCCGAAAGAGTTAGGCATACGGGTCCGGGACAGGACCTCGGTTTCCTTGTGCTTGAAAGAGAGTATCTTGCCGCCTTTGGATGCGTCCACGGTAAGGGAGACGTCCCCGTTTGCAATGCAGTATATTCCGTTGTCCAAAGATTTGATTTCCTGGGCGGACAGGGCGGAAGAGCCCAGAGAAAGCGCCGCTATCAGCGGTAAAATGATTTTTTTCATTGTTCCAGTGTTATATTTCGTATATTTTACGTGCATCTCCTCATCCCGGACCACCCGGAGGCAACCGGACGTTTCAAAGCGGGAAAGGCCGCCTGAAGCGAATACAAAAATAGAAAATTATCCGCCTTCCCGTATCATCCATTCAGTTCAAATGCTTTAATTCTTCCGTCACACGGTCTCTTGAACCGTGTCTGCCCCGGAATCATGATCCTGTCCTCCAGTGAGGACGACGGGGTTTATACATCGTGCGGTGTGCAGGGCGGATGGGCGGTAAGGCCCCCCGGTACCGGAAGGGCGGGTACGCAGCGCCGGAGCTGTGCAACGGGCACACCAAGGGGCTGGCCAATAGCATTTTGGCCAGCCCCTTGGTGTGGTGCCCAAAGCCGGGATCGAACCGGCACGTCTTTAAAGGACATTGGATTTTGAGTCCAACGCGTCTACCAATTCCGCCATTCGGGCAAGATGTGGACGGTCTGCAAAGTTATTGTTTTTCGGGATAAATGCAAAAATAACATAAATAAAATGTATAAAGGATAATGGAACAATAACAGAGAAAACTGTTTATATTTGTAAGTTGAATAACCTATTGGATAACCTTAAAAGAAATTTATTGCAATGAAACTGGATGGAAGACGCGAAAGCGCGAACGTAGATGACCGCAGAGGAATGTCCGGAGGTGCCAAGGCCGGAGTCGGCCTGGGAGGAGGCGCCATCGTGATAGCGATTATAGTCATGCTCCTCGGAGGGGACCCTACGCAGGTTTTGCAGCAGGCAAGCCAACAGCAGGTAACAACCGAACAGTCAGACGCCGGATTCTCACAGGAAGAACAGGAACTCGCCACCTTCGCGAAGAAGATACTTGCAGGGACGGAGGACGTCTGGACAGCACAGTTCGCGAAATACGGCTACGAATACCAGGCTCCGAAGATGGTCCTTTACACGGGTGTCACCTCTTCGGGCTGCGGCACGGCGAACTCACAGGTAGGTCCTTTCTACTGCTCCGCGGACCAGACAGTATATATCGACCTCAGTTTCTTCACCACAATGAAGCGACAGATAGGCGCGGACGGGGATCTCGCCTACGCCTATGTCATCGCCCACGAGGTGGGACATCACGTCCAGTACCTTCTCGGCACACTGGACAAGGCGCACCAGATTATGGCTCAGTCAAACAAGACCACAGCCAATCAGTATAGCGTAAGGCTCGAACTTCAGGCGGACTACTATGCCGGAGTATGGGCCAACAATGACAACGCAAGGTACGGTTCCCTTGAGGACGGCGACATCGAGAATGCTCTCAACTGCGCCTCAAAAATAGGAGACGACTACCTGCAGAAAAAGTCCCAGGGCTATGTTGTCTCCGACTCCTTCACCCACGGAACGGCCCAGCAGCGCCACAACTGGCTCAAGAGAGGGTTGACTTACGGAGACATAGAGCACGGCGATTCATTCTCCCCTGCCTACAACGCCCTATAGGTCATCTTTTAAGACTCCGCAGCCCGGACGCGAAACAAAGAGCTGAAAGAATGCCCCCTGAGCGGGGTGACGAAATATATCAGAATAAACGAAATCAAAAGCTCAGAATGAAACATTTCTCATTACCAAAAGACGGTGGTCTCATTGAAGAGAATCTCCCAAAGGCGATCCTCCACTCATTTGAGAAAATCAACACCGAAATCTTCGACGATGCCGCTGCAGGCAGCGACAGGATCGCCGACATCATCATCAAGGCAATAACGGAACACGAAAAGTCAGCCCTTCCGCGCCCGTTCAAGCTCGGCCTCACCACAGGCGTAACGCCCCTGTCTCTCTACAACATCCTCACAAAGCGCTACAGCGAAGGAAAAGTCTCTTTCGCCAACGTGGAGATGTTCTCAATTGACGAATACTATCCTTGCTCACAAGACTCTCCACAGAGCCGCAACCACCGTCTCCACGAGGAATTCCTCAACAAGGTGGACGTGAAGAAGGAAAATGTGCATATTCCTGACGGAACTATCCCGCAGGACCAGGTTTCTGATTATTGCGCCGAATTCGAGAAAATCGCGAGAGGACTGGATCTCCTTGTGATCGGAGTGGGCGAAGGAGGTCAGGTCGGCTTCAACGAGGCCGGCTCCCCGGAAAAGAGCCAGACCAGAACCGTCCCTCTCTCCTACCAGGCCAGAAAGAGGCAGGCCCGCAACGTCAACGGCGACATAGGCTTCACCCCGAAGGCGGCGATTACAATGGGTATCGGCACGATGATGAGTTCGCGCAGAATCATCCTGATGGCCTGGGGCGAAGACAAGGCGAATGCGGTAAGGAACATCGTGGAAGGAGACATAGACATTTCCTGCCCTGCATCCTTCCTCCAGCGCCACGACAATATCTCCTTCTACACGGACGAGATGTCATCCTCGATGCTGACAAGGAAAGTCGCCCCCTGGACTGTCGGAACCTGCGAATGGACTCCGAAACTCATCCGCAAGGCGGTCGTCTGGCTCTGTGACAAACTTCACAAACCGATTCTGAAGCTCACACAGAACGACTATCTTGAGAATTCCCTCGGAGAACTCCTGGACCTTTTCGGACCATACGACAAGATCAACATAGATGTATTCAACGACTTCCAGCACACCATAACGGGCTGGCCCGGAGGAAAACCGAACGCGGACGACACTACAAGGCCTGTCAAGTCCGAGCCTTTCCCTAAGAAAGTGCTCATATTCTCACCCCACCCGGACGACGATGTAATTTCGATGGGCGGAACATTCATCAGACTGGTTCACCAGGGTCACGACGTGCACGTAGCCTACGAGACCTCAGGAGACCTCGCGGTCCACGACGACGTGGTCCTTCAGCATATGGATGCGGCCAGGCAACTGGGATTCGAAGACAGATTCGAGGAAGTCAGGAAGATCATAGAATCCAAGAAGCCAGGCGAGCCTGAGCCGAAGGAGCTTCTGGCGCTGAAGGCGGGAATACGCCGCAGCGAGGCCCGCGGAGCGGACAGGAGTTTCGGCCTGAACGACAATACAAATGTCCACTTCCTCAACCTGCCGTTCTACGAGTCGGGAGGAGTCAGCAAACTTCTAAGGACACAGGCGGACATAGACATCATCAAGGACCTGATAAAGGAACTCCATCCTGACCAGATTTATATGGCGGGCGATCTCGCCGACCCTCACGGGACCCACAGAGTCTGCACGGAAGCCGCACTCGAGGCGATCGAGCAGCTTAAGGAAGAAGGCGAATCCTGGCTTGACCGGACAAGCATCTGGCTTTATCGCGGAGCCTGGATGGAGTGGGAACTCTGGAGAGTCGATATGGCGGTCCCGCTCAGCCCGGACGAACTCATCGAGAAGCGTCACGCCATCTTCCGCCACCTGTCACAGAAGGACATAGTACCTTTCCCCGGAGACGATCCGAGAGAGTTCTGGCAGAGAGCCGAAGAGCGTACTCAGAACACGGCAAGACACTACGATGAACTCGGCATGGCCGAGTATCAGGCTATCGAAGTGTTCCTGAAACTGAAATAATACATAGAATAAAAGTTCCATAATATGAAAGTCATTATCAGAGAAAGCAAGAAGGAGGCCTCCATCTGGGCTGCACGCTACATCGCTGACTCAATCAAGACAAAGGCCGCTCAGACGGACAGACCTTTCGTTCTCGGGCTCCCGACCGGTTCCACACCGCTGGACACCTACGCAGAACTCGTCAGGATGAACAAAAACGGAGAGGTCTCTTTCAAAAACGTCATCACCTTCAATATGGATGAATATGTAGGGCTTCCGGAGTCACATCCGGAGAGTTACCATAGTTTCATGCGAAGGAACTTCTTCGACCATATCGACATCCCAGCAGGGAATATCCACATCCTCAACGGTAATGCCGCGGATCCTGAACAGGAATGCGAGGATTACGAACTTGCGATACTGGACGCGGGCGGAATAGATCTGTTCCTCGGAGGAGTGGGCGAAGACGGCCACATCGCATTCAACGAGCCGTTCTCTTCCCTCAATTCCAGGACAAGGGTGGTAGATCTCACGCAGGACACCATAGAAGTCAACTCACGCTTTTTTGACAACGACGTCGACAAGGTTCCGAAACGCGCCATGACAGTCGGAGTGGCGACCATCTGCGGAGCCGCCGAGGTCGTCATCCTCGCGTTCGGAAGCAAGAAGGCAAGGGCGGTGAAGGCCGCCGTGGAAGACAATGTGAGCCACTATGTAACCCTGTCGGCGCTTCAACTCCACGAGAAAGGAATTGTTGTCCTGGATGATCCCGCAGCCGGAGAACTCAAGGTCAATTCCTACCGTTATTTCAAGGCGGTGGAAGAGGCCGGGAGGAAATAATGCTTGACAATTCAAAAATAATTGCTACATTTACCGCACAAAACGAACGAACAATGAAACGCAGCATTATTCTCGCCCTATCGCTAGCTCTTATTATCCAATAAGCGCTGAGAAGAACGCGTTTGCTGCTATTCATTTTACTGAATATTCAAAAGGCCCTTCTCAGAAAATTCTGCGAAGGGCCTTTCAGTATGAAAGTGCAATTATAAAACATACAAATGGACAACAACAAGGTTTACATTTTCGACACCACCCTGCGTGATGGAGAGCAGGTCCCCGGATGTCAGCTGAACACGGTCGAGAAGATCCAGCTGGCGAAGGCGCTCGAGGAACTGGGGGTGGATGTGATCGAATCAGGCTTCCCGATATCCAGTCCGGGAGACTTCAACTCTGTGGTTGAAATCTCCAGAGCCGTGACTTGGCCGACGATCTGCGCTCTTTCAAGGGCTGTGGAGAAGGACATTGACTGCGCCGCCCAGGCGCTCCAGTACGCCAAGCGCAAGAGAATCCACACAGGGATCGGTACTTCTGACTACCACATCAGGTACAAGTTCAACTCCACCCGCGAAGAGATCATAGAACGCGCGGTCAGGGCTGTCAAGTACGCCAAAAAGTACGTCGAGGATGTGGAATTCTACGCTGAAGACGCCGGCAGGACAGAGAATGAATATCTTGCCAGGGTGGTGGAGGCTGTCATCAAGGCCGGGGCAACAGTAGTGAACATCCCCGACACTACCGGTTACTGCCTTCCTGCCGAGTACGGTGAGAAAATCAAGTACCTCAAGGAGCACGTGGATGGCATCGACAAGGCCATCATCTCCACCCACTGCCACAATGACCTCGGTATGGCTACGGCCAACACAGTGTCCGGCATAATCAACGGCGCGCGTCAGGTAGAGGTCACTGTCAACGGTGTCGGCGAAAGGGCAGGCAACACATCCCTTGAGGAAGTCGTGATGATCCTGAAATCCCACAAGGGAACAGGAGTGCACACCGACATCAACACCCAGAAAATATATTCAATAAGCAGGAGCGTCTCAAACCTGATGAACATGCCTGTCCTAACTTTCTTGCAAATGAATATACTGAGTAA
>CAYFVE010000025.1:0-15902 GCA_964346605.1 uncultured Muribaculaceae bacterium | reverse complement strand
GCCTGTTCAGCCGAACAAGGCCATCGTAGGGAAGAACGCTTTCGCGCATTCGTCGGGCATCCACCAGGACGGTGTCCTGAAGAACGTCCAGACTTACGAGATCATCGACCCGAAGGACGTGGGTATAGACACGAACTCAATCGTCCTGACTGCCAGGAGCGGCCGCGCCGCCCTGAAGTTCAGGCTGGAGACCTTGGGAGTAGAGCTAAAGGAAGATGCCCTCAACAAGGTCTATCAGGAGTTCCTCAAGCTTGCCGACAAGAAGAAGGAAATCAACGACGACGACATTCTCATTCTTGCAGGAGCAGACAGAGCTGAGAGCCACCACATCAAAGTGGACTGGCTGCAGGCGACCAGCGGCATAGGGATGAAGCCTGTGGCATCGGTCGGAGTCGATATCTCAGGCGAGAAGTTCGAGGCGGCGGCGACCGGAAACGGACCTGTTGACGCGGCGATCAACGCGATCCGTCAGATCATCAAGCGTCCTGTCTCAATCAATGAATATACCATCCAGGGCGTTACAAGCGGGTCGGACGACCTTTGCAAGGTACATATGAGCGTCGGTTACGAAAAAAGGATCTATTTCGGCTTCGGATCCAGCACTGACATCGTCACAGCGTCAATAGAAGCCTACATTGACTGTTTGAACAAGATACACGACTAGATAGATGAACACACTGTTTGACAAGATCTGGGACAGCCACGTCGTTACAACCATCGAGGATGGCCCCCAGCAGCTTTACATCGACAGGCTCTACTGCCACGAGGTGACAAGTCCCCAGGCGTTCGAGGGCCTGAGGGAGCGCGGTATAAAGTGCTTCCGTCCGGAACAGGTCTTCTGTATGCCGGACCACAACACCCCTACCCACGACCAGGACAAAGAGATAGAGAACGAGATTTCACGAAAGCAGGTAGAAACCCTGAAGCGCAACGCCGAGGAATTCGGCGTCACTCACTATGGAATGATGGACAAGAACAACGGTATCATCCACGTTGTAGGGCCTGAAAAGGGCTTGTCCCTCCCCGGAATGACCATCGTATGCGGCGACTCCCACACTTCGACCCACGGAGCGATGGGCGCCGTAGCATTCGGCATAGGAACATCAGAGGTAGAGATGGCCCTCGCAAGCCAATGCATCCTCCAACAGAAACCCAAATCGATGAGGATCAGCGTGGAAGGGAAGCTCGGCAAGGGCGTTACAGCAAAGGATGTGGCCCTGTACCTTATGCAGCGGATGACAACCTCCGGAGCTACAGGCTATTTCATCGAATATTCCGGCAGCGTGATACGCGGCCTGAGCATGGAAGGCCGGCTGACCCTGTGCAACCTCTCGATAGAGATGGGAGCCCGCGGTGGCTTCATAGCTCCGGACGAAACAACCTTCGAGTATGTGAAGGGCCGTGAATATGCGCCCGAAGGCGCAGACTGGGACAAAGCGGTGGCATACTGGAAGACTCTCAAGAGCGGAGACGATGCCGTCTTTGACAAGGAGGTCGCTTTCAGGGCCGAGGACATCGCCCCTATGATCACATACGGCACAAACCCGGGTATGGGCACCTCCATCGACGGGTCAATTCCTGCAGATGCCGACAAGAAGGCTCTTGAATATATGGGCTTCGAGGCCGGGGACAAGATGCTCGGCAAGAAGGTTGACTATGTCTTCCTCGGCGCCTGCACCAACGGCCGCATCGAAGACTTCAGGGCTTTCGCTTCCATCGTGAAGGGCCACAGGAAGGCCGACGGCGTGGTAGCCTGGCTGGTTCCGGGTTCCTGGGCCGTTTCAAAACAGATCAAGGATGAAGGTCTGGACAAGGAGCTTGAAGCGGCGGGATTCGAGATCCGTCAGCCTGGCTGCTCCGCCTGTCTCGCGATGAACGACGACAAGATCCCTGCGGGGAAATATTCAGTATCGACGAGCAACCGCAACTTCCAGGGCCGCCAGGGTCCGGGATCACGCACCATGCTCGCCTCCCCTCTGACAGCAGCCGCTGCCGCAATCACCGGTAAAGTCACTGACCCTAGAGAATTCATGTAGTATGAAACAGAAATTTGACATCATAGAAAGCACTTGCATCCCTCTCCCTCTGGAGAATGTGGACACGGACCAGATCATCCCCGCGAGATTCCTCAAGGCGACTTCGCGTGACGAGAAGTTTTTCGGAGACAACCTGTTCCGCGACTGGAGGTACAACTCCGACGGCACTCCCAAGAAGGATTTCGTCCTGAACAACCCGGAGTATTCAGGATGCATCCTAGTGGCGGGAAAGAATTTCGGCAGCGGCTCAAGTCGTGAACACGCCGCCTGGGCGATCGCCGGCTACGGCTTCAGGGTGGTCATCTCAAGTTTTTTCGCGGACATCCACAAGAACAACGAACTGAACAATTTTGTGTTGCCCGTAACTGTCAGCGAGGGTTTCCTTGCCGAACTTTTCGGTTCCATCGCAAAGGATCCCAAGACTCTGGTTAAGGTAGATGTTCCGAACCAGACCGTCACCAATGAAGCGACAGGCAGCAGCGAGCATTTCGAACTAAACGCCTACAAGAAGTACTGTCTGATGAACGCCCTCGACGACATCGATTATCTGCTCCGGCACAAGGACGATATAGTGGCTTTCGAGGCAAAACGGGGATATCGGTAGATATAAGAAAAATAATTGAAAATAAACATTTTAATATGACTATCAAGATTGCATTGGTGCCTGGAGATGGCATCGGACCGGAAGTGGTCGGGCAGGCCGTGAAGGCCGTTGACGCCGTGTGCCGGAAGTTCGGACACACTGTCGAGTACAGGAATGCCCTTGTGGGAGCTTGCGCCATCGACAAGTTCGGCGACGCCTATCCGGAAGAGTCACACCGGATCTGTATGGAGAGTGACGCTGTGCTCTTCGGCGCCGTGGGCGATCCAAGGTACGACAACGACCCGACAGCAAAGGTGCGTCCGGAGCAGGGCCTTCTGGCGATCCGCAAGAAACTCGGCCTTTTCGCCAACATCCGCCCTGTAGAGACCTTCAAGTCCCTGGCCGAAAAGTCACCCCTCAAGACAGAACTGGTAAACGGCGCTGATTTCGTCTGCATCCGCGAACTGACAGGCGGTATGTACTTCGGCGAGAAGGGACGTTCCGCAGACGGCAACACAGCCTGGGATACGAACATATATTCACGCCCGGAGATCGAACGCATCCTTAAACTCGCGTTCGAGTTCGCAGGCCGCCGCAGGAAGCACTTGACAGTTGTCGACAAGGCCAACGTCCTGGAGTCATCACGCCTCTGGAGACAAGTCGCCCAGGAGATGGAACCTCAATATCCCGGAATCAAAGTTGACTATATGTTTGTGGACAATGCGGCTATGCAGCTCATCCGCTGCCCTAAATTCTTCGACGTGATGGTCACCGAAAACACTTTCGGCGACATCCTGACCGATGAAGCCTCCTGCATAAGCGGTTCCATGGGCCTTCTCGCTTCAGCTTCCGTCGGCGAGCACACCAGCCTCTTCGAGCCTATACACGGCTCTTACCCTCAGGCCGCAGGCAAGAACATCGCCAATCCGGTTGCAGCCATACTCTCCGCAGCGATGATGTTTGAATACGGTTTCGGTCTGATGGAAGAAGGCAAGGCCATCCGCGAGGCGGTCAACGCCTCGATTGACGGAGGCTTCGTCACCGAGGACCTCGCCAACGGCGGCGAGTCCCGCTCCACTACGGAGGTCGGAGACTGGATCGCGTCCCGCATCTAGCCAACCTGCCTGATGAAAAGATGCCTTGGAAAAATCCGAGGTATTTTGGTTTGCTAATATGATGGGAAATGGGTAAATTTGCGAGATAGTCGTGATAACCCTTTGTTTCAGAAATATGAGCAATTACCGTATTTTCGTGGAGAAGTATCCTGAGTTTCAGGTGGAGGCAAAAAGCCTCCTCGCTGAGCTCAACGAAAATCTGCAGCTGGAGTTGAAAACACTCCGGCTGCTTAATGTTTATGACCTTTTCGGATTCACCCCGGAACTGGTCGATAAGAGCAAGTACAGCGTTTTCGGCGAGGTGGTGACAGACTCTGTCACGGACAGCATCGATCTTGAAGGGAAGAAGTACATTGCAGTTGAGTATCTGCCGGGTCAGTTCGACCAGAGGGCCGCTTCCGCAGTGGACTGCGTGCATCTGATCGACCCAAAGGCACAGATCAACATCAAGAGTTCCAAACTCCTGATCATTGACGGAGACGCCACAGAGGAAACCCTGGAAAAGATCCGGCGCTACTACATCAACCCTGTCGAATCGCGTCCGAAGGATCTGGGCAGACTGGCAGACACCGAGCACGCCGCGGTCAAGCCGGTTCCTGTGCTGGATGGCTTCACAAAGATGAGAGGCGGCGAACTCACTGCCTTCTGCAAGAAGATGGGTCTTGCGATGAACGAGGCGGACCTTCAGGAAGTCATAAACTATTTCACACAGGAAGGACGCGAACCGAACGAGACTGAACTTAGGATTCTGGATACATACTGGAGCGACCATTGCCGTCACACCACCTTCACGACTGAGCTTGAGGACATCAGCGTCGAGGATTCCTTCATAAAGGAAGACATAGACGGTACTCTCAACCTGTACCTGAAGATGCGCAAGGAACTCGGCAGGGAGCAAAAGGGGCTGAACCTTATGGATATGGCCACCATCGGAGCCAGGTATCTTCGGAAGGCCGGGAAACTGGAGGATCTGGAGGTAAGCGAAGAGAACAACGCGTGCAGTGTATTCATAGATGTGGATGTTGACGGAAAGAACGAAAGGTGGCTGCTGATGTTCAAGAACGAGACCCACAACCATCCGACGGAGATCGAGCCGTTCGGAGGAGCCGCGACCTGTCTTGGCGGAGCGATAAGAGACCCGTTGTCAGGACGTTCCTATGTCTATCAAGCGATGCGTGTCACAGGCGCGGGAGACATCTACAAGCCGGTTGCCGAAACCATTCCCGGAAAACTTCCGCAGAAAGTCATCACCAGGAAAGCAGCGCACGGTTATTCCAGCTACGGCAACCAGATAGGTCTTGCCACAACCCACGTCAGGGAAATCTACCACGAAGGCTACACGGCGAAGAGGCTTGAAGTAGGCGCCGTTGTCGGAGCTGTCAAGGCAGACAACGTAAGGCGCGAGAGCCCTGTTCCGGGAGACGTGGTGCTGATGCTCGGAGGACGCACCGGACGCGACGGCATAGGAGGGGCTACAGGTTCCTCAAAGGAGCATACCGAGGAATCCCTCGATACCTGCGGAAGCGAAGTGCAGAAGGGTAACGCTCCTGAGGAAAGGAAGCTCGAAAGACTCTTCAGAAGGCCGGAGGTAACGAAACTGATAAAGAAATCCAACGATTTCGGTGCAGGCGGAGTCAGCGTAGCCATCGGTGAGCTTACCGACGGTCTGGACATCTGGCTGGACAGAGTACCTGTCAAATACAGCGGAATGAACACTACCGAGCTTGCCATAAGCGAGTCCCAGGAGCGTATGGCCGTGGTAGTGGAAGCAAAGGACGAGGAGATATTCAAGGAATACTGCCACTCCGAAAACATTGAAGTCACACACGTTGCGAAAGTAACGGACACAGAGCGTATGAGGATGTACTTCGGCGAAAAGCTCGTGGTTGACCTCAAGCGAAGCTTCATAGACTCTGCCGGTGCGAAACATTATTCAAAGGCTGTTGTCGGAACAGTGGAGGACACGGACCCGTTCTTCCGCGACGTACCTGGAAAGAACCTCAAGGAGAAGATGTTCGCAAACCTTCAGGACCTGAACGTCACGAGCCAGAAGGGTCTGATCGAGATGTTCGACTCCACAATAGGCCGCTCGACGGTCCTTATGCCTTTCGGAGGCGAACTGCAGACCACCGAGAGCCAGGTTTCAGTGCAGAAACTCCCGACCGACGGAATCACCGACACGGCTTCGATGATGGCCTTCGGCTTCAACCCTGACCTCTGCGAGTGGAGTCCTTATCATGGGGCCGCATATTCATTCATCGAGGCCTGCGCAAAGGTTGTGGCCTCAGGCGGAGAATGGAGCTCGATGCGCTTCTCCTGTCAGGAATATTTCGAAAGGATGACAGGAGATCCCCACACCTGGGGCAAGCCTACAGCCGCACTTCTCGGAGCTCTCAAGATGCAGGAAGAGTTCGAGCTGGCATCCATCGGAGGGAAGGATTCGATGAGCGGATCTTTTGAGACCGAAAATGGTCCCATCCACGTGCCGCCGACCCTCATCGCCTTCGGCATCACTCCAGTGAAGGCAAGCAAGGTGATTTCCCCTGAATTCAAGTGGGAGGGCGACAGGCTCTATCTGATCAGGCACAATCCCCTGCAGAACAGGATGCCGGACGTGGAGCAGCTCAAGAAGAACTGGGACTACATCCACGGCAAGATACAGGACGGTACAATCGTTGCCGCCTGGTCGGTAGGATTCGGCGGAGTGGCTGAGGCACTCTGCAAGATGTGCTTCGGAAATGCATTCGGATTCGATGTCAGACTGAACGAGGAGGATCTCTTCAATCTCAGTTACGGTTCCATCCTGGTCGAGACCGACGGTGTCCTGGAATATGAAGGGGCGCTCGAAATCGGTACCGTGACATCGGGAGAGGACGGGAATGTCCGTGTCAACGGCGCTTCAATCTCTATCTTCGAACTGATGGATTTCAACGAGTCCCTCTTCGACAAGGTATATCCTTCCACCAGCACTCCTGACTTCAGGCGCCTGCTCCCAAGAGGGATGAAAGGGGTCAAGCCATTCAAGGCAAAAAAGGCTGATCTGGAATACAAAGGGCCGGAGGTGGACAAGGTCATCGCCTACCTGCCAGTATTCCCTGGCACGAACTGCGACTACGACACTGCCAAGGCATTCCGCAAGGCCGGCGCCGAGACACGCTCGACCGTCTTCAGGAATCTCTCCGACAAGGATGTCTTCGACTCGATCGCAGAGATGAAGAAAAACATAGATGAATGCCAGATACTGATGCTTTCAGGCGGCTTCTCCGCCGGCGACGAGCCGGACGGAAGCGGCAAGTTCATCGCCAACGTGCTCAACAACAAGGACATCGCCAATGCAATAGAAGGACTTCTATCCCGCGGAGGCCTTATTCTCGGAATATGCAACGGCTTCCAGGCTCTCGTCAAGTCAGGGCTGCTGCCTTACGGTGAACCCGGCAAGGTTACAAAGGACTCTCCAACCCTTTTCCGCAACGACATCAACCGTCACATATCCCAGATGGTAACGACCAGAGTCGCCGCGACGAATTCGCCTTGGTTGGCCGGAATGACCATCGGGGAGGAACACACTATCGCGGTGAGCCACGGCGAAGGCAAGTTCGTGGTTTCAGAGGAGATCGCCCGCGAGCTGTTCGCAAACGGCCAGGTGGCTTTCCAGTACGTGGATCCTGTCACCGGAGAGCCGACGATGGAGTCCCCGTACAATCCTAACGGCTCATACTATGCGATTGAGGGCATAATAAGCCGCAACGGCCAGATCCTGGGCAAGATGGGCCACAGCGAACGCTACGAGAGAGACCTCTTCAAGAACATCGAGGCAGACCTCGAACAACCGATCTTCGACAATGCCGTCCGATACTTCAAGGTGAAATAAGATGGATAAGAAAGAAAAGATTCACGATGGAGTTTCCATCAAGATATACAACACGGATGAGCCCGGGAAGGTAATAATCCATTTTACGGATGACATCACCGCCTTCAACAAGATCAAGAAGGCCGTCATCAAGGACAAGGGACTGTACTGCAACGGAATATCCTGCAGGATTTCCGAATTGCTTCAGGAAGGAGGCGTGCCGACGCACTTCATAGAGAAGGTTTCCGACACAGAGCAGTTGTGCTGGAAGGCGGACGTTATTCCTATGGAAGTCATAGTACGGAATGTGATTGCAGGCTCTATGGCCCAGAGGCTCGGCCTTGAAGAGGGACTTGTCCCAAAGGAACCTGTTTACGATCTCTGCTACAAGTCCACGGCGCTTTGCGACCCTGTCATAAATGACTACCACGCCATCGCCCTGGGACTTGTCACAAAGGAGGAACTTGCGGAGATATATTCAATGACAAAGAAAGTCAACGACATCCTGGTTCCGGTCTTCAAGGAAATCGGCATTACCCTGGTTGACTTCAAGATAGAATTCGGCCGACTCTCCGACGGAAGGCTCGTTATGAGTGACGACATCACTCCTGACAGCGCCAGGTTCTGGGACATCGCCACCGGCGAACGACTGGACAAGGACCGCTTCAGAAGGGACAACGGACGAATCGGAGACGCGTACAGGACCGTTTATGAAAGATTGACAAAAATGGCTTGAAAATGAGAGATCTATACCTTTCAAACACCCTTTCAAGAAAGAAGGAGCTTTTCACTCCGGTCCAGCCGGGGCACGTCGGGATGTACGTCTGCGGACCGACAGTCTATGGTGACGCGCATCTTGGCCACGCTCGTCCGGGAGTGACTTACGACGTGCTTTTCAAGCTTCTGAAGCACCTTGGCTACAAGGTACGCTACGTCCGTAACATCACGGATGTAGGCCACCTTGAGCACGATGCCGATGAAGGTGAGGACAAGATCGCGAAAAAGGCACGTATCGAACAGCTTGAACCTATGGAAGTGGTGCAGAGCTACACTTTCCGCTACCACGAGGCGATGAGGATGCTCAACGTCGCTCCTCCTTCCATCGAGCCGAGGGCTTCAGGTCACATCATAGAGCAGATCGAGACCATCAAGAAGATTCTTGAGGCAGGATACGCCTACATTTCAAACGGTTCCGTCTATTTCGACGTGGAGAAATACAACGGCTCCCACAATTACGGCGTACTCTCGGGGCGTTCCCTGGACGCCACGCTGGAGGGCACAAGGGCTCTGGAAGGCCAAGGCGACAAGAAGGCGCCTTACGACTTCGCCCTTTGGAAGAAGGCCGAGCCGGAGCACATTATGCACTGGCCGAGCCCTTGGAGCGAAGGATTTCCGGGATGGCATCTTGAGTGCTCTGTGATGGGAGAGAAGTATTTAGGAAGCGAGTTCGACATCCACGGTGGAGGAATGGACCTGATGTTCCCCCACCACGAATGTGAGATTGCCCAGAATGTAGCTTCGCGCCACACGCAGGGAGTCCGCTACTGGGTGCACAACAATATGATCACTATCAACGGACAGAAGATGAGCAAGTCTCTCGGCAACTTCATCACCTTGCCGCAGCTCTTTTCCGGAGACCATCCCAAACTTGAGCGGGCATATTCACCGATGACGATCCGCTTCTTCATTCTTCAGGCTCACTACCGCGGCACCCTGGACTTCAGCAACGAGGCCTTGCAGGCTGCAGAGAAGGGTCTAAAGAGAGTGATGCAGGCCTACAAGGACCTGTGCGCAATGTCAGGCGTTTCCAAACCAGCACCCGCCTACGGAGAGGTGTCGGAGGCTGTGGCACCGGTCACCTGCAAAGCTGACTCCGAGGAGATCAAAGGAATATTCAACGGTGTTTACGAGGCTCTTTGCGATGACCTCAACACACCGATCGCGCTGGCCCATATCTTCGATGCTGTGCGTGTCATCAACTCTGCGAAGGCAGGCGAGCTGACACTCACGGCGAGGGATCTGGAGGCTCTTCAGCAGATCTTTGACGACGTTGTACTCGGTGTACTCGGTCTCAAGGACGAAGGGGCGGCGGAATCAGGCAAGAACCAGAAAGTCGTAGCCGGTCTGATGGATATGGTTCTTGAAGAGAGGGCAAAGGCCAAGGCCGCCAAGGACTGGGCTGCCAGCGACGCTATCCGCGACCACCTCAAGGCCCTCGGCATAGCCGTCAAAGACGGCAAGGACGGCGCTGAATGGGCGCTTGAATGATCATTGATAACTCAGCCTTTTGAACGAAACAGAGCCAATCGCCGAATACGGAAACGGGGCTGGACCAAGAGTATGGCCAGCCCCGTTTTCATTATACCGATCGAGGATTACTCGGTCGCTCCATTGATGCTATAGATATAGCCCTTTCCATTTTCGCTGGTGGTACCATAGCGCTTGAGAGTGCACCTGAGAACAACCTCATCGCCCTCCTTGAGAGTGCCGTTGCCCTCAACCCACTTCTGGTCGTTGAACCAGTTGATGTGGTAGCCCTCAAACTCCTTGGTCTTGTCGTTGTAGTTGGTACCATCTTCTGAGAGCCAGAATGTCGCATTGCCGTATGTATTGGCGCCGAATGCATCAGCATCCTTGTTCCAGCGGACGGACCTGACGAGTGTGTAGTAGGGATAGGTTGTCTCTGTCGGGGGCTGCAGTGCCTGTCAGAATGAGATGGCACCTGTCACGGTGAGAGGGAAATCTACATTTCCAAGACCCTCGGCATCAGTTGTGAGTCCGTTTACACTGACAAGGGTGACCTTGCTGCCGTTCTCGCTTGTGCCGTTGTAGTTCTTGAGATTGAGCTTGAGCACAATAACGTCTCCCTGGCAGAGGTTTGCGTTGCCCTCAGCCCATTTCTGGTTGTTGAACCATAATGTACGGTAAACTTCAAACTCCTTGGTCTTGTCATTGAGGCTGGTGCCGTCTTCTGAGAGCCAGAATGTCGCATTTCCATATGTGTTGGCACCGAAGGCATCTGATTCTTTGTTCCAGCGGGCGAACTTGCCCTTGACATAGAACTCCTGAGAAGTTTCCGCACCGCTCTCAAGTTTCTGAGCAGCCTCGATCGCTTCCGCAATCGTAAATGGTTTCTCAATGGTACCGCTTGTGAGAGGGGCGCCCGGCTGCTTGACCGTAACGTTCTTTGTCGCCTTTGGAGCCTTGAAGGTAATAACTGCCGTACGCTCCATAAAGTCCTCGTTCTTGTCGACTGAGACAGTGTACACAAGCTTGTCGCCCTTTCCTTCAGCGACATTGGTAACCCTTGCCCAAGTCACGTTGGAAATCGGGGTGACACCTGAGGTCTTGGCCTCAACAGTCACTTCAAATGAGGAGGCTTCGTTACTCTCAAGCACAACCTCGCTTGGTTCCAGGGAAATAAGACTCTTCTCAACCTTGATGAGTGTGGCATTGGCAAGCTGGTTGACCTCCTTATAGACAGAGATAGGACCCTGAACAGTGATGATGTCACCGATCTCGATGCCGAACTTGTCCCAACCGCCGGCATCCTTAGGGTTCTGGCCCTTGTCGTTAAGAAGTCCGTAGATAAGGATGGTTCCTGTTTCATCCTGGATGTAAACATTGCCGTAGTCAGCCCAGCTTGAGCCATAGACACCGGTGACTGTGCCCCTGAGGCGGAAAACCTCGTCCGCCTTTCCCGCATTAGCCTGGGCGACAGTTGACAGAGGGGCCTCGGTAACACCTTCGGCAGCCTGGGTTACAGTTATGTACTGTGTCTTTTCACCGACATTTACAGCGATGGTGACGGTACGTTCAGAGCCTTGGTTGGCCTCCGCGCTGAATGAGATTACAGCGTCCCCGGCAACTCCGCTTGAAGGAGAAACAGTGAGCCACTTGAGCTTGTCCACGTCAGCGATTGACCAGGCCTCAGTGGCTGAGACATCAGTCGTCACAGTACCACCAGCGACCGGAATACCAATCATTGATGATGAAACCTTGAAATTGTCGAGAGAGGAAACCTCAAACTCTTTTTCACAGCTGACAACGAACAGAGTCGATGCCGCAGCAAGGATTCCGATGAGAATATTTTTGATTTTCATATTATTATCCTCCCATTGATTAGAACATTAACTTGGCACCGATCTGCATATACCAGCAGTTGCCGAAAGTCTTGGCCGGCTGCCAGGTGCTTGTACCGGCAGCGACGTTGCTGGCGAATACAGGAACACCATCGTAGTCGATATGATCGACACGCAGAGGTGTAGCATAGTTGTTATTGGTGTAGAGACGCTTTGAGACACCCCACTTGCTGTTGAACAGGTTAGCCACGTTCTGTACATCGAGGCTGAGCTGTAGGATATTCTCACGATTGCCGATATTGATCTTGAAATCGTGCATATAACGGAAATCCACCACGTGATGGAATGGAGTCGCAAGATCGTATGCCTCTGCGTATTGGCCCTTGTGGCTTGAGAGGTACTTGTCCTGCTCCAGGAAAGACCAGAACGCCTCCTTGTCCGCTTCGGAAGTGAATCGAAGCTCGTCGGCATTATTAGGAATGTACATGGCATCGTAGGCCTTGCCGTCACCGTTGAGGTCATTCGAGTAGATGAAGCTGTAGCCGCCGTAACGCATAGCCTGATAGAAGACGCTGTAGTGGTTGTTTCCCTTGTCCGAGTAACTTACACTTGCGATGATACGGTCAGGATTGACATACTGGGATGTGTGGAGGTTGAGGAAGTTCGCTCCTTCGATCGCAGGGGTGTACTCCATTGTAGAGGCAGCGTTTGAACCAGGAAGGCCTGTGAGCTCCTTGTTTACGGTATGAGTGTAAGAAGCGCTCATACGAAGGCCGCGTACAGGTTCGGCATTCACACTGAATACGCTCATCCAGCCATAACCTTCGTTAGTGTTGGAAAGCACGTACGCATTGGTGCCGGTGTAAGTGTATGCACCCTTCGGATATACGTGACGGTTGTCCGGACCATTGAGTGTCGCCCAACCGGAGTTGTCCTTGATGTTCCAGTTCTTCATCGTCGTACCGTCTATAGTCTTGGTGAACGTGAACTCGCCGGTGAATGAGAGAGGGAATGATACAGGAACGATATAGTCAATACCGAAAGAGGTCTTCCAGACCTTCGGCATCTTGAACCCGGGATCAACACCGTTTACAGTAGATGCCTTGGCACCCTTTTCTGTAGGTGTGGCTGTAGGGAACTTTTCAGGATCAAGGCTGTTGAGTTTGTTCATAAGAGCCTCGGTGTCCGTAATCATAGGGCCGGCGAAGTTGCTCAGGAGAGGATCAGGAGTGCCCACACCATCCTTGTAGGTTGTGGTGATGGTGGCTACGTTCTGAAGCATATTCGAGTTGCTCGGCATATTGGTGAAGAACACGAGAGGGAGACGGCCTACAAAGAGACCGGTACCGCCGCGAACCTTGAGAGACTTGTCGCCAAGCACATCCCAAGTGAATCCTAAACGCGGAGAAGTCATCAGTCTGGTCTTTGGCCAGAGACCCGTGTTGAGAGACTTGCCGCCGAAATCGATTTGGGAGATCTGGACATTTTCCTTTACATCCTCTTCATTGAAGACAAGAGTGTCGAAGCGGACGCCATAGTTCACTTTGAATCTGTTGGAGATGTTCCAGTCGTCCTGGACATAGAAACCGATCTGGCTGAACCTCACCTTTGATGCAGGGGAGGTCTCACCGTCATAACCGTAGGTAAGGCTGACCGTCTCAGGAGCAGCGTCATTGAGGAAGTCCTGAAGGCTGCTGTATCTGTAGTAACCTGTACCCTCGCGCATATAGCGGTTGAGAGCCATCTGATACTCGTAGCTTGCTCCGGCTGTGATCTTGTGGTCACCTGCATAGTAAGTTACGTCATCCTTGATGGTGATTGTGTTGTTGGTAACCGAATTGCCCCAAGTGAACAGTTCGTAACCGGCGGAGATGTAAGGAAGAACCTCTGAAATCTTTCCGTCTTCATCGTATCTGTTATTCAGGATGTCGATGAACGGGAATTTGCTTGAGTTGCTGCCACGCTCGTCGGCAATGTGGGAATATGTCGCGAGGAACTGGTTGGACAGGTTGTCGCTGAGGCGGCTGTTGAGATCCACTGACCAAGTGCTGACCTTATTGTGCATCGAATACATCGAGTTGGCAAAGGACATGGAGTACTGGGACATACGCGCATAATTAGGGCGTGTCGCAGCGTCTGAAGACGATGCGTTCGGAGAATTCCAGTAGACGTTGTCAGTGAAGTTGTAGCGTACAGCGAGATGGTGCGCGTTGGTGATGTTCCAGTCGATGCGGGCAAGAATCTTCTTGTTGTTCTCGTCGGCCGGGAAATCAGTGTAGGAACCCGTATCGTAGCCGAGGCTGGCGAGCTTGTTCTTCACAGCCTCCAGATCCGCGGTGGTGGTACGGCTGATGTACTTGTCGATATTCATCACTCCGTCCTCGGAAGCACGCCAGCGGTTTACTACAGTAGGCTTCTTGATGTACTCGCCATTGAGGAAGAAGAAAAGCTTGTTCTTGATGACAGGACCGCCTATCGTGAAACCATAGGTGGTCTTGCGATCCCTTTCACGCTCTGAGAGTTCCTCGTCATAGACACGGTTGCCGTGCATATTCTCATTCTGGTGGTAAACGTAGGCGGAACCTCTCAATGTGTTGGTTCCGGACTTGGTGATAGCATTGACACCACCACCGATGAAGTTGGTCTGACGCACGTCAAATGGGGAGATGACGACCTGCATCTCTTCGATTGCATCGATTGAGATAGGGCTGCCACCACCAGGAAGGCTTGAACTGAGACCAAAGTTGTTGTTGAAATTCGCTCCGTCAACAGTGAAGTTGACGTTGCGGCCATCCGCTCCTGAGAAACTCATTCCGTTGCCTCCGTAAGGGGAGATCTTGGCGATGTCAGTGATGCTTCTGCTAACGGTCGGCATAATTCCCATCTGGGAATTGTTGATGTTGGTCGCAGCACCTGTCTTCTCGCCTGCAAACTTGGATGAAGGGGAAGCCAAAACGACAGCGGACTGGAGCTGCTCGTTATCAGGGTTGACCCGGGCATTCAGATTGTAGGTCTCAGCAAGTTGCAGGGTAACATCCGTGTACTGGACCGTCTGGTAGCCAAGGAAAGTGATAGTGACGGTGTATGGACCACCGACACGCATACCGTTGATAGTGTATTGACCGTTGCCATTGGCTACGGTAGCATACTGTGTGCCTGAAGGCGTGTGGACAGCAACTACTGCCGCGCCTGCAAGAGGTTCACCGGTTTCATCAGAAATGTGTCCGGCGAGGCTGGAGGTTGTGACCTGTGCGAATGCCACTGCTCCGGCAAGGATCGCTGCCAAGGCAGCGAAACTTCTTTTGAGTAATTGAACCATAGAATGTTAAAATAGTATTGATGTAAAATCTCTTACGTTTCGTTCATAATTCAATTGCGAAATTAATACATTTATTCGGGTTGCTAAAATTTTCTTTCAGGTTTGATAGAAATGTGATATCTTTGCACCCGTAAACTTTCCGAGGACGGATTTGATACCGCTTGCAACCTCGGTTAAAAAAATGCTAAAGAAATGAACTATCTTTTTACTTCGGAGTCAGTCTCCGAAGGCCATCCTGATAAGGTGGCCGATCAGATTTCAGATGCCATCCTGGACGAGTTTCTACGTCAGGATCCTGAATCAAAAGTCGCTTGTGAAACATTCTGCTCAACGGGTTTGGTCGTCGTAGGCGGTGAAGTCCGTTCAGAAGGTTATGTCGATATCCAGGGAACAGTAAGAAAAGTCATCGACAAAATCGGTTACAACAAGGCCGAGTATATGTTCGATGCCAATTCCTGCGGAATCCTTTCTTCTATCCACGAACAGAGCGGAGACATAAACCGCGGTGTTGTACGTGAGAATCCTGAGGATCAGGGAGCCGGCGACCAGGGTATGATGTTCGGTTACGCTTGCAAGGCTACCGAGCACTATATGCCTCTCGCTCTCTATCTCTCACACCTCACTCTCAGAGTACTGGCGGACATACGCCACGATGAGCCGGATCTGATGCCTTATCTCAGACCGGACTCAAAGTCCCAGTACACCGTCGTTCTTTCAACACAGCACGACGAATTCGATTCGGATGAGGCCATGCACGCAAAGATCGAGAAGGACGTCAGGGACATCCTCATCCCAAGGGTAATCGCAGCTCTTGACCCTGAGACAGCCGGACTCTTCAAGGGAGACTATATCCTTCACGTCAATCCTACTGGCAAGTTCGTGATCGGCGGTCCTGCAGGGGACACCGGTCTCACCGG
>CAYFVE010000024.1:10615-26158 GCA_964346605.1 uncultured Muribaculaceae bacterium | reverse complement strand
CGCTCCGGACATCATCTTCTTCTGGGTTGCCAGAATGATTATGGCGGGCAACGAGTTTATGAGTGAAAAGCCTTTCAGCAATGTCTATTTCACAGGTATCGTTCGTGACAAGCTAGGCCGCAAGATGTCCAAGACATTGGGCAACTCTCCGGATCCCCTTGACCTGATAGCCAAGTACGGAGCGGACGCAGTCCGTATAGGAATGCTTCTCTGCTCATCTGCGGGCAACGATATCTTCTACGATGAGTCACAGGTTGAGCAGGGCCGGAATTTCTGCGGTAAGATCTGGAATTCATTCCGCCTGATTAAGGGATGGTCAGTTGATGAAAAGCTAGAACAAAGCGATGTCAATCGCTTGGCTGTCAAATGGTTCGATAGCAAGCTAAGCCAGACGATAGAGATTGTTGAAGACCATTACGGCAAGTTCAGGATTTCAGATGCCCTGATGGCTATCTACAAGCTTTTCTGGGATGAGTATTGTTCGTGGTTCCTTGAAGCGATAAAGCCTGCCTACGGAGAGGCGGTCGACAGGAAGACTTACGACGCCACACTTTCCTTCATTGAGAAACTTCTCAAGATGATCCATCCTGTGATGCCTTTCATTACAGAAGAACTCTGGCAGAGTATGGCGGAGCGTGGAGAGAACGAGACCATAATGTACCAGCCGACTCCTAAGGCCGGCCAGGTTGACGGGAAGACCATAACTGATTTCGAGATGGCTCAGGAAGCCGTCGTGGCTATTCGCGGAATCCGTCAGCAGAAGGGCATCTCTCCAAAGGTGGCACTTGAGTTGAAGATAAAGGGCGAGTTCCCGATGAAAATGCTTCCGCTCGTTTCTAAACTGGCCAATATTTCAACGGCATCGGAAGTCGGGGGCTTCGGCGATGGCGGCGGCGTTTCGTTTATGGTACGTACAGTGGAAATGTTCGTTCCACTCGGAGATCTTGTCGATGCTGAAGAGGAGATCGCAAAGGTCAGGGCTGAACTTGACCACCAGCGCGGATTCCTTGAAAGCGTGCGGAAAAAACTCGGAAACGAGTCGTTTGTCGCGCACGCCCCGGAGAAGGTCGTTGAACTTGAGCGTAAAAAAGAGGCTGATAGCCTTTCAAAAATTGAAAGTCTTGAGAATGCTCTTAATTTATTGATAAACAAGTAAGGAAACAAAGTAGTTTTAAGTACAAACATTTTTGTTATGGTATATTCTGAGACCTTTTTCCCTGTTCGTTACTACGAAACCGACCAAATGGGCATCGTTCACCATTCAAATTATATCCGATATTTTGAATGTGCGAGAAACAATATGATGGTCGAGTTCGGGTACCCTATCGAAAAATGCGAGGAGGATGGAGTTACCATTCCGATTGTTTCTGTGGAATGCCGTTACAAGCATCCGGCAAAGATGGGGGACGTCCTCAGAGTTGTTGCAATGATAGAGAAGACTCCGCTTGCAAAGCTTTGGGTCAAGCAGGCAGTTTATAATCAGGATGACGAACTCTGCGTCGAAGGGGGAGTGGTGCTGGGGTTCCTCAACAAGGAGACAGGGCGTCCGGTCCGTTGTCCGGACAAGCTTTTGAAGGCGATAGAAGACCATATAAATGACAAAATAGTTTAAATTATTGTCCGGCTCGATCGGGCAAACAACACACAACATTATGTTTACACCTTTATTTATGGGCGCGTGGGAAATCGTCGCGATTGTCGCGGTAGTAGTTCTTCTCTGGGGCGGCAAGAAGATTCCTGAACTTATGCGCGGGGTTGGCAAGGGTGTCAGGAGTTTCAAGGAAGGGATGAGTGAGGTGGAGAAGGAGGTTGATGACATCAAGAAAGATGTCGAGTCACCTGCCAGGACTCCGGACAAGATAGAGAAGCCTGAAGAGAATCAGGAGTAATAGTGGCGGAGAAGGATGCAGAAATGTCCTTCTGGGACCATCTTGAGGTATTGAGAGGAACCCTGTTCCGCTCGATAGCCGCTGTCATAGTTGTCAGCACAGTTGTCTTTTGCTTCAAGAATCTGCTGTTCAAGTTCGTGCTCTGGCCTTCTGAAGACGGTTTTTTCCTCTATAAGTGGCTTGGCTGGAAGGTGGGCATATCTCTTGTCAACCTTGACATCACCGCTCAGTTTTTCGTCCATCTGAAGATGGCAGTTATGGTAGGGATCGTCATCTCGTTCCCGTTCATCATCTGGGAGATCTGGAAGTTCGTCGCTCCGGCTCTGTATGAAAAGGAGAAGTCGATAGTAAGAAGCGCTTTTCTGATGGCATCGGCCCTGTTTTATCTGGGGGTCGCCTGCGGCTACGTGTTTGTGCTTCCTGTCTGTCTTCAGTTTTTTATGAACTACACGGTCAGCGATATGGTTATGAACACTATTTCCCTGAACAGCTATATCAGTCTGTTCGTTTCGCTGGTGCTCCTGATCGGCTTGGTGTTCGAGTTTCCTTCCGTAATCGCTATTCTGTCAAGATTGGGACTGGTAACGAAAGGAATGCTGAAAAGATTCAGGAAGCACGCTTTTGTGGCGATACTTCTCATCTCCGCAATGATCACTCCGGCAGACCCTCTTTCAATGTTCGTGCTGGCGCTTCCGCTTTACGGTCTCTACGAGTTCAGCATTATCCAGTGCAAGGAATTATGATATCGATCAATGGACTGACAGTCGCTTACGGAGGTTTTACACTCCTGGACAACATAGACTTCCACATCAGTGACAATGACAAGATCAGTCTTGTCGGGAAGAACGGCGCCGGCAAGTCAACCATAATGAAGCTTATCTGCGGACTCCAGAGTCCTTCATCCGGATCTGTTGACAAGCCGAACGACATTCGCATCGGCTATCTTCCCCAGATTATGGAGCATCACAAAGGAAGAACCGTGATGGAAGAGACCCTTACAGCCTTCGGTCATAGCACGGAAATGCACGGGGAACTTGATAAAGTGAATGTTGAACTAGCTACAAGAACTGATTATGAATCAGATTCTTATATGGCTCTTATCAACAGGCTTAACGAACTCACTGACGCTCTTGCCGTAACCCAGGGCGAGCCTATGGAAGTTCTTGCGGAGAAGACTCTTCTCGGTCTTGGCTTCAAGGATTGTGATTTCGGGAGAAAGACCGAGACTTTCAGCCAGGGATGGAACATGCGGATCGAGCTGGCCAAGATTCTTCTTTCGGAACCGGATATCCTCCTTCTTGACGAGCCTACGAATCACCTTGACATAGAGTCCATCGAATGGCTTGAGGACTATTTGAAGAACCACCGCGGATCGCTTCTTCTCGTCTCTCACGACAGAAAGTTCCTGGACAATGTCACCAACCGTACCGTGGAGATAATGCTAGGCCATATTCACGACTACAAAGTGCCTTATTCCCAATATATTGAATTGAGAAAGGAACGTCTCTCCCAACAGATTTCCGCCTACGAGAACCAGCAGAGGATGATTGAGAAGACAGAGGATTTCATCAGCAGGTTCCGTTACAAGCCGACAAAATCGAATCAGGTGCAGTCCCGAATCAAGCAACTTGAAAAACTCGATAGAATCGAGATTGACGAGACTGATAATGTGACTCTTACCATTAAGTTTCCTCCTGCTCCAAGGGCCGGAGACATCGTCTTCAAAGGCAGAGGGCTAACGGTCGGATACCCGCAGAAAGTGGTTTTCCGAGATGCCGACATAGAGGTGAGGAGAGGGGAGAAAGTCGCTCTTATCGGCCGCAACGGTGAAGGAAAGACAACCCTGATGCGGGTGATCAGCGGAGAACTCAAGCCGATAGAAGGCGAAGCGCGGTTAGGTTACAATGTGAATATGGGTTATTATGCCCAGAATCAGGAAGATGTCCTGGACCGCAGTCTTACCGTATGGGAAACCCTGGACAACATCGCAGTCGGAGACATACGCTCGAAACTTCGTGACATTCTGGCACAGTTCCTCTTCAGGGGAGAGGAGATCGACAAGAAAGTGAGTGTCCTTTCCGGTGGGGAGAGGGCAAGGCTTGGAATGGCCAGGTTTATGCTCCGTTCTTACAATCTTCTTGCGCTTGACGAGCCTACGAACCATATGGACATCAAGTCCAAGGATATCCTCAAGCAAGCTCTCAAGGCTTATGATGGCACACTGATTGTTGTATCACACGATCGTGACTTCCTCGAAGGGCTTGTTGACAAGATGTATGAATTCCGTGACGGACACGTCAAAGAGCACTTAGGCAGTGTCAGTGAATTCCTGGAGAAGCGCAGGATAGAGTCCCTGCAGGAACTTGAACGCAGGTTCGGTTCCGGTGCGGTTCCGGCCGATCCAGCTATCTCCGCCAAGGAGCAGGCCAAGCAGGTATTTGAACAGAAGAAATCCGAATCGAAGGAAGTGAGGAAGATGAAGCATCGTATGGAATTCCTTGAAGGTGAGATAGGGAAGATCGAGGCGAAGATGAAAGGAATAGAGAAGATACTCTCTAATCCATCCGATAAGGATGACATTATAGAACTTACCAGAACTTATCTTGAAGACAAGCGTGAGCTTGACCGCAAGACACAGGAATGGGAATCTCTTATGGAAAAATTGGAGGAATAAACAAATAACCTTAAGACTTTTTGCAATATGAAATCATTTATTTCCAGTTTTCTGGCTGCTGCTGTGCTGATTCTTGCATCAGCCTTTTCCGGGTCGGCGCAGACCCGTACAATCGAACGCGAGTATTCACCATTCGACGGAGTGGAGGCATCCAACGGCTTCAAGGTCTCCGTCATCAAGAATGACAGTTACAGCGTTAAGATAAATGTTGATGACGCGTTGGAAAGTTACGTTCAGTGTTATGTCAAGTCAAATGTCCTGTACATCAACCTGGACGACAAAAACATCCCCAAGGAACTTAAGAAGCAGTACAAAGGCAAGAACTCCGAAGAGCCTACACTTGTAGCGTATGTTTATGTCCCTGTGCTCAATTCATTGACTTTGAATGATAATTGTAAATTCATCGAGTCCGGGACAATCTCTGCAGAGAAATTCAGCCTGAAACTCACCGGCAGCACTGTCATCTCGAACCTCTCTATTGTCGCCAAGTCTGCGGAATTCAGCGTGGACAAGAATGCGAAACTTAACAGCTTGATTGTGAAGACAGAGGGTGATGTAACCGTCAACGGAGACGGAAAGGGCTCGGTAATCCTCCAGTGCACTTCCAGGAACCTTACAGTCAATGGCGGCGGTTCTTCTAAAATCAAGGTCAATGGAGACGTGGAAAACAAGATTGTGGTCAACACTACGGGAAGTTCAAAGACCGACATCTCCGGCAGATCGGAAAATGTTACGATCAAAGGCAAGGGCGGGGAAGTCGATGTGACGGGAGTCTCGTCTGAGGTCGTCACCGCATCCTTCAGCGGAGCATCAGCGCTTGTAAGTCCATCCAAAACCCTTGAGCTTGACCTTGGAAAGGGAGCGGATCTCAAATATCTGGGGAATCCTGAAATCAGGATCATTAAGATCCAGAATGCGTCTGTTTCACGCAAATAGATATGTTTGTCCTTGATTCCCACTGTGACACTCCATCAAGGATGATGAGAGGCGCTGACATTGGAATAGACAATGAAGGGGGGCACGTGGACCTGCCGAAGCTAAAGGCCGGCAGAGTCGATGCCTCCTTTTTCGCATTGTACACTTCCGCGAACCTGACTCCGGACGAGGCAACCAGGCGCGCCCTGGAGATGCTGGCCGGAGTTTACGATGCAATAGACGCCAATCCAGACAAGGTTGCTATGGCTCTTTCTCCCCAGCAGGCGCTTGACAACAAGGCAAGGGGATTGATTTCTATCCTTGTCGGGATGGAGAATGGAGCGCCGATCCAGAAGTCTCTCCCTCTTCTGAGACTGTTTTACAGGATGGGAGTCAGATATATGACACTTACTCACAACGGAGACAACGAAATCGCCGATTCCGCTGCAGGAGCCGGAAGATGGCACGGCCTGAGTCCATTCGGAAGGGAAGTGGTCGGGGAGATGAACCGCTTGGGAATGATCATCGATGTCGCCCATGTCTCGGATGAGACATTCTACGATGTCATCAGGTACTCAGAATCACCGGTTGTCTCGACTCATTCCTGTTGCAGGGCCCTTGCCGGACACAGAAGGAATATGACGGACGATATGCTCAGGACTCTCGCCGCCCACGGCGGAGTGATGCAGGTGAATTTTTATCCGGTCTTCCTTTCAGATGAATATGCGGACGGTTTTGACGAGGACAATCCGGACGACAGGCCGAGACCTTCGTACAAGAGGATTGTCGATCATATCGACCATGCGGTTGATGTCGCTGGAATTGACCACGTGGGCATAGGCTCCGACTTTGACGGTATCGAAGTGACTCCGGAGGGGATGGAGAACATCAGTATGCTTCCTAAAATTTTCGACGAAATGACACTTCGAGGCTACTCTAATAGGGATATTGAAAAGGTTGCCGGGAAAAACTTCTTGAGAGTCTTCAATGAAGTGATTTCTAATTCTTTACATTGATTTTCGTTTTTTAAGGAAATATTGTATAACAAAAATGTTAAACCATAAAACAATTTTGTTGTATAGCTTGATTCTCAACTTTTAATGTCACTCAAGACCATAAGCCTCAATTCGTTGAGAGCAGAGGCTGAGAATCGCTCAATATTCCTCTTTCTGTCATTTTTGAAGTTCTTTTTGACAGTTATTGTTCCACCTGGTCCGGCGACTCCAATCCATACGGTTCCGACAGGATTGGACTCGTCTCCACCTGGTCCGGCCAGTCCGGTCGTGGAAACTGCGTAGGTGCTTCCGGTGAGTTTCCTGACTCCCTTTGCCATTGCGGCGGCGACCTCTGAACTTACGACTCCATATTCATTGATCGTTTCGGGTATGACTCCTAGGACTTTCTGTTTTACGGAGATGGAGTAGGATGTGACTGAGCCCAGGAAATATTCGGAAGAACCCGGCACAGAGGTGATCAGGGATGAGATTTTGCCCCCGGTACAGGATTCCGCCGTGGTGAGGGTCATTCCTGTTCCCCGAAACAAGTCTCCGATGGCGCTTTCCATCGTGTCATCCTTGTAGGAATAGATCCTGTCGCCCAGAATCGGCTTTAGAAGCGCGAACCGCTCGTCAATGCGCTTTTCTTCCTCTTCTTTCCGGCCGCCGTAGATCGAGAGCCGAAGACGAACTCCGGTGAGGGTGTTTGGAAGGTAGGCGAGATGCATATCTTCCGGTAGTCTGCTCTCCCATGATTCGATTTCCTTCGAAAGCGCCGACTCTGCCAGGCCGAAGACCATCACGCACTTGTGGAAGATGTCCGTAACGGGATTATGCTCCTTGATGTCGGCGATTACTTGCGGAAGCATTCCTATCGTCTCGAACGGCACTCCCGGCATAGAATAGAGAGTTGCCGGATGTCCGAATCTCTCTTCAGGAAAGCGGAAAACCATAACAGGCGCAGTCCCTAGTTGATTTACAATAACTTCACAGGTCTCCGGAACCAGAGCCTGAGCCCTGTTTATGTCCAGGACATCCAGACCGCGAGAATGCAGGATCTCATTGATTTTCATCAATTGGCCAGCGTGCTCGACATATTTCGCGCTGCTGGAAATCTCCGCCAGCGCGGCCTTTGTGATGTCGTCCCCGGTCGGTCCGAGACCGCCTGTCGAGATTACTATGTCATTATGCTTGAGTTCGTTCAACAGATTGTCCACGATTTCATCGTGATCATCTCCGATTGAAAGCATTCTGGTGACTTTTATCCCTATTTCACCAAGAGAGCGGGAAATGTGTGAAGAATTGGTGTCAACTATCTGTCCGATAAGGATTTCGTCGCCGATAGTGCATATCGATGCCTGTGTCATTTGATGTGTTTTAGTATCTTTTTGACAATAGACGGGCCTTCATAGATGAAGCCTGTGTAGATTTCAATAAGCGAGGCGCCTGCATCAAGCATATCCTGAGCGTCGGAGGCAGACATTATTCCACCGACTCCGACAATCGGAAGCCTTCCGGCGGTCTTTTCGTGAATATACTTCACAAGGGCAAGGCTTTTCTTGTGCAGAGGCGCCCCGGAAAGACCTCCGTGGCCGATTTTCTCTATCCGTTTCGTGTTGGTCGTCAAACCTTCACGGGAAGTGGTCGTGTTTCCTGCGATGATGCCGTCTATGCCTGACAGCATACAGTATTTGAGCACTTCGTCAAGTTCTTCGTGAGGTATGTCGGATGAAACCTTGACAAGGAGAGGCTTGTAAGTGTCGTAGCATACTCTGAGGTCCAGAAGGGGGTCGATGATGTCAGACAGGTTTGATACGTCCTGAAGACTCCGCAGCCCTTCCACGTTAGGACAGGAAACATTAATAGCGAACATATCGACGAAGTCATACATATAGGAAAACCCTTTTTTGTAGTCAGAGATGATGTCTTCATCGGAGGCGCTTGTACTGTTCTTGGCGAGACTGGCGCAGAGGATCGTTTTCTGAGGGTCATCCTGGATATGCCGGATTGCATTGCATATCCCCTTGTTGTTGATCCCCATACGGTTGATGATGGCTCTGTCCTGCGGGAGCCTGAACAGACGAGGCTTTGGATTTCCTTCCTGCGGTGCAGGGGTCAGGGAACCTATTTCTACAAAGGAAAAACCGAACCAGGCTAGTTCGTTGTAGTGTTCTCCGTTCTTGTCGAGCCCTGCCGCCAGGCCTACGGGATTCTTGAAATCTATTCCGAAAACGTTCCGTTTGAGTTCCGGTCTTCTGAAGCGGTACATCAGTTTTATGATGTTGCCGGCCAGAGGGATTTTCCGGGCGAAATCGAGTGCCTTCAGCGTGAAGTTATGCGCTGCTTCCGCCGAAAACTTGAACAGCACAGGTCTGATAAGTTGTTTGTACATAGCAGTGCAAATATACAATATTTGACACGATTCCGGCTAATCTAATTCTTTATAAGTGCCGTCTGAATAGAAGACCAGAACTTTTGTTATATGTCTTGAGTCCTGAAGCAGCTGAGAATCAGGTTGTTCAGTCTGTTCGGGGAAGAGCGTTGGCTCGCTGGAGCCTGAAATTTGACCGGATCCATTCAAAGTGTCAGGCGATACGCGATTCTCAGAGGCTTCAGACTCTCCAGTTTTGTACATTCTTCCTTTGCCGGTAATCAACCATTCCAGATTGAGGTTTGGATAGCGTCTTGACATTCCTTCGATGAATTCGAAGCCTGGCTTGTTTCGACCGGCAAGAATGTGGGAGACACTTGCTTTCGCGACACCGATGCTGTCGGCGAAGGCAGACTGTGAGATGTTCTCTACATTGAGAAATTGCTGAAGACGCCTGTTCATAACGCAACTGTTTGTTCACAAAATTAAACAAACAAATTGTAAAAATCAACACAAAATTGAATGTTACAAAAGTGAATAGGGGAGAACAAGAAAAAGAAAACACTTGAATTTAAAATAAGATAATAGAATATAATAAACTGATAATAAAACCATTAATGCTTAATATTCATTGATATTTTCCCGAAATGCCAAACAAGCTCATCCAGTTCACACTCTTTTTCAAACGGATACTTTATATAATATTATATAAATATTTGAATATATGTTTATTACGTCAAAAATAATCGACTATTATTTTTTCTTATTTAATAATTGTCAATGCTGGGGCATTTTGAGTAAATTTTAACATTTATTTTATTTGAATTAACATAAGTAAACGAGTTGGGCTGCCTTCACGGAAGATCTTCCTTTTCGCTCAAACGTGTAGGACAAGTCATTTTTGCATATTCGGGGAGATGATTTAACTTTGCGATGAATTTTGAATTGTCAAGATGATACCTTCAATCAAGATAGAAGACTATAATTACAACCTTCCGGATGAAAGGATTGCAAAATATCCTCTTCAGGAGCGTGATTCCTCAAAGCTTCTCCGCTACAAGGACGGAAAGGTCGACGAACATATTTTCAGAAATCTCGCCGAACTGCTTCCTGCAGACTCCCTGATGGTTTTCAACGACACTAAGGTTGTCCCGGCAAGGCTGCATTTCCAGCGAGGATCCGGGGCTCATATTGAGATTTTTTGTCTTGAACCGATTGCCCCCCCTGAATACAATACAGCCTTTTCCGTGACAGGGAGTTGCCGATGGAAGTGTGTAATAGGTAATGCAAAGCGTTGGAAGGGGGATGTACTATCGCTTTACAATCCTGATGAAGACAAGCACATCGCCGAAATGTGTCTGAATGCTACTTTGATTGAAAGAAGTGGCCAGACCGGAGTTGTCGAATTCACCTGGAAGGATGGGAACCCATTTTCAAGAGTACTTGAAATCTGCGGTTCTGTTCCGATTCCACCATACCTGAACCGCGACACGGAAGCGATTGATTATGAGCGCTATCAGACACTGTATGCAAAATTCAGAGGCTCCGTGGCGGCGCCGACCGCAGGGCTCCATTTCACTGAGGAAGTACTGAATGCAATCAGAGCGAAAGGAATTGATTGCGAGAACGTCTGCCTCCACGTCGGAGCGGGAACCTTTCTTCCGGTAAAAAGTTCCGACGTTTCGGAGCATCCTATGCACAGGGAGCCCTTCGTCGTAACCCTTGGACTCTTAAAGAGGATACGTGCTTTCAAAGGCAGTCTCATCGCTGTCGGCACGACATCCGTCAGGACTCTTGAATCGTTGTTCTACATAGGCGTAAGCATCATAGAGACCGGATTTCCGAGGGATGTGGACCATTGGGCCCCTTATCTTAAAGAATATCCATACACAATTGAAGAGAGTCTTGACGCGCTCATCGGCTATCTGGAGAAAAACGGACTCCGTGAACTTAAGGCCGGCACACGCATTATCATAGTCCCTGGATTCACATTCAGGCTTGTGGACATACTCGTCACTAATTTCCATCAGCCCGAAAGTACCCTGATACTTCTGATTTCTGCATTCGTCGGCGGTGACTGGCGCACGATCTACGACTTCGCTCTCTCCCACGGGTTCAGATTCCTAAGTTACGGGGACAGTTCGCTTCTTTTCCGCCGCGATGTTGCGAATGGAAAGGAATTTGATTAAATTTGTATTTGTCCAAAAAAGTAAAAAGAATGGCAGATTCATCAGAATTTGACGATATATGTCCTTACGATGACGAAGAAGCGGTGAAGGCCCTTAACAAGGTCGCCAATCACCCGATGGCTCTTCTCATCTCTGAATATCTCTTCCCGGACGAGCCTGTCACCTACCTTCGCGACTCGCTCCGTCAGGTTCACAGCGTGGATGAATTCCAGGAAGCTGTGATGAACAAGGCCGTGCAATGGTGCGTGGACCATACGATACATAATTTCTCCTACGACGGCATCAGCTACATCAAGGAGATGAAGGGGAAGTTTCTTGCGATTTCGAACCACAGGGACATCATACTCGATCCGGCCATCACCCAGATGGTCCTGTTCAACAACGGAATTCCGATGACCGAGATCTGCGTTGGAGACAATCTTATCAGGCAAAGCAAGACAATAGAGTACCTTCTCCGCTCGAACAGGATGATTAAGGTCATCCGCGGCATTTCGGCGCGGGAACTCTATCTGTCCTCCCAGGTGCTTTCGAAGTACATCCGCCAGACGATCACTTCCGGCAAGGCCTCAATCTGGCTTGCCCAGAGGCAGGGCCGTACGAAAGATGGAATCGACACCACCGAGCAGGGGCTTCTCAAGATGTTGGATATGAGCGGAGAGAAGACCTTCCAGGAAAACTTCCGGGAGCTCAACATCGTCCCTCTCAGCATTTCTTATGAATATGAGCCCTGCGACATCCGCAAGGCAAGGGAAATCCTGATCTCAAGGACAAGGAAGTACGAGAAGACCCACTACGAGGATATGCACAGCATCGTGATGGGCATCCGTCAGCAGAAGGGTGACGTCCATCTTAATTTCGGTCTTCCGATCAGTGAGGAGGAGATTGAAATGGCCTCCAGGTGCGACAAGAACGACCGCTACCAGGCCATCCGCCATGCTGTGGACAAGCGTGTCATTGCAGGCTACCGATTATGGAGGACCAACTACATCGCCTATGATTTGATCTACGGCACAAAGTACGCTGATCTTTATAATAAGGAAGACATTGAGAAATTCACGGGCTATATGGCCCACAGGATGGGAAAGGTGGAGAAGAAGTTCAGGGGTGAGGAACTCAAGGACATCTTCCTCCGCATCTACGCCAACCCGGTTGTTTCAAAGGAGCGTCTCGCTTCCGGAGAGCCGTTAAGACAGGATTGATCGCCTATGCTTTCTGAAATTCTGATTCTGATCGCAGGTCTTGTTCTGGTTGTACTTGGAGCGGAATGGCTCGTTGACGGGTCTTCTTCCATTGCCAGGAAGGCAGGTTTGAGCGAATTCGTGATCGGACTGACGATTGTCGGAATAGGAACTTCGATGCCGGAACTGGTTGTCAGTCTGACCGGCGCCCTCAAGGGAAACTCAGACATTGCTATAGGAAATGTGGTCGGGTCCAACATATTCAATGTTCTTCTGATCCTTGGACTCACTTCGCTGATCCGTCCGGTCAATATGACAAAGCCGAATCTCAGGCAGGATATTCCCCTGAATGCAGTCGTGAGCTTCCTGCTGATCATTATGGGGATGCATTCCGCTCTTTTCGGAATCGGTTCAGAAAACACTTTGAGCAGGATTGATGGTATTGTGTTCCTTGGGCTTTTCGTGGCTTATATGATCTTTTCCTTCAAGAAAGGCAAAGAGAATGCTGATGAAGCGCGGGAGGAGGATAACAGACCTGTCTGGCTTGCTGTTCTGATGGTCACAGGCGGTCTGGCGGCCCTGATTTTCGGTGGAGACAGTTTCGTGGATTCCGCAACGTCTATAGCCAAGTCCCTGGGCGTGTCCGACAAGTTCATCGCGATCACCATTCTCGCCTTCGGCACTTCGCTTCCGGAACTGGTGACCTGTGTTGTCGCCGCCATAAAGAAGAAGGGACAACTTGCCCTCGGGAATATTCTCGGATCCAACATATCCAACATTCTCCTGATTCTCGGCACTTCCGCCGCCGCCTACCGAAAACTTCCCGGCGGTCCCGGCGGCCTCTCGTTCATCGGTATGACATATATGGACCTTGGAATGCTGATTATCAGTTCGCTTCTGATCTGGGGAGCCGCCTACACCGGAAAGGGAAGGCGGATTGACCGCGCCGACGGCGTGATCTATCTGTCGTGCTTCATAGGTTATATGGTTTTCCTCTTCCATCAGCTCTAAAGATAAAAACAACGTATATAATATGAGATTTCAACCCACTGATTACAAACTGATGAACGTCGCCTCAGGCCGGGTGTTCGAAGACGGAGGATGGTCTTTGGCCGATCCTGAGTCATCATCTCCTGCTCTGGTCAGGGCGGTCTATGCAAATGAAAGATTCAACCCTCGCAACGAACTGCGCGGACTTTACAGGTATGCCGATTGGCTGCCGGTAAAAAGAACTCTGCGTCATTCGCATTCTCCTGTGACATACAGGAGCAAGGGTCTTGCGGATCTTCTCGGGATGGAGAATCTCTATATTACACTTTCCGGTTTTGTTCCGAAACACGGAGCAAAGATGGAGACCTGTTCTTTCAAGGAGACAGAGGCTTTCTCCGTCTGCGCCCGTATGAAGAAGAATGACAAGCATATCCTTGTCGTGCAGTCTGCCGGCAACACGGCCAGGGCCTTCGCCAGAGTTTGCTCTGACAATGATATTCCAATCGTGATATGTATTCCGAACGACAATATTTCGGACTTGTGGTTCACCCGCAGGCTAAAGCCTTGCGTGAAGGTGCTGGCCACTCCTCACGGAACTGACTATTACGATGCCATCGCCTTGGGCGAGAAACTGGCCAAGGATTCCCGCTTTATGCTTGAAGGCGGCGCTAAGAATGTCGCCCGCCGCGACGGTATGGGAACTACGGTCCTTAGCGCCGTAGAGGTGATCAGAAGAATTCCGGATGCATACTTCCAGGCCGTCGGCAGCGGCACCGGCGCCATCGCCGCTTGGGAAAACGCTTGCAGGCTCGAAAAGGACGGTCGGTTCGGAGAGAACAGAATGAGGGTATATTGCGCTCAGAATGCTCCGTACACCCTTATGTATGATTCCTGGAAGGCAGGTTCAAGGGATCTTGTCCCGATTACCGCCGAAGAGTCAAGACGCAGCGCCGAAGTCATTCTTGCCAAGGTCCTTTCAAACAGAAAACCGCCATACGGCATTGTAGGAGGCCTTTTCGATACTCTCAAGGCTTCCGGAGGCGATTTCTTCAAGGTGACCAATGACGACATAGTCTATTGGATTCTCCAATTCTTCAACAAAGAGGGATATGACATTTTCCCTGCAGCAGCTTCGGCTGTCGCCGCCTTGAAGATGGCTCTGGATGAAGGTCAGGTCAAGAGGGATGAAACCGTGATGCTGAACATCACAGGCGCAGGTATGCTCAATGCTACAAAAGTCGGCTTCGAACTCAAGCAGCCGGACCTTGTCCTCAGCCCGGACCTCTCAGCTGAAGAAATCATTTCCTCAGTAGAAAGACTGTTCTAGAAGGTTTATTTCTTGGGGTAATACTTCGGCCAGCAGGACTGGAGATAGGCTTTGAGGCGGTCTTCGTGCGGGTTCTGCGCCGGATCATAGAAAACAGTTCCTTCCAGGCCTTCCGGCATAAATTCCAGATCGACGAAGTGACCGGGGAAGTCGTGCGCGTACTTGTAGCCGTCGGAGTAGCCCAAGTCTTCCATAAGTTTGGTTGGAGCGTTCCTAAGATAAAGGGGAACGGCCTTTGTCTGGTCCTTTTTAACTTCTTCAAGCGCTTTTTCAACAGCCATATACGATGCGTTGCTCTTGGGTGAGCTTGCAAGGTACACAGTTACCTCCGCCAGAGGAATCCGGGCTTCCGGCATTCCGATCTGATGCACGACCTGGAAACAGGCATTTGCCAGAAGAAGGGCATTGGGATTTGCAAGACCGACATCCTCAGAAGCGGAGAGACACAAGCGCCTTGCGATGAATAGCGGATCTTCTCCTCCGTCAAGCATCCTTGCGAGGTAATACACCGCGGCGTTCGGATCAGATCCCCTTATCGACTTTATGAAAGCGGAGATGATGTCGTAGTGCATCTCTCCGTCCTTGTCGTAGATCGCAAGATTCTCCTGAATGCAGTCCGTTACCTTGCTGTTGTCGATGACTATCGGACCGTCACTTCCGGAGAACGAATCCACCACAATCTCCAGGACATTCAGCAGTTTCCTTGCGTCTCCGCCGCTGTAGCGGAAGAGCGCCTCGTTCTCCTTTATGGTTATGTCCTTCTCCTTCAGGAGGATGTCCTCGTGGAGCGCCCTGTCAAGAAGAGCTTGAAGGTCAGAGACTTCCAGGGATTTAAGGACAAAGACCTGACATCTTGAAAGGAGGGGTGTGATCACCTCGAAGGAGGGATTCTCCGTTGTAGCTCCGAACAGAATTATGGTTCCGTTCTCAACGGCTCCCAGCAAAGCATCCTGTTGCGCTTTGTTGAACCGATGGATCTCATCAATGAATAGAATCGGAGCCGCGGCCTGATGGA
>CAYFVE010000024.1:0-10605 GCA_964346605.1 uncultured Muribaculaceae bacterium | reverse complement strand
CCCGCGCTGACCGCGGAAAGGGTGAAGAACGCGCGGTTCAGAGTCTGCGCGATGATTCCTGCAAGCGTAGTCTTTCCGACTCCGGGAGGGCCCCATAGGATGAACGATGAAAGATTGCCGCTCTCGATCATCTTCCTCAGGATGCATCCATCCCCGACAAGGTGCCTCTGTCCGACGTATTCGGACAGATTCTTAGGCCTCATCCGCTCTGGGAGAGGGGGGAGCATCGTACTTCCGGCTGTATCCTGATTAAATGATTGCATAGGTATATATTATTAATAATCAATATTTAAAACAAAAGTGTAATTAGTGGTAACATTTTTGTAATACGGTATTGTCAATCCTTTTTCTCTCTTGTATAATACAAATTTAAGAAAAAGCGGAATAAGTTTAGTAAATTTGTATGCTTATAATGATGATATGAAACTTTCTGAAAAGATCCGCTATGTCGGCGTGAATGACACCACGACCGAACTGTTCGAAAACCAGTGGCCGCTCCCGTTCGGTGTAAGTTACAATTCCTATCTTGTAGTAGATGAAAAGATCGCATTAATCGACACGGCAGCCTCTGCTTTCAGGGCTGAATTCCTCTCAAAGATCAAAGGGGCAATAGGGGACCGTCCCATTGACTACCTGATCGTCAACCATATGGAGCCGGACCACAGCGCCCTACAGGGTGCGGTCAGAGCCGAATATCCAGAATGTACGATAGTGACTAACGCCAAGGCTGTCCCTATGATTGAAGGCTACCAGGGTTTGACAGACAATATAAAGGTTGTCAAGGAAGGTGAGATCATATCTCTGGGAGCGGTCTCTCTTCAGTTCTTTATGATTCCTATGGTTCATTGGCCGGAAACGATGGTGACCTGGTGTCCGGAAGAAAAGACACTCTTCAGCGGAGACGCATTCGGTTGCTTCAAGGCGGCTCCTGAGTCTGTAACTGATTCAAATCCTGCCACTTATGAGGATTATAAGGACGAAATGATGCGTTATTACGCAAGCATAGTCGGGAAATATGCCTGCCCGGTCCAGACAGCCCTTAAGAAACTCGCCGGTCTGGAAATCGGCAGGATCTGCAGTACTCACGGTCCCGTGTGGGAGAATCATATTCCACAAGTTGTCGGATTGTACGATAAAATGAGCCGTTATGAGGCTGAGCGAGGTGTCTGCCTGGCATACGGCTCAATGTACGGCAATACTGAGAAAGCCGCGCTGGCGCTTGCCGAAGCTCTCAAGAAACGCGGGATTCCTGTGGCCGTCCACAACCTGGCGGAAGAGAATTATTCATTCGCGCTGAGGGATGTCTTCAAGTATGACACGATTATCCTGGGATCCCCGACATATAATTTGGGAATATTCCCGCCTGTACGCCAGTTTATGCAGGGAATCTGCGACCGGATGGTCAAGGACCGCAGGTTTTTGGCATTCGGATCTTTCACCTGGTCAATGGCCAGCGTAAAATTGCTCGATGAGATGGCAAGCGTCGCCGGATTCGGGATTCTCAGTGAAGGAGCGACATTCAGGCAGGGATATTCTGCCGAGAAATTCGATTCAGAGGGCCTTGCTTCGCTTGTGTAGCGGATATGCCAGTGTTGTTACACAATTTATATTATGTTAAGTTAGATATATCAGATTCACTTCCCTTCAATGTTCCTCCAGATTCTCACTCTTCTAGGTGCTCTTGCCCTTTTCGTTTTCGGTATGGAGATGCTAAGCGCGGGCATACAGAAAACTTTCGGCGAAAAGCTGAGGCGTTTTGAGAAATGGATGCAGTCCGACCGGACTGCAAAGCAGATTCTCGCTGGCGCCGGAATCACGGCTGTCGAACAGTCCTCCAGCGCTGCAACTCTTGTCGTTGTCAGCCTTGTCAGTGCGGCGACCCTTACCCTTGTCCAAGGTATTTCCGTGATTATGGGAGTCAACATTGGAACTACCATAACAGCTTGGTTATTAGCGCTTTTAGGTTTTCCTATCGAGATATCTTCCATAGCCTTCATCGTTGTAGGAGCAGCCTTTGTGATGTCCCTTTTGAAGAAATCACGGATCAGGAACCTGGGTCAGGCTTTGATGGGACTCGCCCTGGTGCTTATAGGAATCATCTATATGAGGAATTCCATACCGGCAATCGGCGAAGTGCCGCAGATGGCTGAATTCTTCGCCGGACTCTCCTCTCGCGGTTTCGGATCTGTACTGATATTCCTTTCCGCAGGCATTCTGCTGTCCTTTCTGCTTCAGTCTTCCAGTGTTTCGGTCGTTTTGACGATGGTGCTGGTCTATCTAGAATGGATTCCGTTCGGCCTTGGGGCGGCTATGGTGCTTGGAGAGAACATCGGAACGACCCTGACTCCGTATTTCGCAGCCAAGGATGCAGGGGTGCAGGCGCGCAGGACCGCCCTCGCCCATATGGTCTTCAACATTTCCGGCGCCGTGCTGCTTTTGTTTGTTTTCGGAATATTCACGGATTTTTGTCTCAGGATTGTTTCGCTGTTCGGTCTGGACGCTCCCCTGACAGCTGTGTTCGGAATCGCCTGTGCCCATACTGTGTTCAATGTCTTCTCAACGCTCGTACTCACTTGGTTCAGAAAACCTTTTGCCCGCTTCCTGACAAGACGGATCAAGGAGGATGAGCCTGACAAGGGTGAATTCAGGCTGCGCTATATCGGAAGCGGAAGGATCATCGGTACCCCTTCAATATCAATCGAGCAGGCCTACAAGGAATGCGTCAATGACGCCGTGACCGCTCAGGAGGGCTTCCGTAACGTGAAACTTGCCCTGAATGAGAAAGATGCTGACAAATTCGAGGAATATCGTTCAAAACTTGTTCATTGTGAAGAAGTTACTGATAAATTTGAATATGAGATCGCAGACTTTCTCACAAGGATCCAGACCGAGCAGGTTTCAGAGAAGGAGTCGAATGAGATAAAGGTCCTCTACAGGGTGATAGGCGAACTTGAGAGTCTTGGTGACAGTTGTGAGAACATCAGCCGCCTTCTGGTCCGTCTGCGTCTGCATAATCTTGAATTCGATGAGGATTCTCTTGGCAAGCTGAATCTTCTGGTCGGACTGGTTGACAAGGCTTTCACAGTAATGCTTTCAAACCTGAAACTTGCCGCTGAAGGCAGTCTGACTGACATTTCCAATGCCTACAATGCTGAGGACAACATAAATGAGACCAGAAACGCTTTTCGAGACGAAGGAATATTCAAGATCGAGAAGGAAAGCGAGCGTTTCCTGGTTATCAACTATTTTCTCGATATGCTTGCCGAGCTGGAGGCGATGGGTGACTTTATAATCAATGTTTCCCAGTCTCTCATACACGAATTTGATAAATAAAACCATACAGGATGGCTAGAAAAAGAGTTGATCTCCTTCTGGAGAATCTTACTGTCGAGGCTTGCGCCGCTGAAGGCAAGGCCATAACACATTGGGACGGCGCGGTCGTCTTCGTTCCTTTCGCCGTTCCCGGCGATGTCGTGGACATCCGCGTGACGAAGAAGCGGAAGAACTATTACGAGGGATTCATCGACAGGATCGTTACTCCTTCTCCGGATCGCCTTGAACCTTTCTGCAAGCATTTCGGTACGTGCGGCGGTTGCAAATGGCAGCCTCTCCCCTATCCGATGCAACTGGATGCCAAACGCAGGCAGGTGGAGGATCAACTGGTCCGCCTCGGAGATCTGGATGTTCCTGAGATACGACCTACATTGCCTTCAGATAAGACCCGTTTCTATCGGAACAAGTTGGAGTTCACTTTCTCATCAAAGCGCTGGTTCTTCAGAAACGAGGATCCTGAAGCGGTTCCTGCCAGTGACAGAGCCGGCTTGGGATTCCACGTGGGAAAATTCTTCGACAAGGTTCTGGACATTGACAGGTGCTATCTCCAGAAAGATCCTTCAAATGACATACGCCTGTTCTGCAAGCGATATGCTGTCAGCCACGGCCTGGATTTCTTCGACATAAGGGAGAATGTCGGTTATGTCCGCAATATGTTTGTAAGGACGACTGAAACCGGAGATTTGATGGTGATTATGTGTTTCTTCTATGAAGACCGACAAGCAAGAGAGGGAATGTTGGATGCGATTCTTGAAGCTTTTCCTCAGATAACTTCACTTTACTACGTTATAAACAATAAGATGAATGACTCGATAGGTGATCAGGAATGCATTCTTTACAAAGGGGATGCGACCATTCGTGAGAAGATGGAGGACCTGACTTTCCACATCGGTCCCAAGTCATTTTACCAGACCAACTCCGGACAGGCCCTTAAGCTCTATGCTGTCACCAGGGATTTTGCCGGACTGACGGGCAAGGAGGTTGTATATGACCTTTACACAGGTACGGGCACTATCGCTCAGTTCGTTTCAAAGCAGGCTTCGAAGGTCATCGGCATTGAATATGTTCCCGAAGCCATCGAGGACGCGAAAAAAAATGCCGCAGGCAACGGTATTACAAATTGTGATTTTTTCGCCGGTGATATGAAGGATGTATTGAAGCCGGACTTCATCAGAGAGCACGGTCAGCCGGACGTCATCATCCTGGATCCTCCGAGAGCCGGGATTCATCCGGATGTCGCAAAGGTGATTCTGGACGCCTCCCCTGCCCGTATTGTCTATGTCAGCTGCAATCCGGCGTCCCAGGCCCGGGATTTAGCCATCCTCTGCGAAAAGTACGAGATAACAGCCGTCCAACCCGTAGATATGTTCCCACACACCCAGCACGTCGAGAACGTCTGCGCCCTCCGCCTCAAGCAGCCTGTATAAACACGGCATCCCTCGAGTCGGGAATTGAGTTTCCTAGAAAGGATAACCGACTCCGAAATGGAGAGATCCGGATGAGCGGGTCTTGTCTGCGGTTCGGAACGGATACCATCTGGATCCGTGGTCTTGGGACGGGTCGTAGAGTTTCATACCGTAATCCAGCCTGAGAATAAGGAAATTGAGATCTATCCGGACGCCCAATCCCCAGTCGGCTGCCAGAGTTTCCGGAAGGTCGCTGAACTTGAACTGAGTGTGACGGCCTCCATCGCCATCCGTCTCCTTCATTGTCCAGATATTGCCCACATCCAGGAAGAGGGCTCCGTCGAGTTTCCAGAAAAGCGGGAACCTGTATTCCAGATTGGCTTCGATTTTCAGGTCTCCTGTCTGGCTCGGAATGACGAAAGTCGAATCCGGCTTTGACCGGCCGGGTCCAAGAGCCCTCGCCTGCCAGCCCCTCATCGAATTCGCTCCACCGCTGTAGAACTGTTTCTCAAAAGGCAGGGCTGAAGAATTGCCGAAGGCATTGCCGACTCCGAGAAGGAATCTCGTGGCAATGGCATAGTTGTCATTCCTACCGAAAACCACGGTCTTTCTGAGTGTTATTTCGGAACGTACGTACTGCGAATACGGAGTGCCCCATACAAGACGGGACCCGAAATCATCGGTCTTCATAGAATCGTTGAAAAGACCGAGCACATTGCCTGATGCATCAATCTGGAAGCGGACATATTCGTAGGAAACCTTGGGATTCAGATCCGAGCAGGTAGTGTAGTAGATCATTGCGCCTGAACCCACGTCGAAGTGGTTTTGATAGGCATCCCTCATAAATGGATTTCCGGAGAGGGTTTTCTCGAAGAGCGGATCGATGTCGTTCAGTCGGACAATCTTCGCCTGGATCGGTGAAAACTGATAGTAGAAGCGGCCGTTATCCAGCGAACCGGAATAGCTGAATGCGGCTGAAATTATATTCCTTGTGTACTCAGGACGGCTTTGGAAATTGTAGGAAGAGGAAATCTCGGTGCGTGGCACGCTCTTACCCTTGAACATCGTGTTCTGAAGCCCCAGGAATTCCGGAAAACTTATGCTGCTTGAGACACCGAATTCATTGGAACGGATGCTGCGGTTGTCGTACTTGAACTGGAAGTTTCCGAGGAAACTGAGATTCAACCTTTCGCCGCCGTGGAAAACATTCTTGTGGTAGTAGCTTAACTGGGGCGAGACTCCGATAAGGCCGGTCGAATTGGTAGATCCCTCCAGATTGACCTTGAAACCCTGCATCCTCGACCTAGAAAGGGTGATGTCGCAATCCACTATGTTTGAAGTATCCCGTGGATTCAAAGCCATATTAACTCCACTGAAGATGTTCAACGCTCCGAGACGGGAATAGGTCGTGTTCACGACCCTCTCGTCATAGAGACTGCCCGGAACGATAGTGTTCATATCCCTGAGAACCTTCTCCCTGAAATTAAGTTCCTTTTCCCACGCGATGGAGACATTGCCGAAATCGTACTTGAGATGCTGCCTCGCGTTTTCCGCATTCTGGTTGCGCGTGTAGTTCCTGACCTGCATCAGGAGGACGGCTTCACCGTCGTGCGCAAGCGTGTCTGCCTCAAAGGAATAGTAGTTCTTCGTGAAGCCGAAGTAACCGTGTCTTCGGAAATATGCCGCGGAACGCTCCGTTTCCTCTTCCAGGGCAGCCTCCGAAAGGAAGTCGCCTGTCCTGACTGAGACATTGGCGGTGTCGGCGTAGAAATCCTTCTCGAACTCTCCTTCCGGTACCGAAAAACTTATCCTTCTGATGCGGTAGCGCTTGCCCAGAGTCACTGAATATGTCACATCTACAGTCCGGCCCTTCACTTCCACATTGCTTTCCACAACGGAATTGTAGTACCCAAGGTACTCGAGATGCCTGGTGATGTTGTCTATTGTCGCTTCAACCTGGGAAGGCTGGTACACGACCGGGGCTACACCCACCTTGCGGAATAATTTTGTGGAGAATCTGCTTGTGTCACGGCCGGACAGATTGTAGAGATTCAGAAACGGATTCCATCCGAAGACCAGGTACGAGTTGGACTTCTGCTTGATGTATTTCTCCACCTCCCTGGTGTTGAACCTGTCGTCATTGGTAATCTCCACCTTGTTCTTCGCAAGACGGTACTGACCGTCTTCGAGAACTCGCGTGGTGCTGCACGAGAATCCGAGCGCGGCAGCCGCGAAAAGTGCGGCGAATCTGACCAGAGACGTTTTTGAGACCATATTTTACAAAAATAGAAAGAATATTGATATATTTGTTAACCAATCCTGGATAGTTTATGGCGTCATCCGTTTCCATCAATGAGATAAAATTCGTGAAGTCTTTGGAACAGAAAAAGTTCAGGGACCAGTACGGAATGTTCATAGTAGAAGGCGAGAAAATCGTGGCAGAGGCGGAAAATTCATCCTTTGAAGTGGACAGGGTTTACAGAATCAGTGAGATAGGCGAAGCCGCGATGGCCAGGATGAGTCTGCTCCACTCCCCATCCCCGGCGCTTGCCGTCGTTAGAAAGCCGAAGGAGATGGAATTTGACTTGAAATCACCATCCGGGCAGGAATTGTCCCGGGGTCTTTATCTTGCCCTGGACGGAATCCGGGATCCGGGAAATATGGGAACGATACTCAGGATCGCGGACTGGTTCGGAATCAATGCGGTCTTCGCATCTGAGGACAGCGTGGATGTGTTCAATCCTAAAGTGGTGCAATCTACTATGGGAGCGGTTTTCCGGGTCAGATTTCGCTATTGCGATATCCCTGGTCTTTGCAGAAGCGTTTCAGGATCGGGAGGAAGTGTCTATGGTACTTTCCTGGACGGAGAAGACATTTATTCAAAGGAACTCAGGACCGGAGTGGACGCTCCGGCTCTGATTATAATCGGCAACGAGGCCAAAGGGATCTCCCCCGAAGTCGGGGAGACGGTCACGGAAAGGCTGTATATCCCATCATACCCACGCGGCGAGCAAGGCTCCGAGTCTCTTAACGCCGCTGTCGCCACCGCAATAACAATCGCAGAATTCAGAAGAAGATGAACGAAGAATCCTTGATGCTCAACAGGATCAGGAAGATCCTGATGATTTGCTCCAACTATGATGCATTCACCCTCGAAAAGGACGGCCGGATCGAGAGCCAGGTATCCGGTGAATACCGTGACCTGAACCTCAGCAACCCGCCCAGATTCATTTGGGCGAATTCTTCAGCCGAAGCCAGGACTATCCTGGAATCGGACGAGGAGGTGGATATGATAATGTGTATGTACAATGATCAGGATCAGGCTGTCTTCTCCTTCGCGTCCGACATCCGGGCCGGCGGGAGCAGCATCCCATTCATTATGCTCATCCACTATTCAAAGGCTATCCGCCAGAGGATTTTCGAATATGATATGTCGGGCGTCGATTTCGTCTTCAGCTGGCACGGTAACGCCGACCTCATCCTAGCCATTGTCAAGCTTCTTGAAGACACAGCCAATGCCGAAAACGACGTCTTTGAAGTCGGAATCAAGGTTATCCTCCTTGTGGAGGACTCTGTCCGATATTATTCGACCTATCTGCCGGAGCTTTACAAACTAGTGCTGACGCAGAGCCGGGAATTCCTGACCGAGTCCCTGAACGAGGACCAGATGAAATACAGGAAGAGGTCAAGGCCGAAGATCTTTCTGGCAACCTGTTATGAGGACGCCCTTGCCTACTTTGAGAAATACAGGAAGAACCTTCTGGGCGTGATTTCCGACGTCGGAATGATCATCAGGAAGGGAGATGACCCGAAGACGGAAAAACTCGACGCAGGAATCGACCTTGTCAAGAAGATACGGGAATACGACCCCCACATGCCTGTTCTGCTCCAGTCTTCGCAGGGCAGTCTTCAGAGTGTCGCTGATGAACTTGGTGTCGGTTTCCTGAAGAAATACTCCAGAACCCTCTTTCTGCAGCTTGCTGACTATATGAAGGAGGAGTTCGGATTCGGCGACTTTGTCTTCCGTTTTACGAACGGCTACGAGTGCGGAAGGGCTTCCAGCCTCGCGCAGCTGGAAAAGATCATCGACAGCATACCTGATTCCGTGCTGGTCAGCAACACGTCCAGGAATATGTTTTCAAAGTGGCTCTACGCCAGAGGCTTGTTCAATCTGGCAGAGACCTTCAGGGCTGAGCATCACACTGACGCGGACGAGTTCAGGACCTTCCTTCTTGATCAGATACACAGTTATCACAAGCAGATCGGACGCGGCATCATCGCCGAGTTCCACAAGGACTCCTACGAAGACTACCACTGGTTCTCCAGAATGGGAGAAGGTTCGCTCGGTGGCAAGGCCAGAGGTCTGGCATTCCTGAATCATCTTATTCAGAAATATGCCCTGACCGACAGATACGCGGGACTAAGCATTTCCATCCCCCGCTCCATTGTCCTCACTACAGACTGGTTCGACCAGTTCATCCAGGAGAATGGCCTGCAGTATGTTATAGATGCAGAACTGACTGACGATGAGATCCTTTCCGAGTTCGTTGCTTCAAATCTGCCTGTCGAACTTACGGAAAACCTCAAAGCTTTCGTAGCGACTGTCAGGCATCCTTTGGCAGTCCGTTCCAGTTCCAAACTTGAAGACAGCAACTATCAGCCTTTCGCAGGCGTATATTCAACCTATATGTGTCCGCTTGTGGAGAACAAGGACCGGATGCTCAGGGAACTCAGCAAGGCCGTCAAGAGCGTCTATGCTTCGACATATTTCTCCGGAAGCCGCAACTATATCCAGGCAAGCGGAAACCTCCTCGGCGAGGAAAAGATGGCGGTGATCATCCAGACAATCTGCGGAACGTCTCACGGGAACGATTATTATCCTATGCTCTCCGGTGTCGCCCGCTCCCTCAACTCCTACCCTATCGGCTCGGAAAAAGCGGAGGACGGGGTTTTGAATGTAGCATTCGGCCTTGGCAAGACTGTCGTGGACGGCGGACGCACGCTTAGGGTTGATCCGCGGCTTCCCCGCAAGATCTTGCAGCTGTCATCCACTCAGCTGGCGCTCAGGGACACCCAGAATGAAATGTATGTGCTGGATATGAGCCCAAGCGCCTTCAAGATTTCAAGAAACGATGGAATAAACCTTCGTAATATTCCTGTGTCTGAAGCGATTGCAAAATATGACCATCCTGAACTTGTGGCATCCACCTATGTCGCTCAGGACGACAGGCTGCTCCCTGGAATACACGCCGCCGGGTCAAGGATTATTTCCTTCGACGGCATATTCCAGTATGACAGGTTTCCTCTCACTACAGCGATGACAGAGATCATGCAGATCTGCCGGAAGGAACTGATGGGTGAGGTGGAGATTGAATTCGCCTTGGATCCTATAAAGGAATCAGGAGGATGTGAGGCAGTTCTGAAACTGCTTCAGGTGCGTCCTGTCTCAAGCGGAACCGAGTCGCAGACCTCCAATATCGAAGAGGCTTCCGAGAAAATCGCGACACAGCTGGTTTTCTCGGACAATGCTTTGGGCAACGGCTACTTCAATGAATCGAAGTACATTGTCATCATCCTTCCGGAATCCTTTGACAAGATGAAGACGCTGGAAATGGCGGCTGAAGTCAACCAGATCAATTCCAGAATGATGGCGGACAAGGAATCTTATTTCCTGATCGGTCCGGGCCGCTGGGGCTCATCAATCCCTACGCTGGGAGTGCCTGTAGCCTGGTCGGACATCTCCGCTGCACGTATGGTCGTCGAATATGGCATAGATGGTTTCAGGATCGACCCAAGCCAGGGGACGCATTTCTTCCAGAACATCACATCCCTTGGAGTAGGCTACCTCTCCGTCGATCAGTATGCC
>CAYFVE010000023.1:16979-26545 GCA_964346605.1 uncultured Muribaculaceae bacterium | reverse complement strand
GTTGGCGTTCACGTGTTTTGGCAAGATGGATTGGCAGTATAGCAGATGGATACGACTGTTATGGGCGAGGGAGGCGGACGGTGAAGCACGCTCCCTTGAGTGAGAAGGATTTCGAGTAAAGGATCTCACCGTTGCATTTCTCGATGATGTTGCGACAGATGGAAAGTCCGAGTCCGGTTCCATTGCTCTTTGTCGTGAAGTTAGGAGTGAAGAGCCTGCTCCGGTTCTCGTCACTGACACCCGGGCCGTTGTCCTCGAAGACGATGTCGTAGAAGCCTTCTTTAGTGGAGAGACGCAGTGAAACCAGAATCTTGCCCGGAAACGGTTCCTTGCCGTTCTCCGAAGCCTCGTTCTGGGCATTTTCTATCGCCTGGACAGAGTTTCCGATCAGGTTGACGAATACACGAGTGAGCTGAGGTTTAGGGCCTGTAACAGTGGCCTTGTCCAACCCCATATATTCAAATCGGATATTGTCACGGCTGTCGAAAAGGTCTATCTCCTCCTTGAGCAACCTGTCTAGATCGATTTCTACAGGCTCCTCGGTGTAGAGTTTGGCGAAAGTCGAGAATTCGTTTGCCGTGTCTGCCAGGAGGTCGATCTGTTTGAGAACTTCATCCGAAATCTCATCGAACCTGTCCGCCCACGCCGGATTGCCGTTGCCCTTCATCCTTATAAGCCTTTGGATCTGAAGTTTAATCGGAGTCAGGGGATTCTTGATCTCGTGGGCTACCTGACGGGCCATAGTAGCCCACGCCTTGTCTCTTTCAGCCTGCGTCAACTGTTTTGTCGAGTTGTACAAGTCGTGGACCATAAGGTTGTAAGCACGCACGAGGCTTGAGACCTCGTCGTCACGCTCGTAAACGATATATTCAAGGTTGTCGATGCTGGCTTCATTCATCTTTCTTCCCATCTCGGAAAGAGGCTTGAACATCTTGTCCACTGCTCTCTCTATCAGGAATCTGGCCAGCAGGAGCAGGATCATGAATACGGTTATGATGGTGATCGAGTGAAGCACCGCCTCGGAACGGAAGTCGAAACTCTCGTCAGTGTAGGGCGAACTCATAATTGCGATCATATTCCCCATGGCGTTGAAGACAGGAGCGTACAGGAAATACGTCTCCTTTGCCCCGATGTCCTCGCGGCTGATGTAGTAGCGTCTGTTCTTGAATATGATGTTCTCGAATGCTTCGGGATTGATTCTGGAGCCAAGAAGAAGGCGGTCGAACACTTCCGGAGTGGTGGAGCGGAATTCCTTGCCTCCGGTCGTATAGAGAGTGATGTCGGCCTTCATAGTGTTGCTGATGTCCTCAATGACGTTGGCTGCCTCCTGCGTGTTCAGCGAGGTGTAGTCTGTGGCGAATCTGCATCTGGCCTGAAGCAGCGTCTGCAGGGAATTGATCTTGTCAGACATCGAATAGCGGAGGTTGGCGTTGTTTCTCCTGTAAACGAACAGCACGCTGACGCTCGCCAGGGTGATGAGGGTCATTATCAGGGCAACCATCATCGCGGCATTGATCCTGGACTTGTAGTAATTTCTTTCCTTCTCTTTGGATCGGGTCCTCAGAAGCGACAGCGCTGACAGGACGAAATAGAATGTCAGAGTCAGGAACAGGAAGGCTACGAAATAGTTGAATCCTTCTGTCTTCGGTCTTGAGATCAGGATCATTTCATCGTTGGAGATCCTGTTGATGAAGTGGGTGTAGCCGTTCAGGCGGATTACTCCGCTGACCGCTTCGAGCAATTCGGCCTTCATCTCCTCTTCAAGGACGGTAGGGTAGGCGTAGTTTCCCTTGTAGGAAGAAAGTTTGTCGTAGGAATACTTTGCGTAGGAATATCTTGCCGGCATCAGAACATCGCCAGGGGCGGAATATCCGAGGATGCTTGCATAGCCTTTGTCCTCCCGGTTCGATTTCGGAGAAATCGTGAGGAGCATCATGGTGACGCCTCTCTGCGGATTGTAGTACGCGAAACTCCCGGTGTAGAGACTATGTCCGCTGGCATCCCTTAGGTAGCGGAAGTGTGATTCGTCGGCGATAGGGGACCCGCTTGTCACCATATTCGTAAAATACGCTATGGCATTCTGGTCTTTCTCGGTCTCCGGGAAAAGCTCTACCATAATGTCGTTGTCCTGTGAGATGCGCAGCATATAGTTCTCGACAATCCTGTTGAGTATGATGCTGTTGCTGTTCGGAAGCATCGCCAGGGTGGAGATCAGCTGGTCAGTGGCGAGCTTGTCCTCCATAAGCCTCAAATCCAGTTCCATACTGATGTTCCTTTCCATCGAAAGACGGTTGGCAAGCACGTTCACGCGGTCCTGCTCCTTCCTGAAGCCGAGGGTGGCGGCTGTCATCACCATATATGCGGAGAAGATGATGGCTGTCACTGTCCTTCCCATGGCGGAGAAGACATCCGCCTTAATCCCTGTCAGTCTCTTCAGCAGCGGCATCAGCGTCTGGAACAGCAGGGGAAGGGTCATCAGCAAGGAAATATACATCAGATACACCAGCAGGCTGAAGACGTTCAGGTCATTCAGCATATAGAGTTCGAGGGAGATGTTCGAGTTCAGTATTATGCTCCTGAAGGTGAAGTGGACATAGACCAGCATCCCCGCTATGATCAGGAGTATGCATCCGGCGAACAGGAACATACCTGCCTTCCTGCTGCCTGAAGAGAGAATTTTCCGATATATGTCCTTCCGGGTCACGAATATGCTGCATATGCTCAGGACGATAAGCATAGAGGCGATCAGCACGGCGCCCAGGGAGTTGAAAACCTGCCCGTCCGCATAGACCGTCGGCGAGAACAACTTTGAAGTGTCGTTTATGTTCTCTCCCCAGAAGTAGGCTCCTGCCATTACCGTGAACAATCCGGTCAGGACTGCAAGGAGCCTCTTGAGTGTCCTCTTGTTGCCGAGATGTATTCCTGATGCCAGGATGAAGCAGACGATCGCAAGCCATATCAAAGCAGAATGCGTCGTGAGCGGCTGGCCGGTCATTGCGTTAGAGGCAATCTTGAAGACCGGCTCTCCGTTATACAGTACCACCGAGCCGCCGGTCTCCGACAAGGAGGTTATGGAGTAGTTCCTGCCGACATCGAGCCTTCGGTTCACGCCGTTGGAACTGCCGTCATCAAGGGAATTCATTATCTCAAGTCCGGCGATCACCTTCCTGGATCCCTTCACTTCACTCTTTACCAGATACCACTTCTCGCCGAAGTTGACGTATGAAGCCTTTCCCGTAATCTCGGCAAGCGGCGAGGATATGCTTTCCCGCGGTTTTGAAAGCCTCTGGAACACAATCCTGGTGCTGATGTCGTCGTTGCGAACCGGGAACTGATTGCTCCAGGACTGGAGCGTGTCTTCCGAATAACGGTAGATGACCATATCCGAAGGAAGGTCATAGCGTCCCATCCATCCTTTCCTGTCATCGTTCAAGGAGGCCCGGATATATTCCTCCAGGACATTCATCCTTCTGGAGACGGTCCTGCTGGCCTTGACAGACTCCTTGTATGTGTTTGCGGTTACTCTTGAAGAGGACAGCGAAAAGGCTATGAGAACAACTGATGCGATCAGAAATCCCCAGACAAGATAGTCTCTTATTCCTTTCTTTCTTTTTGTCATTCGTGATGATATGGTTCGCCCTTGATGATCGTGAAGGCCCTGTAGAGTTGTTCAGTGAAGACCGCCCTGACCATCTGATGCGGGAAAGTCATCTTCGAAAGCGAGATCTTCCCGTTGCATCTGGAGTAAACAGCCTCTGAAAAGCCATACGCGCCGCCAACCACGAATACAATATCTTTGCCACCGCCAAGCATCAGATTACCGATCTCCCTGGCAAACTCGACCGAACGGTATTCCCGGCCGTGTTCGTCCAGAAGGATGACCTTGTCCGCAGGCTTCACATTCTTCAGGATCGATTCCCCTTCCTTTTCCTTGATCTGAGCCTGAGTGAGGGCTGAAGTGTTTTTCAGCTCAGGAATCTCGGTTATTGAGAAAGGGACATAATGGGACAATCTGGAGGCATAGGTCTCCAGTCCGTCGCGAACCCATCCTATGTCGGTTTTCCCGACAGTCAGCAAACATATCTTCATCATTGCAAAAATAAGAAAGTGGCTCGGTATTTGCAACAATTGCGGGCGCTATGAGGGCGTTTGTAAAGTATTTCCTCGCATCTTTTGCGGCTTTGTCCTGTCTGTCTGCCTCGGCCTCAGCCTCGACAGACGGCTACGATGTCTTTATCCCTATAGCCAAGTATCTGGGGCAGGGGGATGCGGAAAAGCTTTCCGCCTGGTTCGCGGACAACCTGGAGATAACGATAATGTCAACGACCAATGATTCGAGCAAGAATCAGGCAAAGCAGATTCTGAAGAACTTCTTTGACACACGCACCCCTCGTTCGTTTGAAATCAATCACACGGCTTCGAGATCCAACTCCAAGTACGCATTGGGTTACCTCAATGCCGGAGGGGAATTGTTTGAAGTCACGATATTCGTCAGCAACTGCAACGACCGGTACCGGATACAGCAGCTAAAGATAGACCGGATCAGATGACAAGAGTCCTGAGACATATTCCCGTTTTCTTTTCTGTAACCATATTCTCCCTGATCCTCTCCGCTACTGCGGTCCACGCGCAGTCAACGAAGGTCAAAGGACGTGTTGTGGACGCTGCCACCGGAGAAGGGATCCCTTTTGCGGGAATCTATTTCAAAAACTCCACAGTAGGGGTGACCGCCGACCTTGACGGTTATTTCGCCCTTGAGACCAGGATAGACACACTCACCAGACTTTCCGCAAGCATTCTCGGCTACGAGGAGCAGGTCAAGACCATCAGCCCCCGCAGTTTCAACGATGTGCGCTTCAGGCTGACCCAGAGTGTCAATGAGCTGAACGCTTCAGTTGTCAAGCCGGATGACAGATATGTCCGATCAATCCTAAGGAAAGTCAACGATGCGAAGGAAAAGAATGATCCGGAGCGCAGGCCGCAATATGACTGCGACATATACAGCAAAAATGAGCTTGACCTTGTGAATCCGGACAACACTATCGTCAAGGGACTGCTTCCGGATGACTTCATGTTCGTCTATGACTACATCGACACCTCAATCATCTCAGGGCAGCCTTATCTTCCGGTAATGATTGCGGAGGCGACCTCCCGTTTCTACCATTCCGGCAATCCTTCCAGAAAGAAGGAAGTTATCAAGGCCAGCAGGATCTCCGGGATTGACGAACAGAGGACAATGGCTCAGTTCACGGGCAGTATGTACATCAAGCCGAATTTCTACTCCAACTTCATCAATATCTTCGAGGTGGAAATCCCTTCTCCGCTTTCCTCCAGCGGAAACACGTATTACAATTATTACCTTGTGGACAGTCTCGACATAGCCGGCAGGAAGACCTACAAAATCAGATTCCATCCTTCCAAGTGGGTCTCTTCACCTACTTTCGACGGTGAAATGTCTATTGACGCCACGGATTTCGCGTTGAAGGACATCCACGCGAGACTGAAGAAGGGAGGCAATGTCAACTGGGTGAAGGACCTTGCGATCGACGTCGTGAACCAGCATATTCCGGATGAGGGATGGTTCTACGGCCAGGAGAAGATCTGCATAGACTTTTCTGTGGTCTTAAGGGATTCTACAAGGATGATCTCATTCCTTGCAAGCCGCCAGATCGACTATTCCGACCCTTCTTTCAAAGTGAATGACCTGGTGGATCTTCTGGATGGGAAGGCGCCTGTCCTTATGAAGAGGGATGTGCTGAATAATGATGAGGCTTATTGGAAGGAGGTCAGGCCGTACCCTCTGACAGAAAAGGAGCAGGGCATCTACAATATGGTCGATTCCATAAAGCAGGTGCCGCTTTACAAGAGCGTCGAGAAGTTGGCGAATATGCTTGCGACAGGATTCTACGAGTTCAAGTACCTCGGCATCGGTCCGTATTCATCGATTTACAGCTTCAATGCGCTTGAAGACCAGCGCGTGCAGTTCGGGCTCAAGACAACAAAGGAATTCAGCAGGACGTTTCGCGTAATGGGCTATATGGCCTATGGCTTTGGAGACAGGAGGCTCAAGGGAGGGGGAGTCTTTGAGTTTATGTTCAACAACCAGCCTACGAGGAAGGTCTCAATCTCCTACAAACACGATGTGGTACGGCTTGGTGCCGGTTCATTCGGCTTCGGCAACGGAGACCTGATGTCTTCTGTCCTTGCGATGAAGGACGGGCAGAAACTCAGTATGATAAATGACTATTCCATCTCCTACGACCACGAATGGACGCAGGATGTCAATATGACTTTCGCCATCGAGAGCAGAAGGATATTCTCCAACGAATATGTCCCTATGATCAGGACCGACGGTTCCTGGTACAATTCCGTCGGATACAACCAGGCTCACTTCAAGATCAGGCTGTCCAAGGATCAGATTGTCACCAGGGGGGTCTTCGAAAAGCAGTACTTCTATACAGCCTATCCAGTCGTTGTCTTCGATGTCGCCGCTTCGATGAAGGGAATCGGAAAGAATGAGTACACTTTTTTCCGCCCGAAGGTGAGCATCGACTTTACTTGGCTTGTTCCGCCTTTCGGCGCGTCCGAGATAAATCTCAGGGCAGGCACAATTGTAGGAACCGTCCCTTACCCTATGCTGGAGATCCACGAGGGCAACGGTACCTATGCCCTTCACACTCAGCGGTTCGCCTGTATGAACTACTATGAGTTCGCATCCGATTCCTGGGCAACCCTCTTTTGGGAGCACAACTTCAAGGGTTTCTTCCTTGGAAAGATTCCGTTGGTGCGGAATATGAACCTGCGGGAGATTGCTGTTCTCAGGGCTGCCTATGGCACAGTAAGGAAGGAGAACAACGGGAATCCGGGAGATCCCGACTTCGGTTCAGGGATGCTCTTCCCGGCGGGAATGAAGACTCTTGAAACGCCGTATGTCGAGATGGGCTTCGGAATTTCAAATATATTCAGAATGGTGCGCGTTGACTTCATCTGGAGACTGACTCATAGAAATGATGTAATGTATGGTCTTCCGGTTCCTCACGACAACCGGTTTGTCGTCAACATCGGCTTTGATTTGAAGCTCTGATGCGCTATATTTGCATCTTATGTCCAAGCGAATCTCAATTCTTCTGCTGATTCTTCTGTCAGCGACACTTCTGAGCCTGCCTTTTCTGGTCCAGGGTACCGGTTTTCTGTCACTTGTAGCATTCGTCCCGCTTCTCTTCGCGGAGGAACTCGCTTATGAATCGAAGATGAAGGGCTTCTGCAGGTGGCATTACCTATGCTTCCTTTTATGGAATGCCGCCACCACATTCTGGGTGTGCAACGCTACCGTCGGGGGAGGAATATTCGCTTGCCTTGCCAATGCATTCCAGATGTCGCTCGTGTTCGGACTTTTCCGCTGGAGCAGAAAACATACCGGAGGTCCTCTGCCATACATCTTTCTGGTCTTCGCCTGGATTGCCTGGGAGAGGTATTATCTGACCTGGGCTCAGATCAGCTGGCCTTGGCTTGTGCTCGGCAACTCCTTCGCCCGCACGACTAACTGGATCCAGTGGTATGAGTACACCGGAACTCTCGGAGGCTCCCTCTGGATATGGGCTTCAAATCTCAGTTTTTTCGGCATTCTGATGTCGCTGAGAAGCGGCCGTTGGAAAAAGTTCAACGGCAAGGCCAGGACTGCCTGTGTCGCAGGCGCGGTGCTGCTATACCTCGCTCCTCCGACCCTTTCACTTATGCTCAGACCTGAACCGTCAGACGAAACTCTGGAAGTGTTCATCGCCCAGCCGAACATAGATCCGTACGACAAGTTCGAAGGAATGAGCCAGGAGGAACAGAACAACCTGCTCATCAGTCAGCTGAGCCAGGCCCCCAAGGACAGCACGATCCTTCTGATCGCCCCTGAGACCTTTATCCATCAGGGCGGAGACATCATCACAAACGATCTTTCGATGAGCCCTTCGCTGGCCCAGTTCAAGGCTTTTCTCTCAGACAGGCCGCAATCGTCCCTTCTCATCGGCGCTGAATCATTTGAGTATGTCAAGAGCCGTCAGCGCCCTTCCCATACGGCTCGCAAGCGCTCTGAGGACGTATGGCTTGAGACTCACAACTCGGCTTTGATGCTCAGCTCTTCAGATGCTCCCCGGATATTCCATAAAAGCAAACTTGTCGTTGGTGTGGAGATGATGCCATATCCCGCTTTTTTCAGACCAGTTGATGAGAAACTGGGGGGAGTGATGGGGCGATGCATCGGACAAAAGGAAGTCACCAACTTGAATGCCTCATCCGTCCCAGTAGGAACCGCTATCTGCTATGAATCTGTCTATGGAGAGTATTGTACTCAATATGTCCGCAAGGGAGCACGTCTGCTTACTGTCATTACCAATGACGCCTGGTGGGGAGACACGCCAGGCTACAAGCAGCATCTTTCGTATGCTTCGCTGAGGGCGATTGAGACGCGCAGGTGGATCGCCCGCTGCGGCAACACAGGCATCTCTGCTTTCATCGATCCTTCCGGACGCATTGTCAGCAGGACGGAATGGTGGAAGCAGGATGTCCTCCGGGGAAGGGTCGGCCTATCGGACGAGGAGACTTTCTTCGTGCGGCACGGCGACTTCGTGGGACGTATCTGCGTGCTGATGTTCCTGCTTCTGTTATGCGGAGCCGTTGTACGCAGGTTCACTGAATGAAAAAAGAGACAAGCTAAAGCTTGTCCCCATTCTCATCATAAATTTCATTTTGCAGAACTGAAAAATCCGTGACTTCCACGAGATTTATCTTGCATTTGTACTTCTTCCGCCATTTCCCGATAAAGGATTTGTCCGCCAGCATTCCGCCGCCGCGCTTCAGATAGGCTCCAAGAATAGGACTTGTCTTAAGCGTCAGGCTTGCTTTTCCGTGTTCGACATAGTAGGAGATGTTTCGCTCGATCTGTTCGTCAACTACAACACTTGAGGCGATTTTCCCGGTGCCGTGGCAGGCCGGACAAACTTCCGCGGTGTTGATTTCAGTCACAGGACGAATCCTCTGTCTTGTGATCTGCATCAGACCGAACTTCGTGAGAGGCAGTACGTTGTGCTTCGCCCGATCATCCTCCATAAGATCCAGCATGTACTTGTGCAGTGCATTGCGGTGCTCTCCGGATTCCATATCGATGAAGTCCACGATAATTATTCCTCCCATATCCCTCAGTCTCAGTTGGCGAGCTATCTCCTCAGCGGCAATCTTGTTGACTTCGAAGGTGTTGTCCTCCTGATTGTCAATCTTGGCGCGAATGCCGCTGTTGACATCGATCACATTCAGCGCCTCTGTCGTCTCAATCACGAGATAGGCGCCCTGTTTCATCGGAACCACCTTGCCGAAGGAACTCTTGATCTGTCTTGTGACCTCGAAATGGTCGAAGATGCTTTCTTTTCCTTCGTACAGTTTCACGATCTTTTCCTGATCAGGAGAGATCAAGGAAATATACTTCTTAGTCTCCTCGTAGATGTTCTCATTGTTGACATAGATGTTCGAGAACGATTCGTTCAGGAGATCCCTGAGAATTGTGGTGGTCTTGCTGTACTCCG